>JASJCJ010000062.1 GCA_030066045.1 Calothrix sp. MO_167.B12
GGTCTGTCCCATTAATTTTGATAGTTTATTGTAGTGCAGGCAGGACAGCCCGCTTCCTTCTTACAGCAGGGAGCGAGACGCTCCCACTACATTTTTTACCCTTCATAACTTATGGGACAAACCACTAGAAACGAGGGTCAGCGACTCCAACGGGATATCCCACAAAGGGCACGGCGTGGGTTGTGGTTAGTTATTCTATAACCCGAGAGATTTTGGGTGCCGCGCCCCTAGCGGACAATTTGTTTTTTGGCATTTTTGAGATTGCTTCAATGTCACCTTGACAGAAAAGTCTTTTGACTTTTGACTTTCTCTCACCCTCCCCAAACTTTCTCCAATACGGTTATGGGAGCAATATCCCCTGTTTTACCCGTGGGAGACTTAATACCCAAAAACTTATCACTTTGGGGTAATAACTTTTCCGGGTCCGTGGGTCCAAATAAAGCCAGGGTATAGGTTTGCACGCCAACACCCAAGTGCAGCGCAGGACTGTGGGTACACAACATCAAATTTGCTCCAGCAATGATTGCTGCTAATTTACCCATGTCATCTGGGGAACTCACCTTAATATTGGGTGTCAAGGACAAGAGACTTTGAATAAAAGCTTCATCATTTGGTCCCTTAATCAACACTAAAGGCAAATCAGGTTGCTTTTGCTGGAAATCTTGAATAATCTGCTTCCAACTCTTTACCGGGTACATTCTTGCTTGACCTTTGGGACTATCGCAGTAACCGGAACCCCCATAAATCACAACGTAGCCAGTATCCTTTGTTCCCAGTCGAATTTGTTCTTGATTTGCCCAATCAATATCTGGTGTAGGAACATTAACTGTCAATTCCGGACAAGGGGAATGAATGCCCAAACCTTTGAGCAAATCATGATACATATTAGCAAGGTACTGTTCGGTTTTTACTGATATCGTATGAGTGAGAAAACCCGCTCCTTTACCTTTAAAACCTACTCTTGTAGGGATACCAGTTAGCCATAATATCAGACCTTCTGACCAATTGTTGGTAGTAGTAATAGCAACATCATATTCACGATCGCGCAATCTACCCACCAAATTAGCCCAGTCTGCTAAACTGTTACGGTCTTGATAATCAAATAGCAGTACTTCGTGAACTGACTTACTTACCCGGTAAGCTGCCTTTGACCGAGGTTCCACAACCACATCTATCTGAGCATCAGGGTAACTTCGCTTCAGGTCATCTAAAGTCGGAAAAAATAGAATTTGGTCGCCAATTCCGCCAGGGACAAGGGCTACTACTCGCATATTATTTTATTTACGCTTACTCGCTACTTATTTTAGGAGAATATAGGGGTTGGGGATGAAAATTAGGGAATAAGTGATGGGAAAAGAGAAAATAGGGTATATAAAATAACCTATTACCAATTGTCCATTACCAGTTACCTAACATCACATTACCCCCTATTTCAAGATTGAGGAAAAATTGTGCATTTACTAATTCCAGCAGCTGGTATGGGGAAAAGAATGGGGAGTAACCGCAATAAACTCCTATTGTTAGTGCGATCGCGATCGCTACTGAGTTGGACTTTGTTAGCTGCTGAAGCTGCACCTTCTATCAGTTGGATTGGGATTATATCTCAACCCACTGACTGGGAAGATTTCCGGGAAATTATTTCCCAATACCAATTAACCAAGCCAGTAGAATTTATTAAAGGTGGTTTCACCCGCCAAGAATCAGTTTACAATGGCTTAAGAGCACTACCAGCAGATGCAAAAAAAGTTTTAATACACGACGGTGCCCGATGCCTTGCCACGCCAAATTTATTTGATCGCTGTGCTGCAGCTCTGAATAATTGTGCCGGTTTAATTGCCGCTGTGCCTGTAAAAGATACCATTAAAGTAGTAGACCAAAGCGGCATAATTCAATCTACACCCGATCGCAGCCAGTTATGGGCAGCACAAACCCCCCAAGGATTTGAAGTCAATTTATTAAAGCAATGCCACACTAGAGGTATAAGTGAGGGGTGGGAAGTCACTGATGATGCCGCCTTATTTGAAAAGTGTGGTTTGAGCGTACAAATTGTAGAGGGAGAAGAAACCAATTTAAAAGTTACCACTCCCCAAGATCTAGCGATCGCAGAATTTATCCTCGAATCTCGCCTTGGGGGAGGAGGGGAGGAGGGAAGGAGTGAAGGAGTTCGGAGTTCGGAGTAGGGGCGGGGTCTCCCCGCCCGGAGTGTGGTAAGTGTGGTCAGCGGTAGGGGCGGGGTTTCCCCGACCGGAGGAAAGAACCTTCGTCCAGTGCTTCAGTTACCAATCCAAAATCTAAAATCTAAAATCTAAAATTCCTTGACTTTTTCTGTGGATATGATACAATGCGTGCCACTTGTCAATCTGTACTGATTTGACATACCTCCTCGTCCTAAAGGAACGAGGATTCCTTGACACTTCACTGGGATGTGCTGCCAAGGCAGTCTTACCTTCCCTCCATGTCCGTTTAGAGTCTCCCAATGCCCTATGGCGACTTTTGTTTATTGTACCAAAACTTGGTCAAGCCGTCCTATAAGGACGGGGCTTGTATCCCATTATTTTTGGTCAATGATGATTGATGACTAACAATCGATGACTAATAAACGATGACTGCAGCCACTAAAATAGAAGCAATTCTATACTTAAAGGGTCAACCCCTGTCAATTGGCGAAATCGCCGAGTGCGCCGCTTGCGATCGCACTACAGTTGAAGAAGGGATCATTGAACTCATTGACGAATATGCCCGCCGAGATAGTGCCCTAGAAGTGGTACAAACTTCTAAGGGCTACAGTTTGCAATTGAGGTCTGATTTTCAAGAATTAGTGCAAACTCTGATTCCCGTAGAATTAGGTGTGGGAGCATTGCGAACCTTAGCCGCGATCGCTCTCAATAACCCCATCCGTCAAAGTGAGTTAATTAATGTTCGCGGTTCTGGTGCGTATCAGCACGTTCAGGAACTGGTAGAGCAAGGATTTGTTCGCAAACGCCGTACTAGTGAATCTCGGTCTTTTTCGCTACAAGTAACCCCGAAGTTTCATCAATATTTTCAAATTGATCAACTCCCCCAACCATTTGCCAATAAATCAGAGCAAAAACAATTAGAATTACAGCTAGAGCCAGTAGCAGAGAGAGTTTAGCCGCCTTGAGCATGGCTAAATAACCACCCGATCTGCGAAATAGAGATGGCTCATAGTTATACTATGGTTTAGAGTAGAATTAGCAACTCAGCTAAGAATAACTGCCAATGGTGTTTAATCCCAACTTCTTGAATGACAACTCCGAGGAACACCCTAATCATCTATTACACGAGCACTTTGACGATAACTCCAATCAGTTACTCAACTATTTACAGCACCAGTCCCCTGAAGTTTTAGCCCGTGTAGCTCAGTCTGTCACTCCGGAAATAAAACAAATCATTTCCCAAAATGTTCAAGGGCTAGTGGGTGTTCTACCCACAGAGAGCTTTAATGTACAGGTGACTACAGATAGGGATAATCTGGCTGGTCTCCTAGCTTCAGCAATGATGACAGGCTACTTCCTGCGTCAAATGGAGCAACGGATGCAACTGGATAACCTCAGTAAACCCAATGTCGGTCAGTGACTATTAATCTCAGAAAAATAGCAGTTACAAGGCTTTGGACTTTAGATGTGCGGTAAATTCAAAATCCGTTTTGTTAAGTTGGCAGGGGCGGGGGAACCCCATTGTGGCAACTGCGGGGAGACATACCATTTGCTCTGAGTGGGAAACCACGCCAGTTCCTCCATTTGGGGAGACCCCAAAACCAGACTGCCTCCACAAAACCGCTGCGGGCTTCCCAAAACCGAACTAACTCAACTTGACACACAATCAAAGATCCCAACCAAGCCGAATAGCTGTCATTTTTTGGGATAAGGCTCTGGCTGTACCTTAAAGGTTTGTATTTTGCCTTTACGTTGGACTTCTATGGACAAGATGTCCCCTACAGAACTCAAGTCTACTTGTTTTTGTACTTGAGCGGCGGTTTTCACCTGTTTACGATTAATTTTGACAATGATATCCCCCGAGAGTAGTCCTCCCTTTTCAGCCGGAGAATCTTTTATTACTCTCTTAACCAAAATCCCAGTATCCTGCTGAATGGCGAGGTTAGTTTCTTTGTTAATCTCCTTTCTCTTGTCTGGGGTTAAATCTACCATTTCAATGCCGAGAAAGGGATGATCCACCCGTCCTTTGGTGAATAGCTCCTCAGCAATACGGGCTGCGGTTTCAATGGGTATGGCAAAACCCAGCCCTTGAGCATCGGCACGAATGGCAGTATTTACCCCAATAACCTGTCCTTGGGAGTTTAATAACGGACCCCCTGAGTTACCAGGGTTAATAGCTGCATCTGTTTGAATAAAACTGACTCGCCTGTTAGGTACACCAACTTGGGCACTAGTGCGATCTGTAGCACTAATAATCCCAATAGTTACGGTATTATCTAAACCCAGGGGATTGCCAATAGCAATCGCCCATTCTCCCGGAATTAAATTTTGAGAATTACCCATTTGCACCACAGGTAATTTATCAGCAGATATTTTCACTACTGCCACATCTGTGATTTTATCTATCCCCATCACCTGTCCTTCAAAGGTGCGTCCATCCTTCATTGTGACCTGTACGGTATCCGTATCTGCCACCACATGGGCATTGGTAAGTATTTGCCCATCCTGACTCAATATGAAACCAGAACCAGTACCCCTTTCAATTCTTTCTTGAGGGAATGGCTGCTCATCTTCTCCGAAAAAACGCCGGAGTAGGGGATTTTTGAATGCATCTGCGATGGGATTGGCAACTTTGCGAGTCGCATTTATTCGTACTACTGCTGAACCAGTTTTTTGAACTGCACTAGCAATAAAGTTTACATTGTTTGCATTTGTGTTTTGTCCCACTTTGCCAAAACGACGAGGAGGTATATTCTCTGTTGGTGCAGTTGTGGTTACATTTCTTAGCTGTCGGAAAGAACTATTTCGTGGCATCAGATAACTACTGCCAAACAAGCCCAAACCACCGCCAATAAATAATAAAGAACAATATACGGCAAGTTGTTTGTAAGATAACTTCATGATCATGGGGCTGAAAAATAAATGCAGATGCGCTTCTAATCAGTTTAATCAAGCCAATGGTTAGTAGACAGTTATATTGTTAACTAAAAATTATATTGTGTAATCCTTATACTTAGCCATCAACTGATGTCAGAAGATTCACATAAAAGTAAATAACTGTTACATAAGGAAATTAAAATTGCGTCTACTTATAACCCATATTTACACCTAAGGATATCCAATTAGAGTCATGGTACGGCATCAGTAGTATTACTAAGGTTTATTTTGCTCTTGACTTTTCCTGTGGTTGAAACACACAAGATTCTCAGCGGTTGTCACTACACGGGCTGAAAACAGGCTCCGTCACATTTGCTGATGATATTTCTTTTTCATTTCTCTGGAAAGATCATACCGTTTGGGTTCAGTCATAACCAAGCTTTAATTGAGAGTGACCAATTAATTCATAATTAGGGCTTGCAGCAAAAAGTCTCTTGGTGGAGATAGGGAATAGGCAATAGGGAATAGGCAATAAATAGTTACAGCCTATGGGTTTCTATTTTTTTACCCGCAAAAAATAACAGATGCAAGGATTTAAGGTTGAAAATCCTAATTCCTTTACACTTATTTCCCAAAAAATAGCCCAAAAGCATTGATAAATCAATGTTTTATACTTATTCAGCAGACCCTAATTATTAATTCATAATTAATGGTGCAGGTCCCTACATTTATTGATGGATCACAGACTTTTGGATTACACGGACAGTGGAATCTGTGTAATCTGTGATCGGATCAATTTTAAACTTTGCTTGGTTCAAGCCACCGGATTCATCCATGTGTACTAATGCACGAATTATCAATTATCAATTACCAATTATTTTGACGTTCATTCGTGATTTTTTCTCCTGTGATAGACACTCTTGTACTAACTGCTGCCATAAAGACTAAGACAAAAAAAACCGGGAACTCATTCGCTTCCCGGTTCTTCATACCAAAAAATATGATCATCCTAATCTAAAGAGGTGCGGCAACGCCGTACCCCCTTTTATTTAGGGCTTGCTGAAACTAGGCTTTAACTGTTGTTTTGGTAACAGCATCCAATTCGCCCTTAGCATACTTAACAGCAAATACATCAATAGATGCTTGCTTAATCTTGCTACCATTACCAGCAGTCTCAAATTGCTGGTAGCGTTCAGCACAAATCTTCTGCATATATTTAATGGAAGGCTTGAGGAAGTGACGGGGGTCAAATTCCTTGGTATTACCTGCTAAAGCTTCCCGTACTGCTGCGGTGATAGCTAGACGATTGTCTGTATCAATATTTACTTTACGAACACCACTCTTGATGCCCTTTTGAATTTCTTCTACAGGTACACCGTAGGTTTCAGGAATGGTACCACCGTACTGGTTAATCAAAGCAATTAAATCTTCGGGTACGGAGGAGGAACCGTGCATTACCAAGTGGGTGTTGGGCAAGCGACGGTGAATTTCTTCAATACGGCTGATTGCCAAAATTTCTCCAGTAGGCTTACGGGTGAACTTGTAAGCACCGTGGCTAGTACCAATAGCTACCGCCAAAGCATCTACTTGGGTTTGTTCTACAAAGTCAACAGCTTGGTCAGGATCGGTTAAAAGTTGTTCTTTATCCAACTTACCTTCAAAACCATGACCATCTTCAGCTTCACCCATACCAGTTTCCAGAGAACCCAAACAACCTAGTTCTCCTTCAACACTGACACCCAGTGCGTGAGCGACTTTTACTACTTCACGGGTAACATCAACGTTGTACTCGTAGCTAGCGGGAGTCTTAGCATCGGCTTCCAGGGAACCATCCATCATTACGCTGGTAAAGCCATTCTTCATTGCCGAGTAGCAGGTAGCAGGCTCATTACCATGGTCTTGGTGCATGGCAATGGGAAGATGGGGATAGGTTTCTACTGCTGCCAAAATCAAGTGGCGTAGGAAGTTTTCCCCAGCATACTTACGAGCACCACGAGAGGCTTGTAGAATAACGGGGCTATCTGTCTCATGGGCAGCCTGCATAATTGCTTGGATCTGCTCCATATTGTTCACGTTGAAGGCTGGGATGCCGTAACCGTTCTCAGCCGCGTGATCCAATAGCAGTCGCATTGGTACGAGTGCCATAGATAGTCCTCCTAAATTTTATGATACGTGTCAGCTAGTCGTTTTCAGACAAGCGTAATTATTACGCTAATCTTAAGATAATTTTCAACTTATAAGAAATTATAACTACTCATGTGTGTTTATGTTTAATAAGTTTAAGGTAAATCTCAAAAAATCAACAGTTAATTGGTAAGCGATCGCAATTATTTCGTTTCGTAGTTTTTTACACCAAGTGGCGATCGTGCTTTGTGCAGCTTTTCTTTGAGAGCATCGTTCAGGTTAACAAATTACCGTTACTTGCTTTCAAAATTAGTCTATCACAGGAAAATATGGGTCGCCTGGGATTCGAACCCAGAACTAATCGGTTAAAAGCCGAGTACTCTACCGTTGAGTTAGCGACCCTTTTATTTTTGACAACTTCCGAATTATAGCACCAATACCTGGAGTTTTGTAAAGGGGATTAGAAAAATTTTGTTTTCAGGCGTATGCTAGCTCTTTGGGTAGTTCCTGGGTTCAAGGTGGTGAGATGCTCTCCGGTGTTGAGGGCATTGCGGGGTGCGGTCCATGGCTCTACACAATAAAAGTTTTTGCCTTTGAGAGTCCAAAATACCAGGGTGGAAAAGATATCATCCCATTCCAGTGTTAATTGGAGTTGGCGAGCTTTATCTGTGACGGAGGTTGATTTCCCATTGAGATAGCCAAAAGCGAAGTCAATTTCCTCCCGGTGGAAATCAAAATTGCCAGAGAAAGAGTTAATTTCTTTGCTTTTTTGGTCTTGATACTGATTGGAGGGAATGGCAAACTCTAGCTGACTTTTATCAGGGACGCTGAAGTAAGGATGAAACCCCGCAGAAAACGGCATGGGTGTGGAGGAAAGATTGGTATATTCCTGGCGAATTTCCAGGGTATTACCTTGGATATGGTAGGTAAAATTCAATTGAAACTCAAAGGGATATACCGCCCTAGTTTGTTCATTACTTTTGAGACTCAAAGTTACCCAGGCTTGTTGTGGGCTAACTTGTTGCTCCGTGACATTCCAAGGTAAATCACGGGCAAAGCCGTGTTGTTTGAGGGTATATTCCTGTCCGTTGTGGGTGTAGCTGTTATCGGGTAAGTTGCCACAAATGGGAAACAAAATTGGGATACCGCCCCTCACACTCAATTCTGGGTTAGCAAAACGTTCCTTGTCTAGATAGAGGATTTCTTGCCCTTGGACTTGCCAGCTAGTTATAATACCTCCTCTGGCTGGTACTACTTCTATTTGGGACTGTTCTGTTTGCAAATTCAGCTTGTTCATGGCGATCGTACATTTGGTTTGTATATTGTATGTAGTCCACCACATTAGTTATGAAGGGTACAACAATTGTAGTGGGAGCGTCTCGCTCCCTATTTCCAAAAAGCGGGCAAGATGCCCGCACTACACCTGCCCATCAGAATTAATTTGGTGAAGTACTATAGGAATCCGGTTTGATTTTTGAATAAAATTAGGTATCTGTAGGGTGCGTTAGACTAAAGTCATAACGCAACAAAACCCTTACAGCATGGTGCGTTACGCTACGCGATAACACACCCTACGTGTTTTTCAAAAATCAAATAGTAATCCTAATAGATCACTAACAATATTTATTCGTCTTCAGCAAAGATAAAGCGATACAATTCTGATGAAGCTGGTTCGGGGCTACTTTCAGCGAATTTTACTGCTTCATCAATTAATTCTTGGATCTGGTGATCGATATTTTTTAACTCTGACTGGGTAACTAGATTTTGTTGGGTAACATAATCAGTAAACTTTTTAATGGGATCGCGAGACAGCCACTCTTCTTTTTCGGCTTTACTACGCAGTTCGTCAGGATCTGCCAGAGAGTGTCCCCGGAAACGATAGGTTAATGCTTCGATTAAAGTTGGACCTTCCCCTGCACGGGCACGAGCCACGGCTTCTTGAGCTACAGAACGGACTGCCATCACATCCATTCCATCAACCTCTACACCCACCATATTAAACACGCTGGCTTTCTTATAAATTTCGGGGTCAGAAGTTGCCCGTTCGTGAGCCATACCAATCGCCCACTTATTATTTTCTACCACAAAAATAATTGGCAATTTCCATAAAGCAGCCATATTTAATGTTTCAAAGAACTGCCCGTTGTTACAAGCTCCATCTCCGAAAAAGGCAGCCGTGACTTGATCTGCGGTTTCATCTCCCATTACTTCCCGGCGATACTTAGATTGAAAAGCAGCTCCAGCAGCAACGGGAATGCCTTCAGCAACAAAAGCATACCCACCCAACAGACGATGTTCGGCAGAGAACATATGCATGGAACCGCCACGTCCTTTGCTGCAACCTGTCTCCTTACCAAACAATTCTGCCATCACTTCCTTGGGTGGTACACCTGCACTCAAAGCATGAACGTGATCGCGGTAGGTACTACAGACAAAGTCTTCTCCTGGTCGCATTGCCCCCCGAATGATACCACTGGAAACGGCTTCCTGTCCGTTGTATAAATGGACAAACCCAAACATTTTGCCCCGGTAATACATCTCAGCACACTTATCTTCAAATGTGCGTCCTAGCACCATATCTCGATATAACTCTAGTGCTTCGGACTTGCTGATTTTCGCGCTAGCAGTATTAAATTTGGGGATCGTGCGTTGTTGAACCATTATTTTTCTTATATCCCTGCTGTAAAACTGAGAAGTACTGTGTGAATATTAGATGGCAATCTCTAGCAGTGTGATAAATCTGCCAAAGATACTCGGGAAAAAAGTTAACAATCACAGCCCGGTAGACTGATTGCTAACAGTTTTTGCCTGGTTCCCGGTTCATCGAAAATTTGGGTCTGCAACCTCCTGTTCTCTTAGTCAGCATTCCCTCACCACCAAAAGGAGGCGGGGTCTGATCCCTTGCAAAACGGCTTTACATATCCTTTACGAGAACAGGTTGTTAAATGCCTATAAGCCAAGAACCTATAAACTTGTTTAGGTCTGAATTTTCCACATAACGTGAAAAGTCAGAGAGTGTGGGGTGTAACAAGACTTTTTTGTTTTCCCTACACCCTACACCCTACCCCCTACCCCCTGCCTTTACAAATGTTTTAGGACTTCCCATGAAAAGTCAGGTGTAGGTCTCCTCTAAAGGCATAGTTAAGATGTCCTGTCTGAGAGCACCCAACCAATTGGGTTTGTAGATAGTCCGGACTGGAGAAGGATCCGGAAGTACGTACCAAACTATGCCTTGATGTGCTATTCACCAGATTAATTGGAATAATGGGTTATTCCAATCCCTCTACTTATAGAGCAGGGTTGGTGAAATGCTTCTTTGCTCGATTCGCTATTATAACTGTGTTTTTGGTTTGTAGCTGTAAGGGAACAGAGGAGGGAAGGAGGGAAGGAGGGAAGGAGGGAAGGAGGGAAGGAGGGAAGGAGTGAAAGAGGGAAGGAGAGAAGGAGTGAAAGAGGGAAGGAGAGAAGGAGTGAAAGAGGGAAGGAGGGAAGGAAAATTGGTTCGAGAAATCCCAAATTTACATTCGATATTCCCACAATTGTGGACGCTGCGCGTCTATACTCCGTCACTCCATCACTATATCGCTTCACAAATGAGCTAATCCCCGTAGAATCCCGTACATCTTTACCAAGCAATTGTAATTACTTTTTAATCGTGGTATAATCCAGTTCGCTTCCCTGAAGAAGCAATTTCGGATTGTATAGTGGTACCTTTGTTAGTTCAAAACAATGGGTAAATTCCCTGTAAACAAGGTTAAGAACAACCTTGCAGTCTATAAACCAACCCTTGGCATCACCTAGTGTGATGAAATTTTTATCCCTTGACGGTCGAGGGATAAGCTATCAGAAAATAACTTAAAGTGCAGCCTATATAGTTTAAGAATAATAACGACCTAAATTTTGTACTATATAAACAAAGACCATTAATAATGTTGAAAATAGAACCAGCATAGTGGTTGCCAAACACGCTTGTCAGGTGAATTCACCAATTATGATGATGGCACGGTTTGACAGACCTGGAACGCTATAAGTAAATTTGATCGATCGCGCTGCAGGGGAAGTAGCTGTGCAGATACCGCTAGATTATTACAGAATTTTAGGATTACCATTGGCGGCAAGTGACGAACAATTGCGTCAGGCTTACAACGATCGCATGGTGCAATTACCACGCAGGGAATACTCCCAAGCTGCCATTGGATCGCGAAAACAAATTATAGAAAAAGCCTACGCTATTTTATCAGATCCAACAGAACGTAAAGCCTACGAACAGCTTTACTTGGCACATACCTACGATCCGGATGACAGGATCAAATCTTCCTCAGTAGCAGTGGAGGAACGTCCGTCTCCGGAAAATATTAATCTGGATGCCCATAAACTGGGTGTAGAAATTGACTCGGAGCAATTAGTTGGTGCTTTACTAATTTTGCAGGAATTGGGGGAATATGAACTAGTACTCAAAATGGGTCACCCCTACCTGACTAACAACAAAAATACATCTACAGCTAGGGAACCATGGGATTTACCGTTAGAATTTCCTGATATTGTCCTGACTGTAGCTTTAGCTTGTTTGGAATTAGGGCGGGAGCAATGGCAACAAGGTAACTATGAGAATGCTGCCATATCTTTAGAAACAGGGGAAGAACTGTTGATCGAGAAAAAGTTATTTCCCAATGTGCAGGCAGAAATCAAGTCAGACCTGTATCGGTTGCGACCATATCGGATTCTAGAATTATTGCAGCTACCACTGGAAAAAGCCTCGGATCGTCGCCAGGGGTTGCAATTGTTACAATCTATTTTAGAAGAGCGTGGTGGAATTGATGGCACGGGGGATGATCGTTCTGGTCTGAATATAGATGATTTTTTACGGTTTATTCAGCAATTACGTAATTATCTAACTGTTGCTGAACAGCATAAGTTGTTCGAGACAGAAAGCAAACGACCTTCTGCCGTTGCTACATATTTAACCATATATTCCTTGATAGCACGGGGATTTACCCAACGTCAACCGGCTCTAATTAGACGATCCAAGCAAATGTTGATGGATTTAGGTAAGCGTCAGGATATCCATCTAGAACAATCATTATGTAGTTTGTTACTAGGACAAACGGAAGAAGCCAGTCGAGTATTAGAACTGAGTCAAGAATATGAGGCATTGGCCTTTATTAGGGAAAAATCTGAAGATTCTCCCGATTTATTGCCGGGACTGTGTTTGTATACAGAACACTGGTTAGAAACAGAAGTTTTCCCTCATTTTCGGGATTTGGTGCAACAACCAGCTTCCTTAAAGGAATACTTTGCTGATCAGCAAGTGCAAGCCTATTTAGAAGCATTACCTACAGAAGAGGTAAAAGCACCGGGTAAATCCCCTAAATCTCCCCGTCGCTCCTTTACCCCCACCCAGAAAAATACCTCTAATTATCCCCAGAGCGATCGCCAAAATATACAGCCGCCTAAGGTGGCTAGCGGCGATCGCTCCCAACAGCAGACGGTTACATCCGGGCATCCCATCTCACCATCTGATCAAGTTAACGACAATTCATTTGCCCCGAATCGAGACTTGGAGCTAGAAGAGAGCCAATATTTCCATAATTCGCCTCCTCCTACCCAAAAACGAAGGAAACGTCAACCTAGTTCTGCCGAGGATTCAGTTAATATAGGCGATCGCCGTTACGTAACTCGCAGACGGAGAAGAACCACCAGCCGTTCCCGGAATGCCAAAATGCGGCTAATGTTGACTATTTTGACCTCTGTGGCTGGTCTAATAGTCTTGTGGTTATTGGTTAGTACAATCTTTGGGTGGTTCAGGAATTTGTTTAATCCCGTACCATCCTTACAAGGTCTACAGGTGGCTGTAGAAATTAATCAACCGCCCATTCAAATTCCTAAGCCTGGTAGCAACGCTAAGTTACCGCTCAGTGAATTTACAGACGTTAATGCTAGAGAAGTGATTAAATTATGGTTATCGACAAAATCCTTAGCACTGGGTTCTAGTCATGACATTGGTAGTTTGGAAAATATTTTGGTTGGTTCAGCCCTATCTCAATGGCAAGCGATCGCTCAACAAGACAAAAAGAAGAACCGCTACCGTCAGTATGAACATCAGATTACAGATGTCAAAATCGATCAAAATGTAGATGATAAGAATCAGGTAGCAGTAGAGGCTTCTGTGAATGAAGTAGCAAACTTCTATGATAACGGTCAGATGAATCAGCAAAGGTCATACAATGAAACATTGCGGGTTAGGTATGACTTAATCAAAAAAGACGGTAAATGGCTGATTCAAAGTATGTCTGTGGTCAATAAAATAAGTTAGTAGTTTTTGAAAGACTACTAGTACAGCTGTGCGGAAGTCACGCCTTCACAAGTCACGCATTCAAAAGTATTGTGAACTCTTGCTTTGACCTTTGATAAATAGTTGGTTTATTTCCGCCGACCTGTACTAGACGAAACGGAACAGTGTAGAGCTATAGCTATTTATCCCAGATTACGGAAAATAACTAATACACAAGAAACTATTAATACATTTCATTTTTAGTCTGATACTGCTACAAACAGTTGAATAAGATAATCATAACCCTCAAGCAACTGAGAACAAATTATACCATTTTGAAATTAAGATTTGAGATTTTGCGTCGAGTAGAGCCAGTCCAATCTTTGGTTCTCCCCAAGTGGAGCAACTTTCCAAGAGAGAGACTATGTAGGGGATAGGGTGTAGGGTGTAGGGGCTAATTCTTCCCCACACTCCACACCCCACACCCTACTGGGCAAGGGCAAGGGTTTGGTTACGAGAGCTTCTCTCTGTAATCAACTTGACAAGGCGGATTGAGAATCAGCTTCTTTGTGTGTGTTCTACAAATCCATCTGTCCCATTCTTTTTTCAACTTGGTATTACTAAATAATTAGATTTTTGTTCCTCAATAGTTGACTTTAGTGTTTAATAGTTCTTATAAATGTTTTTCTCGTTAGTTGGATTTGTGTATTTTCCCAGCCTAGTTTTCTTCGGAAAGCTAGGCTTTTTATTTTTTGGTAAGTGTTTCAAAGGGAGTCATGCAAAGCTTGATGTTCCCCAGTCGCCGCTCAGAGGGTATTCCAATTTTGATGTAATATCATCCTCTTGGGAGTGGGGGCAGAAAAAACCCAGCCCAAATTATGACAGTAATCCCCAGCTTTTAGCATAATCAGGGTTCATACCTACTATTCGCCAACAGTATCCTAGAAGGGTATCGCTATATCTTCATTTTTTCCTAATTACCATAGAAGTCAGCTTTTCTTGAGCAGTTTGTACGCTCATACAGAGATTTTCTCCACTACGTCTTGCTTCCCAAGGTCCAGAATTAAACATATCTATAGTCCAATGCCCCTGGATATAATCTTCATCTGTTGATATTGTGCCTGTATATCTCACAGAGTCGGGCGAAGTAGTAAAATAACGCTTGAGAAAGCTAACATTACGCCCATTGACCTCACCAGTGAGTTGAGCCTCTCCCAAATAGCTATCATCTAGAATTGAGCCAGTTAAAGTATTACCACTTTGAATTAGGGTAGCCTCAAAGCGAGTAGGTATTCCTTGTTGCCAGTATGTTCCTAACCAAGTACCACTTATGTCTGACACGTCGCTTCACTCCGAATTCACAATTTAACTAAAACACCAAGAAGTTCCATATTCAGCTTGGAAAACTAGGGGTAGTTCAGAAGATTTTCTAGATCAATGCTGCACGAATAAAATACTTAGGGCTTGCTGAGGGGGTCATGATTGTGGAAGTAGGGAATAGGCAATAGGCAATAGGCAATAGGCAATAGTTACAGCCTATGGGTTTCTATTTTTTGTACCCGCAAAAAATACCAGATGCAAGGATTTGAGGTTGAAAATCCTAATTCCCTTACACGCCCTTGACCAATAAATAGCCCAAAAGCATTGATAAATCAATGTTTTATACTTATTCAGCAGACCCTACTTATACCAATTCTATGTAAATTCGTGCCAAATAAATTTTGTAGAAACTTTGCACTGCAACGTCGTGTTCCTAGGAACTAAAAAATCGGAGTAAACCGGGGCGGTTCGGAATGAATCAGAACTCATAGCTATATCCATCATTACGGTGTACAAATCTAACCAAGCTCTCCATAGCTGAACTAACCCTGAAGCCATTAAGTTTCACTTCAAAACCTTTTGGGGTAGGGGTTTTCACTCTTGCTGTATATGTGCCTGCTTTAACGGCTTTACGGTCTTTGTCAAGCTTGAATTTCACAATATCGCCACTAGAGCAGTGTGTGTAAACTGCCTTGGGCTTAATCGGTTGCCCTTGCTTATTCAACGCCGGGAATCCGCTAGAATTACAGCGTCTCACTTGCCTGCTGCCATGCCCTTTTGATTCCACCAGCAACGCCCGTGTTACCAACATTCGGATATTTGCGCCAGATTCGCCAACACAAGCTGCATCAGCACTATGGGACTTTTCTATACCCTGAGAACAGCGATTAAATTTAGTCCTACCACCTGTCCAGCACTTCACCGTATCAAAGTTTTCCATCTCTGGAGTCTCCTAATTAAAGGGTAAAGTTTGCTTCGGTTAGCTCTAAAGTTTTGGCTTTCGGGCTTCGGTGTTGCATCCGCTAACAGACCATGTTCCTAACCCCACCGCTTAGACCTAGCAATCCCTAAAGCTGAGAAAAATCTATTAAGGTGGCAACTACTTAAAGTGTTTCTTTTTGAGCGGCTACGCCTTGCTTAAGGGTGTAACCTGGCGAACAGATAAACCAGCTAATAACGCTGATTTATACCGAATTACTCCGGTTTAGCGTGTTCTCTCTACAATCAATCAGGACTTACGCAATTGTCACAATCGATGATTGAGGCTACAAGTCTGATAACTACGTTCAAATATGATCGCAGCATCAGGCAACGGCAATAATGCAGGCAGAAAATCTACACTGCATTTTGCCTCCCCTACAGAAAAAATATGCCAGCTGCGTAAGTCCTATCAATATAAATTGCATCTTCATACAGAAAAGGTATTATCAGTAATGCAACATTAATTCCCTGGAATACATCATACCTATTCAGAGTTACATTTTCCATATCAAATATTTATGAAATTTTGGGTGATGTATTCAGATCATTGGCAAATTTCATTATCATTTATCAATAGAATTTAACTTTCTCAATTATGGGTATCCTTTCCAATCAAAAGTTACGTTTTGCAGCAGGTTTAGCAACTTTATCATGTATAAGTGTGGTTGGCATCTATCTATACAATGGAAACAAAAATCATCAAAATATCAATTTGGTTCAAAACCCACCTGAACAACAAAATGTTTTATTAACCCAGTCAGTCAATTTACAGTCATCTCATCAACAGGTAATTCAAAACACAAATGTTGAGAACATTTTCAAATATAAAAATCAGCTAAAAAGCCTTGCTCCTGTCCAAAATTTAGCTTCAGCACCAAAATCTTACCCAGTCATCGACGAATTACTCAGATATCAGTTTAGTATTAAGGGTAGTAAAATTTTCCAGGCAGGGAAATTACCTAAGAGTAAAGTTAGTTTTAATCAATCAGATTTACTCACAGTTCTGATCAATACTCGAGAATATTTCCGCAATCACAGTCAAGCAGATCCAAATGTGGCTCGTCCAGGAGTTTTGTCAACCAAAGGTGTCACAGTAGAGGATACCTTAAAAACACTGGATTTTATGATTGAAATTCTCAAGGAAGATATTGCCAATAAACGGGTTACTCGTTTACAAAATCCTAATTTTATTAATCAGCATTTTCGTGTTATTAAATGGTCTGCCCATAATCCAAAAAGAACCAGACAAAAACAATTGCGTATTACCAAATATGCCGTTTTTACCCATCCAGGTTCTCGGACTAAAACTGCTACTTTTAACATACCAGTATATAGTTTAAAAAATAGTGAATCTACTGATGAATTTTATAAAAAATATACTAAGCAGGATGTTTTATCTGGAATTTATGAACCAGGAGGTAAAGAATTTGGGAAAGTAGATACTCTGGTATATTTAACTCGCCAAGGCTTTGAAGAGGCATTAATGCAGGGAACTATTTTGGTTAATTTGCCAGATAAAACTCAGGCATTTTTTAACGTAGATAAAAATAATGGGATGCCTTATGTACGGGGACTAGCCGCCAGATCACAGAAGCGTTATTGGTATTTTAAGCAGGTAGATTCAATCAAAGGCTACGGGTATAAGATTGATGCCAAAATATCCATTAAACCAGGGGTTACTTTTGCAGGAGATGTGCTGAATGTCGGTTTAGGTAAGGTAATTGTAATGGAGTACACTCGGGGTGGTAAAAAACAACTAAGACTAGGTGTAGTAGCTGATACTGGTGGTGCCTTTTTACCGAATTTATATCAACTAGATTTTTTGGCAGGTATTTTTAAGAGTCAAAAGGATTTCCGCCAGTATATTCGCCAATTACCTACCTATGCACAAGCAACATACATTTTGGTTAAAAAATAAACTAAATAATGCTTAATTTTTAACCCTTCCCTGCTTCACTCCGGGCGGGGAAACCCCGCCCCTACTCCTGAACTCCCTCACTCCGGGCGGGTAAACCCCGCCCCTACTCCTGAACTCCCTCACTCCCTCACTCCTTCCCTCCTCTTCTATTCCGCCTCTGCCCATAGCCTCGTATGATAAAAAATATAAAAAAGTAGCCAAAACTTAACGGCATAAAATGGGCAGTATTTGGGAACTTGATTTTTACTCCCGTCCCATAGTGGACGACAAACAGAAAAAAGTATGGGAAGTCTTGATTTGTGAATCTCCTTTGGAGGTTGGCAGTAATACTGATGCATTATTTCGCTATGCTCAATATTGTCCCAGTACAACAGTAAATTCAGGATGGTTGAGGACTGCTATCCAAGAAGCGATCGCTCAAGCTGGTGAAGCACCGATTAGAATCCGCTTCTTCCGGCGGCAAATGAATAATATGATTACCAAAGCTTGTCAAGATATTGGTATTCCCGCACAAGCTAGTCGCCGCACCTTATCACTTAATCAGTGGTTGCAACAGCGCATGGAACAGGTGTATCCCCAAGAACCAGGGTATCAAGGGGGGACTAATCCTTCAGTACGTTTAGAAGCACCCCTGCCGCAAAGATTACCCGATGCCTTGGAAGGACAAAAGTGGCAGTTTGTCAGCTTGTCAGCGACTGAATTTACGGATATGTCGGAGTGGGAAATTGGTTTTGGTGAAGGCTTTCCTTTAGAGATGGTAGAGGTTTCCCCGGAAACTCTAATTCCTGGGGTGTTAATTTTTTCTCCCAGAGCATTACCTCTGGCGGGTTGGATGTCCGGTTTAGAGTTAGCATGGTTAAGGTTTGACAATGACCGAGGTGCGAGATTGGTTTTAGAAACTGGTGCTAATGAAAGCTGGATTTTAGCGAATCTCAATAATCCCCAAATTTTAGCAGCAGCTAAGGATTTTGAGTCAGCTAAGCAGAAGGCAAATGGTGTTCATTTTGTTGCCGTGCAGTCCGATCCCCAAGCAGAATCATTTGCAGGATTTTGGCTGTTATGCCAGGTTAATTTACCTTAAATTGTTGGCTAAATTAGTGAGGAGACGAATGGCTAAAATTTAATCAGCAATGTTCCTTGTTCCTTGTTCCTTGTTCCTTCGGAACCGCTACAGGAATGGAACCCCCGAGGGCGTGATGCTCTCTTCAAGAGCTACCCAAGGGGCGATGTTCCGAGGGAGCCGGCGAGGGCGATGTTCTTTGAGAACCGCTACGCGATGCTCCACAGGAGCCGCCTTACAGCGATCGCATATTCGGTGAAAGTGGAACTTTTCCATTCTCAAAATGATTTCAGCATCAGCAGCAAGCTGCATGGAGAAAAACTCCCACATTGTTGCCTGAATAACTTCCATTTGCAGGTGTCTCACACAAATTAACTCAGAGTCATGGCGTTTAAACAGTTACCACAAGATACCCTAGCGGAACAACTGCTGGAATTAGCCATCAAATTTGGGGCAGAAGCTGCTGAAGTTTATCAGTCGCGATCACTTTCTCGACCTGTGTTTTTTGAAGGCAATCGCTTGAAACAAATAGAAACCAATGAAGCTGAAGGTATGGCTTTAAGATTATGGCGCGATGGATGCCCAGGTATCGCAGTTGCCTATGGTCTTGTGGAGCCAGTTTCTTTGGTGGAGCGTGCTTTAGCTTTAAGTCAACTCAATGCACCAGAATTAATGGAGATTGGTAGTAATT
Source organism: Calothrix sp. MO_167.B12 (assembly GCA_030066045.1). Classification (GTDB taxonomy): domain Bacteria; phylum Cyanobacteriota; class Cyanobacteriia; order Cyanobacteriales; family Nostocaceae; genus Calothrix_A. The sequence continues at coordinate 19,420 of JASJCJ010000062.1, forward strand.
TTCAGCCTGCTTACCCAAATTTAGGTGAAGATGTACCCATAGAGAAGTTGGTAGAGTGGGGTCAGCAAACTATTGAGTTGATCCGTCAAGTCTATCCAAATGCGATTTGTAATGGCGATTGGGAATGTGATAGTGAAACCACCAGATTGGTCAACACCAAAGGTTTAGATTGTTATTACACTGACACTACCTTGAGTTCTTATATTTCTGCCGAGTGGGTGCGGGGTGAGGATTTTTTAAGCGTATCAGATGGTGAAACCAAACGGGGTGTGTTGCAACCAGAAAAGATGGCTGCCCAAATTTTACAACGTCTAGCTTGGGCAGAGGACAGAGCAACCCCTCCCAATGGTCGCGTGCCGATATTATTTACCTCCAAAGCCTCTGATATGCTCTGGGGGACTGTACAGTCAGCTTTAAATGGTAAGCGCGTATTGGAAAGAGCTTCCCCCTGGGCAGAAAGAATTGGGGAACAAGTAACTTCTCCCGCTCTCACCCTGTACCAAGATCCTCAAGCAGGTCCCTATAGCTGCCCCTTTGATGATGAAGGCACTCCCAGCAAGCCTATAGTATTTATTGAAAACGGAATTTTACAGAATTTTTACTGCGATCGCACCATTAGCAGACCATTGGGCATTAGTTCTACAGGCAATGGTTTTCGTCCCGATTTAGGTAGTTACCCCACCCCTAGCTTGTTTAATTTCCTCATCCAGCCCGGTTTAACAACTCTACAAGAATTAATTACACAGATGGATGATGGCTTAATTGTAGATCAAATGCTAGGTGGTGGCGGTGGTATGTCCGGTGATTTTTCCATCAATGTTGATTTGGGTTACCAGGTCAAAAATGGTCAAGTAATTGGGCGCGTCAAAGATACTATGGTAACTGGTAATATTTATAGTGCCCTCAAGCAGTTGGTAAAATTAGGTAGTGATGCTGATTGGAATGGCTCTTGTTACACGCCATCTCTAATAGTTGAGGGACTATCGGTTATAGGTAAAACTGATTGATTATCCTTACTTATTTAGGGCTTGCTGAATAATTGAAAAATATTGATGTATCAATGCTTTGAGGCTATTTGATCGAGAAATAAGTGCAAGTCAATTAGGAGTTTCAACCGAAAATCCTTGCATCTGTTATTTTTTTTGGTCAAAAGAATAAAAATAAAGAGGCACCGAACTATTGCCTATTGCCTATTCCCTATTCCCTACCCCCACCAAAAGACTTTTTCAGCAAGCCCTATTTAGATAATGGTGATACAGACCATAATTTTGAAAATATCTATAATTAGTAATTTAAAATATTGTTTCTTGCAATCAGTATTTTTACTGGGTACGCTGACAATAAATGGGCTTTTATCAATTAATTGTTAGGGTTTCTTTCGTTAATTTTACCGTTGTAACAAGTTCAAAAACAGGAAATCCTAATATATAGAAACCGTGTGTGATGCCCACAAAAACTGATGGAAGAGACACGTAAAATCTTAGTGGTTAGTAGGGACAAAGAAGACTATGGCTTACTGTGTAAAGTTTTTAGTCAAATAGATATATCCCTGGCAGTATCTGCGGTAGATGACATAGATGACGAAAAAAGTATTATCCTCCCCAAGAGCCACGGCGCGATGCTCGTCCTTGACGATACTTTGCATAGTACACCCTATGATTGTATTTTTCTCAACCATCACTTACCAGAAGATAATGCTCTCACCACAATTAAACAATTACAGTCGGCAGCAATTAAAGTCCCCATCATAGTCATAATTGATGGGAATAATGAACAAGATGTTACACAAATAATTGCTAGTGGTGCCACTGAATACATCAGTAAATCCGATCTATGTGCCACAACATTGGCAAAGATTTTACGTCTATGTATCCGGCTTGGCGATGCAGAAAAGCAAGTTGCACAGACTACACAAAATCTCCAAGAAAGTAATGAATTAATCAGTTGTCAGAACCAAGAATTAGCAGTACAAAAAGAGTTAATTCAATTGCAACACCTAAAATTACTAGAAGTCTCACAGTTACAGTCACAGTTCTTGGGAGCCATATCCCATGAATTGCGAACGCCAATGAATGCAGTCATTGGCTTTGCTCAACTATTGCTGCGTCCCAATTTTCATCAATTAACTCTTCAACAAAAAGATATGGTGGAACGCATCCTCAATAATGGTAAACATTTATTGATGCTGTTAAATGAAGTACTTGAGTTTTCTGGTTTGGAAAATGGGGATATTACCCTCAAGCCAGAACTATTCGATCTATCACAGTTGATTAAAACTAGCATTGCACAAATCCGTTCCCTCGCAGATGAGAAGCAGTTATCTATTGTGATTCGCAATCAATTGCAAAATAATCTAGTATTTAATGATAAAAATAAAATGAAGCAGGTATTCACCAATCTGCTGTCAAATGCCATTAAATTTACAGAATCTGGTTCTATTTGTATCGAAATTGCCGAATTAACAGGAAATCAATTAGCGATCGCCATCCAAGATACTGGCATTGGCATTGCAACTGCGGATCTCGAACGCATTTTTGAACCTTTTTGTCAAGTAGATCAAGGTAACAGTCGTAAGTATGCTGGTACTGGTCTAGGTTTAGCGATCGCCCATTCTCTGGTACAAATTATGTGTGGGACAATCACTGTCAATAGCCAACTGGGAGAAGGTTCAGTTTTTCGAGTAGAACTACCTCGTCAAATATCATCTCCGATGTCACAGCAAATTAAGGAGGTATCTTCAACCCAGGTAGTACATTCCTGTAGAAAACTTTTTTGACGTACTCCCTGGGATAAATCCGCAGGGATTCTCAAAGGATATTACCAGGCAGGATGAATCCGTGCCTGTGCACCCTTCTTCCTGCTTCTTAGACTCTTAACTAGGGCTTGCTGAAAAAGTCACGATTGTGGGGGTAGGCAACAGGCAACAGGCAACAGGCAACAGGCAACAGTTTCAGCCTTATTTTTAGTGGTTTTTTGTACCAGAATAAATTAGAAATGCAAGGATTTTAAACCTCAAATCCTTATTTACTTGCACTTATTCCTGGAAAAATAGCCTGAAAGAATTGATAAATCAATATTTTATAGTTATTCAGCAGACCCTAACTAGACTGTCACCAGTCCCCGTCAGAACGTCTCCACAGGCAATTTGCTCCACGCTGCGTCCCAGCGCGTTGGCCCCTTCGGGTATCTCCTTCGGAGACGCTCCGCGAACGCAGTCGCCTGCTGAGGGAAACCCTCGTGATAAATCCCTTTGAGTCGGGTTTCATCCCCTGGTTAAAAACGAGCGGGGTTCTCACCCTCCCATTATATTTTGATAGAACTAGATTAAATCGCCAAATTATTTACTAAACTTGTTCATAGTTTTTCAGTGTGAGGAAGTTATGTGGAAAGTTACAGAGTTTGGTAACTTAGTAGGTGTGTCAGCATCCACGCTTCGCCGTTGGGAGCAGGAAGGCAAATTAATCCCAGAGCGCACTTTGGGCAATCAGCGAATCTATACTGAATCGCATTTAGCTGCTGCCAGAAGCCTTAAAACAGGTAAATACCCTGACAAAGTAGTGATATATTGTCGAGTCTCTTGCAGCAACCAAAAAGATGACTTGCAAAACCAAGCTAAGGCAATGGAACAGTTTTGCTTGGCTCAAGGTGTTTCAGTTACACAGACGATACAGGAAATTGGTGGAGGTTTAAACTTTAAGCGTCCAAAATTCCTGCAAATTATCAAATGGGCAATTCAAGGGGAATTGAGGTTATTATATGTAGCTCATAAAGATCGCCTGTGCAGATTCGGATTTGAATTGGTTGAGCAAATTGTGGTTTGGGGAGGGGGTTCAGTGATTATTGCTAATGCAGAAACATTGTCTCCCCATGAAGAATTGACTCAAGACCTACTGACGATAGTTCACTGTTTTAGCTCTCGCCTTGACGGACTTCGTAAATATAAAGCCAAAATGAAAAAGATTGTAGAGGGGATTGATCCATGTTCAGAATAAGACAAGTACTAATTAAAGCTTGCTGAAAAAGTCTTTGGATGATGGTAGGGAACTCTTAACAGTTTCAATGAGGTGATTTTGCCCATAAGGAAACAATTGTTCCATCTCCAAAAAGAGAATTTACAGGCTTGATACCAATTATTGTTTGGTCAAACTCGTTCATGGTTAGCTGCCCCAAGGAGAATTCATCTGGGAGGCTAGAAGTATCTGTATCAATGGGTAATTGAGTCAAGCTATGAGTATCAACAGATACTGATGTACTTGATTGTGCTGTGACACTATTACTGCGTAATCCACCAAAAATCAACCCATCATTGGGAGCAAATTCAACCGGACCTAAATCCACCGTACCGTTGACAATGCGATCGCTTCCTTGACTATCAACTGGTAGTAGCTCAGTAATATTACCATCACCATCAATATCAAAAATATCAAAGATAAGCCACCTATTAGCACCAGCATCAACCACGGGACTGTCTGCCGTTGGTACATACAACCCATTACCTAAGGACAATAGATTAGGGGTAACATTGAGCAAGTTAGAATTATCACTCCATGTCGATAAATTTTCGAGCTTACTCACTAGGCTATGGTGGGCAGCCACCGGAGCCGCACCGCCATAATCTGCGGTGACCTGACCGTTACCAGTAACAGTGTTAGCCAGGATACTATTGTAGATTTTAAATTTAGCTGGCGCGGTGAGAGTGTCATCAAGCACATCATCCAAGGGTGGCGATATATAAACGGCTGATGTACCTGTGCCGTTTTGATTGCTATCTGCCACATTACCCATAGCAATACTATTGATCATCGTGACCTGAGCAGCAGGGCGACCCTCATTCTTGGGGGCTGCATAAATAGCTGCCCCTGCCAATGCAGATTGGTTATGATTCAGGTGGGTGTTAACAATATCGACTTCGGAGCCTTGGTCAGCAAGTATACCCCCTGCATTACCTAATAAAGATTCATTGTTGTTAACCTGACTATTGACCAGTTTTAACACCCCTGGTGACGTGAGGACAGGTAGTTCTCGTCCTAGGGCAACTAAAATTCCCCCACCACCGTAAACAGCCTTATTACCAAGAAACTTGGTATTGACAACATTTGCCTGACTGCCTTCAATATGTAGTCCCCCGCCTTGACCATAAATACCTAGTTGGGGATTTGCTTTGTCTCCAGCCTGGTTTTCTATGAAATTACTGTTAACAATGTCAAGTTCCACACCATCAATAGCTCGGACAGCTCCACCCGAATCACCAGCACTATTGTTACGTGCGTTAATGCCATCGAGGTGAATAGTGGCATAACCTAGGGTATTTGAATAAAGGTCTAGCACCCCTGCATCGTCTTCTGCCCGGTTGTGATTAAATTCGCTGTCGGTAATTTTTAGCTCAATCTGCCGATCTGTGCCTTTGACATCAAAAACCCCCCCATCTTGGGCGGCTCGGTTTTCGGTTGCAATCACCTGATGCCAAGAGTGATTACCTCCATCTAGAATACCTACACCCCCATCTCCGGTTACTTGCGGATCTTGAGCGGCACCAGTTGCTTGATTGCCCACAAAACGAACATGGCTCCAGTGAGTATTACCTCTCCGGAGTTTCATAGCACCACCATCACCTTGACTAATATTGCCCACAAACCAGGCATTACTGACGGTGGTTTCATTTGTATCGCTAAAAGAAATAGCTCCACCAAACAGTCTGGTGGTGTTCTCCGTAAAATGTACGTGATCTAGATTATGGTTTGTACCGCCAACAAGTCTCATGGCACCACCAGTTTCCGAGGCTGAATTGTGCAAGAACTGAGTATGTTTGAGATTAACTGTAGTTCCATAGAAACTAGCTATGGCACCACCAGAACCACCACGAGCGACATTTACCTTGTTGTCTGTAAAATTAGCTTGTTGGATATTCAGATTACTAAAATTGGTAGCAAAAATAGCACCACCACTGGCATCTTGACTGCCAATGACACTGTTATTTATAAAAGACGAGTTGTGAACGACTGTAATATTGGCTTTTTCGCCGTAGATTGCACCACCCCCCAAGTTACTATTAACAGCCTTATTATCTTCAAAGCGGCTGCCGCTAATATTGATCACAGTGCGATCGCTATTTTCACCTTGGCTGTATATGGCACCGCCGCCAGGACCCCTCTCGGTGGTATTATTTCTAAAGGTGCTACCCCCAATTTCAATCCCTACTCCCCCTTGACTGCCAATACCACCACCACCATTTCTACTGGTATTGTTGACAATAATGCTGTCCTGTACATTCAGCGCAATCTGCTTGGTGCCCTCTTCTATGGCAAAAATGCCACCCCCTTTATGGTGGGCATCGTTGTCAGCAATTTGACTCTTTTCAATATTGATAGTGGCTTTGTTTTTGGCAAAAACCCCACCCCCAAAATAATGGGCTGTGTTCTGAGTTACCTGGCTATCGTCAAGATTAAGGGTACCATTAGAGACATAAATACCGGCTCCCTTACCTGCTTCATTCTTGGTAACTGTGGAGTCTTGCAGATTGACGGTACTATCGCCATTGATAAAAAGACCAGCACCACTGCCTTGAGAAGACTGTTTACCCCCTGTAATAATCACATTATTGAGGGTTAAGGTTGATTTTCCCCAAACATGAAATACACTATCCCTATCAGTTAAACCACTGGCATCAATAGTAGCTTGGGTATCACCACCAATGGTTTCGATAGTAACATTACTACCGTTGAAAATATCTAGATCCCCAGTTTGAGAAAAATGTTCGCGGCTGCCGTCAAGGGTTAGTTTATAGGTTTCTCCCGCCTGTAACTGAATGCGGTACTGCTGGGTAGGATTCTCAACTGCAAGGAGAATGGCATCTCTCAAGGATAAACCCGTACCCTTAGTGCTTGCGTCATTTTCATCTTTCAATGTAGTTACTTGAAGAGTAACAATCTCTTCACTCCTGGCTCTAGAAGAATTGATGACACCAGGAAGGAAATTTGTTGTTGTAGCCATGAGCAAATTATCTCCTCAAAAATGTTTTGAGCAAATTGATGTATACTTTACTATTGTTAAAAATGATTATTGCTAAAAGCTGTGATTATTTACGTTTCTCTGTAAATAGCTTCCATTCCCACGGTTTTATTTTCGTATTTATACTCAAAAACAAAGACACAATCTCAACTGTCTATTAATAAGTCACTAGTAAAGGGTAGTTAAGTAGGGCATTACAGTTCATAAAGAAGGACAGAATCAAATCTGTCATATAAGCTGTTAAGCGTTTAAATTGTATACATCAAGTGGGCAGGATACCCGCACTACAATCACCTGATTTTTTACTTTATATAATTTAGCTGCATATCAACTTAGGACTCATATTTGATTTTTGAAACAATTTCGGTACACTTTCTGTTTCCTATTCCCTATTCCCTATCATCACCAATGATTTCACAAATCAAACCATCCTATATAGCTTGTATAGTGGTACGTAACTACGTTAGGACATTTTTGAGAGCTACAACCCTTGATTAGTAAGCTTATTACTTATTACTTATTACTTGCGCGTAGCGCTATAAGTACCTTGCTTTTCCATATTCCACCTACCCTAGATAAATCAGGTGCAAAAAAATTTTCCCTAGGGTGTTGACAATTTTGTATTACGTATGTAGTATATAAATATGGACGGGCAAAGATGATATTTCAATCAATCATCTAGCCCAGAGCAGATTAGCTCGCTGCATACTATACAGGAGCTTTAGATATGGTTCATATTAGATTTGAAGGTCGTTCTTATGATGTAGATGAAGCGCGGTTAGGCGTGAAAGCAGGTATGAACGATGACCTGATTAAAGAGAGATTAGCACAACATTTTGATGTGCATTTAGAACGCTGGAACTCTTATGTAATTGACCGCAGACCAAGTGGTGAGTTAATAGTAAGACCAGAAGCGGTATACGGATAATAATTTTTTAATTAATTATTGTCATCTGCGCCCTAACTAACAAAAGCATACACACATTTAGGGATCTGGTTTCCTAACGGAATTGTAGGTACCCTGCGGGAAGCAAGCTACGACTCCTACTAAAGACGGAAGTCTTTATGGTGGAATTTGGTAGACACGTCAGAATTTGTGAATTTAGCTTTTATGATTTGCGCGGATGATTAAACAGGCAAATTATGAATCAAAAAAATCCGAAAAATTCAATTTTTGACTTCTAGAAATACCAAAGCTATAAATAACTTTTCTGAACCTTGATAATTAAATATAGTAAGTAATTAAGGCAACTAGCCCTGCATCCTCACAGGTAAAGCTTACATACATCTGACTGAAAATCAGAGCCATCCGACCGAAAATCGGACTATGTTCCATAGTAGCTTTTCCGACTTATGCGGGGTTATAAAAAATCACTCCGTGCCCCAACTTTGAAAGCTTACATACTAGCTCACTGGTAGAGCATTACCATCAAGAGGTAATGGTTACAGGTTCGATTCCTGTGTATATTACACAGCTTTCTTAACTTGCATGGAGTGACTAATAAATTATGAATTATTAATTATTAATAGTCCCGTGCCCTCATGAGTAAAGCATACATACTTTAAAAATACAGTTAAAAAAGTAAACTCCGGCTTTACCAACTTGCATGGGATTCCCAACAATAAATTTCAATTCCGCACCCTAACCAGTAAAGCTTACATACCATTTCCAATCGTAGTGTTGTAGGTTCAAATCCTATCACCCGCATTATGCGCGGGTGTAGCTCAACTAGGTAGAGCGGACGAAGGTTACTTGCAGCTTGACTAACTTGTGCGGAATATAAAAATCCCTAAAAATTATAATTCCCATTTGTATTAATTGATAATTCATGAAGAATTTCAGTTTCGCGCCCTAATTTGTAAAGCTTACATACCGTTTTTTAACCGTAGTGTTGTAGGTTCGAGTCCTACCATCTCCGCTAATGGAGATGTAGCTCAATTGGTAGAGCATACGAAGGTTACTTAAAGCTTTACTAACTTGCGCGAAACCTTAAAATTACACCTCGTATCCTCATCGATGAAGCTTACATACTTATATATAACGGTTCTAAGGTAGCGAAATTCGGGCAACCGAACCAGCGACAGCACTCACAATCTCTCGCTAGATTCCGAGTGCGTGCCCACTGTCTGAGTTCCATCCAGATAAGAGCAGCCGACAAGAGTACATATAGCTTTTTCCACTTGTACGAGGCTTTAAATCTAAAATATCTCATCCCGCGCCCTAACATAAAAAGCTTACATACTTTCTAGAGCAAGAGTAGCTCACTTGACATTTAATCAAGAGGTTGCAGGTGCGAATCCTGCGAGAGTAACCAAAACCAACAGCTTTTTGAACTTGCGCGGGATGACTTAATAATTCCAAATACTGGCAAAACCAGAAGCAAGCTACAAAATCCATATTAGTTGCTGCGCCCTAACACAAAAAGCTTACATACTAGCCGAATGGTACAGGCGCTTGTCTCAAGAACAAGATAGTCCAGGTTCAAATCCTGGGTATATACCAACAGCTTTTTGAACTTGCGCGGCAACTTTTAATATCATGGTGTTTTGCGAAATTATACTGTTATAAATTGTATTAAATAATTAGCGATCGCCCTCATTCCCATTCCAATTATTTCAGTAGTTGTTGCCGCGCCCTAACAGAGAGAGCTTACATACAAACCCTTTCCCGGTTTATAAAATCAAAGCTCCCTGAACTTGCGCGGTGATAAAAACATCACTGCCTGCGTGCGACACCTACTACCCAACTTCGCTTCATTCATGGAGGTAGTATCAATGGATACAGCAGAAAAGGATTTACGTTTAGAATTGCTCAACAGTTTGCTGACAACCCCTCACCGCGAACTGGCAAAGGTGGCAGAATTCCATAAAATGATGGTGGAATTAGACCCCATTTTCTACGGACACCTAGCTACATGGTATCAGCATCATGGTGATGTCCGTGACCATAAGGAAGTATTTCTGGGACATTTGCTCACAAGTAATGTCACCGAACACCGGGATGCTGGTTTTATGATGTTGCAAGAGTTCCCTCCTTATCAGGTGGCGCGGATTGTGGACTTTATGAAGCAACAGCAAGGTAAAGTTCCCCGTTGTGCACGAACTGCGGTGCGTCGATATCTGCAAACCAGGGAAGCAAACCCCAAATTTTTTGATCGTGCGGCTTTACGGGGACGTAAGGCAATGAAGCACCTGTATGCTAGTTTGCACATTAAACCCAGTGTGCGGGCGGATGCGGTGTTATTTAAGGACGCGCCCCCAGAGGATAGTTTGGCGTTCATGCTCAAGCAACTGGCTAAGGCGGAAACCCCCGCAGAGCAAGCCGCATTGATTGTGGAGCATAATATCCCTTACACCGTTGCTATTGGTGCAATCAAGCAATTAACCCCCACAGTGTTAGTAGCTTTGATTAACTCCATGTCACCCCAAGAGGTAATTAACAACCTCAAATCCTTACAATCACGGGGAGCAATGGAGCACCCAGAAGTCAAGGAATTGATTAATGGGAAATTGGATGAAGCAAGTAAGAGTAACCGCGTCTCTGCATTCAAAGCCCAAGTTGCGGCTGATGTCACCCAGTTAGATACTGAAACCGCCGCCAAATTGGATCGAATTACCAACGAGCAAGTGAAAAAGCGGGGTAAAATTCGTAAACCCACCGCTTTACTAATCGATAAATCCGGTTCTATGGATAAGGCGATTGAAATCGGTAAGCGTCTAGCAGCAATGATTTCCGGGATTACCGAGGCTGATTTGTTTGTCTATGCGTTTGATACCATGCCTTACCGAGTCCAGGCGCAAGGTAGTGAATTAACTGACTGGGAACATGCCTTCCAACACATTAAAGCTGGTGGTGGTACTAGTATTGGTTGTAGTTTGGAAGTAATGCGCTACAAAAAGCAAGTAGTAGAGCAAATCATCATTGTTACCGACGAAGGTGATAACTTTAAGCCTTACTTCCATGACTCCTACGAAGGGTATCAAAATGACATGGGTGTGATTCCCAACGTCATCATCGTTAAAGTTGGACACTGTAGCGATTACGTCGAGCAGAAGTTAAAGCAAACAAAGGCAATGGTAGATACCTTTACCTTTGCAGGCGATTACTACTCCCTACCTAACTTGATTCCCCTGTTAACTCGTCCATCTCGCTTAGACTTGTTGATGGAAATCATGGAAACACCCTTACCCGTGAGGGCCGATAAATAGGAGTGAGGGAGTGAAGGAGTGAAGGAGGGAAGGAGTGAGGGAGTGAAGGAAATAATATCTCCCCTACTCCCCACACTCCCCTCTCTGCGCCTCTGCGTCTGTGCGTGAGACTTACATTTTCTTAATTTCACAACTGAATAGACATGACAAATATATCTGGGAAACACCCCTCTCCTTAATAAGGATGCTGCTGGCGCATAGTAGGTTTGACCCCCCACCAGGCTAAAAGCTGGGGATTATTAAAATAATTTGGACTTGTTTTTTCTGCCCCCACTCTCCCACTCCCCCACTCCCCCACTCTCCCGCTCCCCCACTCCAAAGAGGGTGATACCTCTGATTCGCCATTGGTATCCTTAATAAGGAGAGGAGCTGGGGGTGAGGTTCTCCCTCAATCTAAAATTTAAAATCTAAAATTAAATAATATGGAACAAGCTTATAAATTAGCAGCTGTTGCAGTTAAACAAAGATTTACCGAACAATATCCTGAATATTTAGAAATTCTCAGTTTAATTACGAAACAAGATGTAGCTGTTTATTCTGGTGATTTTGACCAGGCGGAAAAAGTATTAAAGTGTTTAGATATTCCCGCTACTATTAACCCCAATCCCCAAAAATTATCCGCACAAGTAATATTTATCAACTGTTCTAGGAGCTATAACCAAAATTTAGTTACACATATCGGCAGTCATGTAGAGCAGGGTAAATGGTTAGTTTCTTCTGACTGGGCATTAGATAAAGTAATTGAAAAGGCTTTCCCAAACTTAGTCCGTTGGAATAGTAAAAGTACAGGTGAAGAAATTGTCTCCGTAGAACCATTCCAAAACAGCCTGTGGTCAGATATTGTGGTGCTGGGTGCAGATCCCCAGTGGTGGCTGTGGGGAAGTCATCCCATCGAAGTTCTCAACCCAGATAAAGTCAAAGTTGAAGCTGCAAGTCACGATTTATTACGACGTTATAACGCCCCTGTAGTCGCAGTGCGATTTGATTGGGGCAAAGGTCATGTATTCCATGTAATTAGCCACTTTTGGGCAAAACGTAGCCATACCCCCACAGTACGTCATCAAAAACATTGTACGGAATTTTTGCGATCGGGGATGAAGTTAACTGATGAAGGCATAGAACAGGTATTACACAAAGCACATGTTAACACCGATAACATTAACTTTGCCCAATTACAAAGTGCAGCTACATCCACGGAGTTAGTCGCTCAATTATGTGTCAATGCTGTGAGTCAGTTGGTAAGGAGGTGAAAGCGATGAGCAATATGCAAACAGCTTACAATGTAGCAGCTTTGGCAGTACGAGAGCGATTTCAGGAACAATATCCCCAAGCCTTAGCAATCCTCAATCGGATTCGCAAGCAGGATATTGCTGTGTACTCCGGTACTTATGACCATGTAGAAAAGGTCTTGCAATGTTTGCAAGTTCCTTATAATATGAATCCTGATGCCAAGAAATTGAAAGCTGCGATCGCCCCTGGCGCTGCGCGAAGCGCAATCGCTTTTGTGAATTGTTCTGGTAGTTATAATAGCCACCTAATTACCAACTTGGCACAGCAAGTAGAAAACGGTATGTGGTTGGTAAGTTCTGATTGGGCGCTCGGTAATTTTATCGCCAAGGCTTTTCCCAATACAGTCACGAAAACTAATAGAGCCACCGGAGATGAAGTGATTTCCGTTGAAGCTAGTTTAAACTCCCTGTGGTCAGATGTGGTAGTTTTAGGTGCAGATCCCCAGTGGTGGTTAGAAGGAAGCAGCCACCCCATTGAAGTACTCAACCCAGATAAAGTACGAATTGAAGCATCAAGTCACGATTTACTCCAGCGTTATGATGCGCCGGTGGTAGCCGTCAGCTTTGATTGGGGAGGGGGTCATGTTTTCCATGTCATCAGCCACTTCTGGTGTAAGCGGAGCCGTACCTTAACCCCCCGACATCGCAATCCTTGTACTGACTTCCTGGAAGCGGGAATGAAGTTAAGTGAAGATGGGATTCAAAGGGTGTTAGCAAAGGGAGGTATTAAAGCAAATACCCTGAACTTTGCCCAAATTCAAAGTGCAGCCACAGCCACAGAGTTAATTGCTCAACTGTGTGTCAAAGCTGTGGGAAAATTGGCGGTGATGTGACAGATAACTGAGGTGTAGGGGAAGTTGTTGATTTTATGTGTAATCCTGGTAGAGACATAAATTTTGATATCTCTACATTTCAATTCACCTGCTGTTAGTATTTTCTTATGAAAAAGAAAAAACGTAAATCCAATATCCTCTACCAACGTATCGAGGAAGCTCTCCAGCAAGGAAAAGAAGTCAGCATCCAAGTATCTCATGGAGGCTTTTTTGGTATTCCAGTTTATTTAGATAGTAAATATGTGGAAATAGTTAATTTTTATATCCCCGATGAAGATGATAAGAATGAAGATTACCAACGAACAGTTTGGTTAATTAAACTATCAGAAATCATCGCAGTTGCTTACCCAATTGAAATGTGGTCAAAAGACAGATTTGAACAACTTCTTAATCAAGAGTAGAACCTAGTACAAGTCGGCGGTAATACAGCAACGATTTATAGGACTACGCCTGACGGAGCGCAGACATTTCTAAACCCAGCAAGCCCTTTGACAGCCTGATGTTCCTAGTTCCCTAGCACCTAGTGCTATACTGACTCAACATTCAGTTTCAAGGGGTTTTTATCTTCTGTCACTTTCTGCCCCCAGTGCGTAATACAGTAAAAGTAGGTTGGCATCCTCCCCAGAAATAATGAGATGAAACCCCACCAAAAGACTTTTTCAGCAAGCCCTACTTAATTACGTCATCTGCCGCGCTATCAAATCAGCAAATAACCCCTCCACCGTCGCCAATTCCTCAAAATTTCCCTGTTGTAATATCTTCCCACCATGCAACACATAAATCCTATGGGCATGACGAATGGTACTCAAGCGATGGGCAATTACCACACGAGTCACCCCCAATTGTTCTAAACTGTGAGTTACAATCCCCTGGGTACGATTATCCAATGCAGATGTCGCCTCATCAAACAACAAAATCTGGGGTTTATGTACCAAAGCACGGGCAATAAACAACCGTTGTCGTTGTCCCCCTGATAGATTACCACCCCCTTCGGAAATAATCGTATGTATGCCCATAGGCATTGCTTGAATATCATCCCCTAACCCCGCTATCTGCAATGCTTCCCAAGCCTCATCTTGGGTAACAATGGTTCCCCCAGCAATATTCTCCCAAATCGAACCACTCATAATTCGCCCATTTTGCAGCACTACCCCCAACTGTCGCCGCACTGCTGCAATATCCAATCCTGACAAATCCCTGCCATCATAAAATATGGTTCCCGCTTCTGGGGTTTCAAATCCCAACAGCAACCTCACAATGGTGGATTTTCCACTTCCAGATGGCCCGACAATAGCAATAAATTCCCCTGGTTTCGCCTCCAAGGTAATACCATCTAAAACTAGGGGACTATCCTGGCGATAACGAAAACATACCTGGTCTAATTTTAGTTCACCTGAAAGCTTGCCAGGATGGTATTTGTGAGCATCAATTTCGGTTTGTGTCTCGAGGATAGGTTGGGCACGTTCCCATAAAATAGTAATTTCTAAAATATCAATTAGGGTATTGCTTAATCTGGTGATACTGGTGATAAATGTGCCAAAGGCAGTATTAAATGCCAGAAATGTTCCAGTAGATAATCCCGTTTGCCCCTGAGATTGCCCAATTAAAGCCACAGTCAACCCAAACAACAACATAGAACTTACTGCTGGTAGCGTAATATTAAAAGCAGTGAGTAAATCTTCCACCAACTGGGTACTCAAGATTAGTTTCACCTGCTGAGTATATTTGTTTGCCCAACAAGCAAACGCCTCTGACTCCGCCGCCGCCACTCGTAGTTTGGATACTCCCCCAATTAACTGCACCGTTAGACCAAATACTTCTCCGGAAAGCTGCTGGAGAGGACGCATTTTTTGCCTAGTAATAATACTGAATATAGTAGTAATAATTACTGCTATAAAAGCGATCACGATCGCCACTAATGCCAGAGGAAAACTGTAAACTATCAGCAGTACCAGATTCAGCAGGGAGAATATACTGGTAAATGAAGTCCGCAAAATACTACTACTGAGGCGGTCACGTATATGTGTAATTGCGGAGACGCGATTATATAAATCTCCTGTAGAATACTCGCGGAAAAAGGCTGGTTTGAGTTTTAGTAATCTATCCCAAACAGCAGCTTGAGTATCAAAACTGACTTTGGTTTGCAATCTGAGGATGATAAAACTTTGAGTCAATTGGAATATCACCACCCCAAAGCTGGCAGCGAATAATCCCAACCCCATCTGGATTAATAACTTGCGGTTTGCGTCAGGAATGGCATAGTCAATGAGGATAGCTGTTATCTGCGGTGTCACCATCCCGAATAAAGTTGCAATCACTCCCACCCAGAGGATTTTCAGGAAGTCTGCGGGATGTCCTCTGAAGGTAAATTGGAGAATATCCCAAACTGTAAGTTCTTTATCTGGGAAAGGGCGATAGAAAGTATAGGCGATGGGGGCAAGTTGTGCAGCAGTGTGACGATTTACAGGTGTGCGGGTTAACTCTACTGGGTCAAGTATCTCATACTTGGTAGCTTTGACGGGTAGGAGGGCGACGGGTTGATGTTCTTCTTTGGTAATAGCCAGGAGAGGACCACAATCTGTTTTCCACCAGTTGGGGGTGAGGGTAACTCGACGGGTGCGGAAACCGGAAGCGCGGGCGATTGCTTCTAGGGTATGGGAATTTTCCGATTTGGCAGGGGGGCGAATGGTTATCCCCAGGGATTTACCTACTGCACCCACAGCGATTAGCAGGGGGGTTTCTCCTGCGGGAATATTGGCAGTGGGATTGAGGATGGATGCGAGTTCTCGTAGGGCTTTTTCTGTCATGAGACTCTTAATTTTACTAGGGTGTGTCATCAATTCAGCCAGATAACAGTAGCAGCAAGATAAATTGCGCCGAGAAAGTTTATTTAGGTCATTCAATTTTAGATTTTGGATTTTGGATATCTTTATCAAAAAATGGTATCAGTGCCTGATTTTTTCCTATTTTTTCTTATATCCACATTTTCAGTACCTGATTTTTTCCTATTTTTTTTAATAGATTTTTCAGATATACCAGTGAATAAGGATTAGAGCCAAACAAATTAAAGCTCTGATATCAAATATCTGAATATTGAAAGGAATCAAAATCCATGAAAAATAAATCTGACGTAAATATAAGTGAAAAATCACAAACAAGCAAAGTAGAACAAGCCTCTATACTGTTCACTAAAATCGACGACAGCAAGTTGCAAGCAATAAGTGGAGGACATCATAAGATAATATGGAGAGGGGTAGTATTAGGTGATGGGTGTCACCAAGAAAGGGGTAATTGTTGAATCTTAGAAAAAGATAACCCTTAACCCATCGCGGAATCTCACTTCTGGGAATCCCATCAAAAATAATTTTACCTTCCCAAGGTTGTTAAACAATTCGTAATTCGTAATTCGTAATTCGTAATTACGTTTTGTAATGGGGATTTAAACCCCAACACAAAACAAACAACCCGTAGGGGATGGGGTTTTAAACCCCTAGAAGTATAGATAAAGTCCGCAGATAAGTTTCGTCAGGGTAGATTTTCCCGAACCACTTCTAACAAACACATTTTATAACCCTTATATAGCAAGGCTTTAAACTAACCAATAAAAATGTGTTTGTTTCATTTGTTGCGAGGGGACTTAATACTTTTGACTTTTGACTTTTGACTTTTGACTTCCCCTCCTGGGGCGTTCGCATCTACCAAAACTACTCGTTATCATGGTTGCAATGATAAATTTGAATTCTCAATCAACGGTAGATTGTGGATCTATATGGGAGTAATCAAAGGTGATATTTCGTAATTCTATATAACCCTGCAAATTTTGGATTACTCTACGAGAAGGTGAGTAAGGGGTTTTCTCATATAGTGCTACGCGTCAGCCAAAAGTCGAAAATCAAAGGTTTACTAGTCATCGGTTTCAGACTTCAATAATATCCTAACCCAATTGCGTAGTGCTATAAATCATTCCGGATTGTTATATATACTGTGAAAATAGTCAAATGATTCGCAATAGACACAAACAAGAACATTTACAACAGACCAGTAAAGACTTGAAGACACTTTCTTCTCAATTTAAACCACTCAGTTTAGAACAGCTTAATAATCTCTCTGGAGGATGTTGTGATTATATAGGCAACTCACCAGTAAAGGGTGGTTTGGTAAGACAAAAAAGTATATCCTCTGATTTTAATTTTATTGGGGATCCAACAACTCGTCGGATCTGAAATATTTCTAATAAAACTCTAGGAGTAAAGGCGAATAAATTAAAAGTGTATTCAGAGTATTATTTGAGGTTTTTTCTGTTATGAAAAATCAAAATTTACAGCCTAAACAAAAAGTGGGCACAAGAAAACAGAAACTAACTACACTTTCTGGCTCTAAACTTTCATTAGATAAATTGGCCCAAGTTGAAGGTGGTATGATGCTTGTAAGTATAGCTATCAGACCAGATGAAATAAGTAGTATTATCCAAAGTAGAAGCTAGGTTTTGCAAAAGTGTGGAATTGGCGTTTAAAATCATTGAACATTACTTTTAAAATTAGGCATCACTAGCTTTCTTAGCTCTGGTCGCAATGATAGTTATTTAAACGGATATGATCTGATTCGTATTTTTATCTAGTCAGTAAAGTTAATTTGCGTTTGGAGACAGTATGAAAAGCAAAAAAACAAGCATAATTAAACATCTGAACGGGCAGAATGTGAGGGAAATAACTAAGCTCTCTCTAACAGATCTGGAAAATTTATCTGGCGCAGATCCTAGGCTGGCAGCAACAATTCATTTGACAAATTATTTAGATATTGAGAGGATAATCGACCCTTCCAAGCCATAGATTTGAAATTCCAATACAAATTTCAATACAAAATAAATGAAAAATAAACAACATCTCAAAATCAACGAGTCTTCAATCACCTGAAGTTATGAGATTTTCAAAAGATGCGATCGCACATTACAATTGTTTGGTAAAGCGATCGCATTTTATCTGAGTTATTCCAAGAATGCGATTGCTGTCTAAACTTGATGGTAGTTGCGTTATCAGTCAGGAGGAAAAATTAATCCTTAGCAGATTCCGAACCCGAACCTGATATTGTAGTTGTGAGACTACCTTGGTTTCAGTATAGTCAACATCATCCTTTCAGTGAGAATATTTTTTGGCTAATTGAAATTTCTGACTCAACACTTAGTAAAGATCTAAATGAAAAACAACGCATTTATGCTCAAGCAGGTATTTTAGAATATTGGGTTGTCGATGTAAAAGCGAAAAAAGTGTTTATTCACATCTTGCACCACATGATTATTGCGAAAATTATCGTCTGTAACACTTATTACAGCGATTTTCAGGTAAATAGACCACACCGTAGGGGTTTAGCATTGCTAAACCCCTACATGAAGATGTGGTTCAAATAGATGAAAACTACTGTATTTCGTAGGGTGGGCAATGCCCACCTTACGCTTATTGAGAAGGTGCAAGATATGTGTTTATTTTCCGGGAACCTGAAGGAATAAGCTATCGTATCAAGTCAGAACATATTACAGGCAAAATTGTACCTTTAGCTTTTTCTGATGTTGAAGTACCCATTGAAAAAATTTTTTCAGGACAAATACTAAATGATTAAGTGATTGATATTACCCTTCATAACGGATCAACCTCTCGTACACTCCCCCCTCCTCCCACAACTCCTCGTGAGTACCTCGTTGTACTACCTTCCCCCCCTCCAGTACAATAATTTCATCGCAATCCCGAATAGTACTTAAGCGGTGGGCTACCAAAATACAACTACAGTTACGTTGTTGCAGATTTGACACAATAATTTGTTCAGTCTGGGCATCCAACGCAGATGTCGCCTCATCCATCACCAAAATTGCTGGATTCTTCACCAAAGCCCTGGCAATTTCCAACCGTTGACGCTGCCCCCCACTTAAATTAACACCCCCCTCCAGCAATTCCCCATCATATCCCCCCGGAATTGCCATTACCGCCTTGTGGATAGCCGCATCTTGACAAGCTTGGACTAATTGCTCATCTGGGATTGTCCCATCCCACAAGGTCAAATTATCCCGCACTGTACCCCCAAATAGGAATATATCCTGTTCCACTAGAGACAAAGAACTCGCCAACACCTCTCGCGGAATCTCCCTTCTGGAAATCCCATCAAAGAGAATTTCTCCCTCCCAAGGTTGATAAAGTCCACAGATGAGTTTAGCCAGGGTAGATTTCCCCGAACCACTAGCACCTACCAAAGCCACTCGCTGTCCTGGTTGCAAGGATAAATTAAAGTTTTCAATCAACGGTGGATCTACATGGGAGTAACCAAAAGTAACATTCCGCAACTCCACATAACCCTCTAAATTTTGGATTTTGGATTTTGAATTTCTCCCCATCTCCCCATCTCCCCATCTCCCCATCTCCCCATCTCCCCATCTCCTCATCTCCCCATCTCCCCATCTCCCCACACTCCCCCTCTCCACTTCCGGATCGAGGGAATTACCCAACACATCATCCAAACGATTCAAATCCCCTTCTAATTCCTGGAGGGTAGTACCGAAATTTACCAAGGTATTAACAGGTTGCTGAAAACTCTGCATTAAACTTTGAAACGCCACCAACATCCCAATGGTGAGATTCCCATCCATTACCCGCCAGCCCCCAATCACTAAAATAAACATGGAGGTTAAGGAAGTAAGTAATATGGGCAAAACTCCCAACATCTGATTAGTGACTTCCAACTCTTGCTGGGAGGTTGTTGCTTTAGCATAATAACCAGACCACCGAGAAAAGAAATCCGACTCCAAAGCCGATGCTTTCAAAGTTTCCATACTCTGGAGTGCCGCAATACTCACCCCCGCAACTTTTCCCCAATCTTGCACTAAACGCATATTTGCATCCACCCGCTTTCTGGCTACCCACTGCAACGCCAAGCCATTGATGGCAGAAAAACAGATCCCAATCAAAGTCAGTACCCCGTCATAGGCAAACATTACGGCAGCGTAGAATAATATCATCACCCCATCAATTACCGTAGTTGCTAATTGCCCAGATAACACCTGTGCCACTTTATTATTTAAACTGGCACGGTTACTAATCTCCCCGGCATATCTTTGAGCATAAAATTTGACAGGCAACCTCAGAATATGCCACATGAACCGAGCAGACATCCCCACAGCCAGCTTAATCCGCAGCTTCCGTAAATAGCGCGATCGCAGCAAGTTAAGTAGTCCTTGAAACACCGTCGTCAGTAACATTCCCAAAATCAGGGGACGCAACCATTCGCTGTAGTTTTCCACCAACACCTGATCTACAAACACCTGGCTAAATACGGGAATTGCTAATCCCGGCAGTACCAGCATAAATCCTGCCAAAATACAGTATAAAATAGCCCCCACAGAACCCCGTAAGCGATCAGTCAAAGCTAAAATGATACTGGGTTTACGACCCCCTTCGTAAAAATTATCACCCGGTTCCATTACCAGAACAACCCCGGTAAACCCCTCATCAAACTCCTCCCAGGAAATCTTGCGGGGACCAGTCGCGGGATCATTAACAAACACCCAATGTTTACTCCAGCCTTCCACCACCAGGAAGTGATTGAAGTTCCAAAACACAATGTAGGGGGGAGATAATTCTTTAATTTGTTCTATGTCTTCTGCCTTAAAGCCATCGGCTTCCATTCCGTAGCGTCTTGCAGCCATAATCACGTTAGAGGCTTTGCTACCATCACGGGAAACCCCACATTCAATACGGAGTTCAGCTAAGGGGACAATACGATTATAGTAGGCAAGCATAATCCCTAAGGAAGCAGCACCGCATTCAACTGCTTCCATTTGTAAGACTGTGGGAGTTCTAACACGCAAGGAATGGACGGTGGAAAAAGTAAGTTCAATTTATCGTATCAGAAATCTTCCTGTTTCAGGCAGAGAAAGTTATACTTCAGCCTGCTTAATTACTTGAAAATTCCTGCAATCACTAGAGGGACTTCCAAAGTCCAATAGAAAAGGAACCATGATTACGGAAACCTCGCTAGCTAGCTACCCACTAAAGATACCAAATGGGTTCTATAACGGTTTGGAGTTTCGCACCCCTTACTAGTCTAAACTTCAGTTATTTAGTTTATTTCCAGAAATATTTTAAAATTATAAGGTTGTTTTTTGTAAAAATA
Source organism: Calothrix sp. MO_167.B12 (assembly GCA_030066045.1). Lineage (GTDB taxonomy): Bacteria > Cyanobacteriota > Cyanobacteriia > Cyanobacteriales > Nostocaceae > Calothrix_A. The sequence continues at coordinate 40,913 of JASJCJ010000062.1, forward strand.
TCAATAATATGAAGAATGGATAAGGTTATGAGTGCTGTTGCTGATTGTATTCTCCAGGCAGATTCTATTCTTTTCATTGCTGGAGCGGGTTTATCTGCAGACTCTGGGCTACCTACATATCGTGGTGTTGGTGCACTTTTTGAAGGTGTTCTCACTCAAGAAGGTATACCAATCGAAGAAGCAATGAGTAACAATATGTTACAAACTCGTCCTGAAGTAGCTTGGAAATATCTGTGGCAAATTGGAGAAGCTTGTTATAAAGCAAAATTCAATCGTGCTCATCAGGTAATTGCACAAATTGAGGCTTGGAAACCCAATACATGGGTATGGACTCTGAATGTAGACGGATTCGAGCGCGCTGCTGGAAGTAAAAACTTGATTGAAATACATGGACAACTCTCGGAACTATATTGTGTAGATTGTTCTTACAAGACAACTGCAGAAGAACTCCTCGCCGGATATAGTAAACCCATGGAATTACCACCCAGATGTCCAGCTTGTGGAGGATTAATTCGTCCTGATATGGAGTTATTTGGTGAAGATCATATGAGTTCGTCAGAAGAAACTTTCAAGATAGTAGATAATATTTCCTTTGATCTGATTTTTTTGATCGGTATCTCCAGAGACTACCCATACATTACTAAACCTTTGTATAGAGCTAAGAGGTTAAACTTCCCCATAGTAGAAATTAATCCTGCTGAGACTGTACTTTCAGAAATAGTTGATTACCATATCAGATCTACTGCTGCTGATACATTAGATAAATTGTGGAGTATATGCCAAGAGCGACGGGAAAGCTAATCCAATTTAGTCATGGCAAGAGCGTAGGGGTGAATCGCCATTTACCACTACTGACTTCAGATATACTCAGGTTTAGTTGCTGCTATAAAAACCATGCGATCGTTAAATTTCAACACTGACTTATCCTGATATTTTTCTTCTATTTCCTTTAAACCTGCTGCCAATTCAGTATCATTAAATTCAGAAAGCATAGACATATAACGATTTTCTACCATTTCAAAATACTGATTTTTTTGCACTTCTAAAGGGTACTCAATCATATCCATATCAACAACAAAACCTACTTGCTGAAGTAAATTAATCATTTCTTGGTAGCGAGGTTGGTTTTTTTCAAACAACTCTAGTGCTTTCGTAAATAAAGGATGCTCAATATCAGGTGGCCACAACAATAATAGAAAAATTCCCCCAGGAGTTAATCTTTGATATAAATTCTGGAATAGTATAAATTTTTCCTCTATATGATGGATAGCTTCTTTTAAGAAAATTTTGTTATAAATTACTGGCTTTTTAGAGAATTTTAATCCATCCATTTCTATGGGATTTAATCGACTATTTGCCGGAATTTTTTCTAGCATTTCAGCAGAAGGATCGATGCAAATAATCGGGTGCTGTAATTGAATTTGATTGAGAATTTCTTGGCTATAAATTCCTGTTCCACAACCAATATCTGCCAAAGTATCTGTGGGATTTAGGTGTAGATGTTCGATGATTTTTTGAGTTGTGAATTTAATATATTCAGGAGAATACGACCAGAGATTATCGAAAATCTTGGCGATATTTTTGTAATGATTTTCGGGATTATTATATATCATAATTAATATTTTTGCTCAAATTTTTGACCGACCCACCAGTGGGTCTGGTGCCCCGTCATGAGTGGGACGATTGCGTTGGACGGGGTTTAAATCCTCGTCCAACGCCTTCACTATTGCCTGTTCCCTGTTAAGAGTTGCCTTTAAAAACTTTTGATATTCTAAAGAATTTAATCCCTGTTGTAAAATTGCTAATACTTGGGCTAAATTACTATTCCTTAAACTCCTTCAAAATGGTACTCGCCGCTCTCCAACTTTTGAATCGCAGCGGACTTGATTTCAGGCGGGCATAAACGAAACACTTTCTTACCGGGATTCTCAAAGTTCCCTTGCGCTAAACTTTGCACCCCACCAGCCTTAAGAAAACAGAGCGCTTCCACCAACAGATCTCCGCACAGTCGATTGATCGCAGCCAGTAGTTGTGGGTAAGTGGCTCTTGACTGTAGATATAGCCTATGTCTTGCAATTATCGGTCCGCTATCGACCCCTTCGTCGATGAAATGTACGGTAACGCCTTGGGGGAGATCGTGAACGATCGACCAAAGATAGGGATTATTCCCCCTAACAGTCGGCAAATATCCAGGATGCACATTGACAATACCCAGATCGGGAATGCGTAGGATATTCTTGTTGCGGATAATCCGGGTATCCCCCAGCACAATCAGATCTGGGCACAACGCTCTCAGTAGTTCTTCAGATTGTGCGTCGTTATGATTGGCAGTCTCGACACAGCGAACATTGCATCCAGCGAGAATCTCTGGCAGGGATCGAGGCAATGGGGTTTCCCCTGCAATCTTTTGCAATTGGTTCTCAAGTTCCTGCCTACCTGCCGTAGCCAAATCGGAACACTCCTCAATCACGAGCGCAGGTTCCAATCCAGCCTGGATCAGGCGATCCAGCATGTAATTTCCTCTCGGGTGTCCCTTAAGATTTAGGTAAGCAAAGGTCATGCGATCTTTTTTGCGGTTTACTATGAATTGCCACGCATCTGGATCGGCCTGGTAGGAGCCGTCCGGGAGATGCACCTCTGGACCACTAAGGGGAGGGTTAAACACGCATATAATCCGCATATCCTTGCTGGCCCTGAGGTAATGCTCGTCATGTAGATTCAGCGCATACAGAGTCCCGGGGGCGAGTTTATAAATATTTCCACTCTCAATAACTTCTATTTCACCTTCACCTTCCACACAATACAATGCCTCCACATGATTTTTATACCAGATATGTATTTCTGTCTTGGCAAATATAATGGTGTCATGAAGAGAGAATCCCATTTGATCCTCTTTCAAAAGTAACCGCCGACTCACCCAGTTCTTGTTCTCAGCAAATACCTCACGTTCGGTTCCGATAATCTCTTGCAAACGACGTAAGATCATGCTTGCTCCTCTTGTGATTCAAACGATTGCTTAACTGATTTTTCAATAATATCGAGACCTTCAAGGAGCAACTCATCTTCAATAGTTAAAGGCGGCAGTAACTTTAGAACCTCATTGTAGGGTCCGGCAGTCTCAATAATCAACCCCTGTTTAAAGGCGTTTCTGGATACTTTGCGACCAAAACCCTCTTCAGGAATTTTCAAGCCCTGGATTAATCCCTTCCCTCGAACTTCCATGTTCATCTCTTTGTATTGGTTGGCTATATTTTGCAGCCTATTTTGTACAACCTGGCTTTTTCTGATTACCGCATCTTTTAAACCGTCATCTTTCCAATAATTCAACAAGGATATCGATGCAACAAAAGCCAGGTTGTTACCCCGAAACGTTATAATAACATGAAAAATCAGTAGTCCTGCATAGAACCACACACATAACGCCCGACTTTCCCATACGACGCTCCCCTAATAGCTGCCGCTAGGCTCCGCCTTTCATGTCGGCGACAGCCGAAACGGGAGAGCGCGGGACTTCCCGCCGGGAAAGTTAAAAAATTGAGAAACTACAGCCATTGGTCATTGGGTTTTCAAAGAAACCAAACGAAACCCAATATGGGTTGTTCCCGTATCCGGAGCTTGAGACTCTCTGGCAGCAGGTCGATAACGACTACAATAATTTTTAGCACAGAGGTAAGAACCACCTTTAATAACGTGCAAAGCTCCTTCCTGGGGTTTGATGGGATCGAAACTGGCGGTTTTGTCCGGTCCGACGGGGTTGAAACTATGGTCTTTGCCGGAATGCCCTACTTGATACCAATCTGAAGTGAGTTCCCAAACATTTCCTGTCATTTCATAAAGTCCGTAACCGTTGGGAGGAAAAGATTCTACCGGAGCTGTACCTAAATAATTATCCTCTTTGGTATTGAAAAATGGAAAGATTCCTTGCCAGGTGTTCGCTTTCTTTGCAGAATATTGATTTCCCCAAGTGAATTCTTGCTCTTGAAGACCACCCCGTGCTGCATATTCCCATTGAGCTTCTGTGGGGAGAGATTTGCCCACCCAATTAGCATAAGCAACTGCATCCTCATAAGCGATGTGAACCACAGGATAATTATCTTTCCCTCTGATGTTACTCTTTGGACCGTAGGGATGTTGCCAATTAGCACCCACTGTCCAATGCCACCAGCTTAAATAAGCAACTTGTTGAATACCTTCAGAGGGGGGTTGAAAGACGAGGGAACCAGGTTGTCGTTGATCGTCGGTTAGATTGGGGAATTGTTCTTTTGAGAGCGGGCGTTCGGCAATAGTTTTATAGCCTGTTGCCTTGACAAATTTGCGGAATTCTGCGTTAGTGATTTCGTGGCGATCGATGCAAAAACTATCTACAGTGACGTCTTCAGCAGAAATTTCAGATGGATAATGACTATCCGATCCCATGGTAAAAGTTCCTCCAGGAATAAATACCATTCCCCCAGGACAACTATTATCTGTAGAAGATGCTTGTGCTGGTGTGGAGAAAGGGAAAATCAGGGATATTGTTAGGAAACAGATAATAAGTGATTTTAAGCAAAAAGTTTTCATAAAATGATTGAGACTTAGATAATACAACGTCTTAATTTAATTTAGTATCAGGTGATATCAAATTCTGATAATTACTATACCCAAGTCATTGCGACTGCAACGGAGTGGAAGGAAGCAATCTCAAGGACTTTCAAGATTGCTTCCTATCGTCGCAATGACGACTTTTTAACCAGATTATATATGAGCGATGTTGGGAAAATTCATCGTCAATTTAAACTTCTCGAAAGTAGCTTGAAAAGTTGTTAAGAGAAATAGGAGGATCTATTTTCAACAATAGTCTTTAAAAGATTCTCCTAAATTCTACTTATATGTACACCTTAGTGTAATCAGGTAATAGACTTAGTTTAGTCCTCAAGATTCATCTTCTCAAGATCGTCTAACAGATCTTGCAATTGCCCATCAATGGTAAAGGAAGCCGGAACCTGACGGGGAGGATAGTCCCGAAACGTGTCTAGGAATTTGCCAATGTAATATTGGCTTGGTGGAATGACAAACGCATGATTGGTCTTCCAAATGTCATAGTACGATGATTCTTTTGGCGCACGCTCAAAAGGATCGCGACGCAGGTTAAGGACAATAGGAATCCTCAATTTAATAAAAGGCTCAGACCAGACCTTGGCACCTTTTTCCCGTTGCTCGGCAAAGATCAGTTTCCAATCATCATAGCGCAAAGCTGAGGGATAAGCATCGTCCGTGAGATAGAACATCTCGTGACGGGGTGCTTCTACTGGCAACTCAGCAATTAGTAGGTTTTTACGTCGTAATTTTCGTAATTTATATTTAAGGCGGTTGATCTTGTCAAGGTAATCCAGGCGAGGTAAGAAGTTGTACCCATCTAGGTGCAGCGGGTGGAAATCTCGACCGTTGGCTTCATAAACCACGGGGAGTTCAGTCCCATCGCAGGTACCGTCTGTTGGAGGCTCTTCTTCAAGACAAGGGTTGAGCAATTGAGTCTTAACATCTTGAAGTTCTTCAATTCCAGTTGCCGAAGCTAGAGTTGGTAACCAATCCAACATGGAAATGATATCGTTGGACACGACACCACCTTTCCAACGGGCAGGCCAGCGCACCAAAAAGGGAACCCGGAAACCACCTTCCCAGTTGGTGTTCTTTTCCCCATGGAATGGAATAGTCCCACCATCAGGCCACTTATAGAATTGCGCTCCATTATCTGCGGTGTAGATAACGATCGTGTTGTCTGCAACACCCAACTCATCAAGTTCGTCGAGCAGCTCGCCCACCATACCATCGTTTTCTACCATACCATCAGCAAAGAGTCCTTGACCGGTGACGCCTTCCGACTCAGGCTTCAAATGGGTATATACATGCATCCGGCTGGGATTCAACCAGACGAAGAACGGCTTGTTATTATCAACTGCCTTTTCCATAAAGGCCACGGCTGCACCTTGAAACTCCTCGTCCACTGTAGGCATCCGAGCACTACTCAGCGCTCCTGTGTTGCAAATTACTTGGTAACCCACGGGGCCTACATCTTCATCTTCATTATCTTTGTCTTCATCTACAACATAAGAAAGTTGTTTCTCATCATCATCAAGTGATTCATCATAAATACAGGGATGCTCTGGAACTAGAGAATCATGAAGTTCCTTCGCTTCTGCCACCGTCTGAGGCGATCCTTCCACCCTTGTATCATAAGAATGGAGAACACCCTTGGGACCATACTTTTTAACGTAGTCACCGTCTGGTCCGCCCGGATAATCAGGGTTTTCTGGCTCTTCCTCAGAGTTGAGGTGATAGAGATTGCCATAAAACTCTTCAAAGCCATGATTGGTGGGAAGAAACTCATCGCGATCGCCCAGGTGGTTCTTGCCAAATTGGCCTGTAGCATAGCCCTGTTCTTTCAAAATTTCAGCCAGGGTAATATCTTCGGTGCTGAGTCCCAAGTCAGACCCTGGGAGACCTACTTTGGTCAAACCAGTACGTCCAGGGGTTTGACCCGTGATGAATGCTGCCCGTCCAGCGGTACAGCTATTTTCTGCATAAGCATCGGTAAAGCGAATGCCCTCTTCAGCAATGCGATCGATGTTTGGGGTACGGTAGCCCATCATGCCGTCATTGTAGGCACTGAGGTTAAACCAACCCACATCGTCAGTCATAATGACCAGAATGTTAGGTGGGCTGGTGGTCTCCTGGGGCAACGTCTGTTCAGAGGCATCTAAAGCCCCCTCCATTGTGTCACCTGAAATGCTAGGTAGGCTAGTCTTCTGGGGCAACGTCTGTTCAAAGGCATCTAAAGCCTTCATCATTAAGTCACTTGAAAGCCCCATTTTTTCCTTGGGCAGCTCAAAATTAAAGTTTTGATGAGCAAAAGCAGGAGCGATCGGGAGCCAGGGCAGCATTCCCGAGAGGAATAGTAGAAGGGAGGTCGCAATCGCGATTCCCATTTTTATAACTCGTTTCACGAACCAAAAAACTCCTTAATTTAGATGGTATTTTCTTTTTGTTGCATTCAATATGTAGAACTTCAGATTGATACTTCTGGTTTGAGTTTGGATAGTTCACCCAAAAGCGAGATCGCATTTTCGGGTAAACCATCAACTCACCTGGCGCGCTAGTCGCAAGACACAAACCAAAATCAAAAATCTGAAATTGGAATCGATTACTCAATGGGAGTCACTTCAATTGAATCGATGATGTCTTCAACAATCTTGTCAGGATTGGTGATGATAGGAGGCTGACTGGGGGGATACTTTTCAAATGTCGTCAGGTACTTCTGCACCAGTCCGATGGCTGGTGTTAGCAAGAACTGTCGGCGAGACCACCAGTCGTTATACTCGTTTGAATCAGTATCAGCCCGCTCGTAAGGATCTCGGCGCAAGTTAAATAGCTTGGGAATCCGCAGTTTCACGAACGGCTCGCGCCAGACGTCGAAATAGTGAGCCCGTTGCTCCAAGAAGACTACTTTCCAGTCGCCAAGGCGAACCCCCGGCAGTTGTCCTTCATCGTTGAAGTAGATGAAGCCTGGACGTGCACCCTTGGAACCTTCTTCACCTGCACTTTCCAGATAAGGCAGTTGGTTATAACCATCTAGATAAGTACCGCAAAGATTGCTGGTGCTCTCTTCAAGGCAATCCTGCATTAGGGTCGTTTTGTAATCCGCGTACTTCTCTTCACCTAACGCTTCACCTACCGCTGCCATCAGCGTCGGCACCCAATCCAAGTGGGAGAAAATCTCGTGGGACACTACTCCTGCAGGGATATGACCTGGCCAGCTTACCAAAGCCGGAACGCGGTAGCCGCCTTCCCAGTTGGTGTTCTTCTCGCTTCGGAAGGGGCTGATCGCACCATCAGGCCACATATTATAATGGGGGCCGTTGTCGGTGGTATAGACGACGATCGTGTTTTCAGCAATGCCCAAATTATCCAACAAGTCAAGCAGCTCGCCCACATGATGGTCATGTTCCCACATACCATCAGCATAAAAATTATCATGGCTTTTGCCTTTCACTTCATCGCTGATGTGAGTGTTGTGGTGCATGCGGGTGGAGTTAAACCAAGTGAAGAAAGGTTGGTTGTTGTTGACGGCAGTGGTGATGAAGTCCTTGGTGTGCTCAAGGAATATATCATCAACCGTTTTCATCCGCTCAATAGTTAGCGCTCCGGTGTCCTTGCAGTACTGATTGCCCAATTCACCAAAGCGCCTGAGAGCTATTTTCCTGGGATTTTTCAGATCACTAGTGGTCTGTCCCATTAATTTTGATAGTTTATTGTAGTGCGGGCATCTTGCCCGCTTCCTGATTACAGCAGGGAGCGAGACGCTCCCACTAAATTTTTTACCCTTCAGAACTTATGGGACAAAGCACTAGTT
>JASJCJ010000299.1 GCA_030066045.1 Calothrix sp. MO_167.B12
TGAATTAAGTAATAAGTAATAAGTAATAAGTAATAAGTTTGTTTTTGTGACCGGGATTCAAACCCCGTCCCAAAAACATTCTGCCTCAAAAGACAGGGCACCAGACCCCAATATTTCGGTAAGTCCTAATATAATTTCCTACAAAAGCCAGTATAAATAACTAAGTTTCTTGTAAAAAACATAAAATTTAAACAGTAATAATTCAGTCGCAACACATATATTAAGTGCATACAATATAATGGTAGATAAATAAATATATAAATTCAAAGAGGAAAATGCACCCATATAGCACACTCCTCAAATGTATTTTTTCTAGGCATAAAAATATTCGATTATATTTTATATTCTCCTTGCTGTTACAAATGCCATTGTCAGTATGGGGGAAAACTCCAGTGAAGGATGGTAGCACTCCCACGAATATTACTAGGACAAATAATATTACTGATATTACTGGTGGTATTAGACCCAAAAACGGGGGTAACTTATTCCACAGTTTTACGAATTTTTCTATTAAGTCTGGTGAAAGTGTCCGCTTTGTTCATCCTCAGGGAATTCAAAATATTATTAATCGGGTAACAGGTAGTTCTGCTTCTAATATTCATGGCACTATTCAAACTCTAATTGATGGCACTAATAATAAAGGTAATGCCAATCTTTTTCTGATTAATCCCCGGGGAATTATCTTTGGTAAAGATGTCAAGTTAGATATTGGTGGTTCTTTTGTTGGTAGCACTGCGGATAGTATTAAATTTTTGGATGGTTCAGAGTTTAGTGCCATCAACCCCTCAACTGAGCCGATTCTGACTATTAGTGCTCCCGTGGGTTTGCAGTATGGAGCTAATCCCGGCAAGATTCAGGTGCAAGGAACCGGGAATAATCTCGATATATCTGAGGGTTTCTTAAATACCAGGAATCGAACTACGGGTTTGCAAGTACCAGATGGGAAGTCTTTGGTTTTGATTGGGGGAGATATTCAGCTTGATGGAGGGAATTTGACTGTCAAGTCAGGCAGGGTTGATTTATTGTCGGTAAATAACGGTGAGGTATCTTTAGTTAGTAATAGCAATGGACAGATAAAACCAGGCTCCACCCAGGGCATCAACTACGGTAATATTGAGCTGATTAACGCCGCTTCTGTGGATGCTAGTGGTATTAGTGCGGGTAATATTCAATTAAAAGGTCAGAATGTCTTCCTCAAAGATGGTTCAGCATTGCTGACAAATACTAAGGGGAATGGTGTGGATGGTGTATTGAATGTCAAAGCCACAGAATTATTTCAGGTGAGTGGTATTTCAGCTAACGGTAAGATGGTGAGTGGTTTATTTGCAGATGTAGCACCAGGAGCAATAGGGAAAGGTAGTGACATAGTCATTGATGCCAATCGCCTGCTTGTTAATGATGGGGGGAGAATATCCAGCAGTACTTTTGGCTGGGGTGATACTGGTACATTGACAGTGAAAGCAGAAGATATTCAAGTAATTGGCATATCGCCTCCAGGTGTCGTTGGGCTTCCCTTAGGAAGCAGTGGCTTGTTTTCCATAGTTCTTCCAGGAGCAAGAGGAAACGGTAGTAATTTAAATATTGAAACAGGTAGCTTGCGAGTTGCTGATGGTGCTCTAGTATCGACTAATACTTTTGGCTTTGGCAGAGCAAGTGATGTGAGTATCAAAGCTGAAAATGTAGAAGTAGCTGGTGGATGGAAATCCGGTATCAGTCAGATATCTTCTTCATCTCGAGGAAGCTCTGGAAGGGGTGGAAATTTATTGATTGAAACCAGTAATTTACGGGTTGCTAATGGTGGTCAAATTATTGCTAGCACTTTTGGAACAGGATCGGCAGGTAATCTGAAAATTAGGGCAAATTCTGTAGAGTTGGTTGGCTCTCAAGATATATTTCTGTCATTCAGCGATGTTCGTAATACTAAGAGTGGTTTATTTGCTAGTGCTATTGTCGGAAATGGCAAAGGTGGAGATTTAAAAATCACAGCTGATGAATTAATTATCCGCGATCGCGCAACCATTAATACCAGTAATTTTCGCAGTAGTGATCCAGAAAATCTTCGCAATTCAGCAGGTACAGGTGCCGCAGGAAACATTAATATCAATTCCCCGTTTATCTTACTGGAGAATCAAGGCGCAATTACAGCCAATACCAATGCTGGAGATAAGGGCAATATCAATATCCAATCTCAAAACCTACAGTTGCGACAAGACAGTGCAATTAGTACCAATGCTGGTAACAGTTCCAATGGTGGTAACATTACCATTGCCACAGATACTTTAACAGCGTTGGAAAATAGCGATATTACCGCTAATGCTCAACAAGGCTTTGGTGGTAGAGTCAGTATTTCTGCTCAAGGAATTTTCGGTACCGAAGTTCGCAATCAATTGACACCAGAGAGTGACATTACTGCTAGTTCAGACTTGGGTATACAATTCAGTGGAATCGTGGAAATTAATGGTGTAGTAATTGACCCTGTATCTGGATTAGTTAAGTTGAAATCAGATGTAGTAGATGCATCTGGACTGATTCCTCCTAGCTGTGTTGCCCAATATCGTGATCATAAATTTTACTTGGTTGGTAGAGGTGGCCATCCTGTCGCCCCTTCAGATGTGCTAGGAAGTGATACTGTACTAGTGGATTTGGGTCAAGTAACTGGGGAGGGGGGAGTACAAATAGCTTCAGTGAGTCTGCCACGGAATACCCAGTTATCCAAAAATCTATCCCGCTCTGAGAATTTCGCACCCATGGTTGAAGCACAGGGTTGGGTAATTAGTGCTGAGGGTAAAGTTACTCTCACTGCTAATGTGCCTACAGCCAAGGTTCAAAACCCCTGGATAAAGAATCCTCAGTGCGTTTCTACTAGTGCTTTGTCCCATTAATTTTGATAGTTTATTGTAGTGCAGGCCGGACAGCCCGCTTTTTGGAAATAGGGAGCGAGACGCTCCCACTACAATTTTTACCCTTCAGAACTTATGGGACAAACCACTAGAAATGTGTCTTCAAAAGGCTAAGAATTAGCCGTGACCACAGCACGACAACCACGGACACAGATAATCCGGACAGACGTTTAACTTAACTTCTCCTGGAGCCGAAACAGACATAATTTTTTGACTCTTCCCAGTAATTTCCGCAATACTCTGACAAGAAAATTTGAAGTTCAAGGGATTAGCTGTTACTACTAAAGCCGACATTGCCATTACTGAAGAAAAAGCAATTGCATGTGTTTTTTTCATATTGCCTTTATTATTTTGAGGAAACTACACTTGCCCATTGGGACTTAAAAAGTTTGATTTGTAAGTTTGATTTATAAGTTTCGCAAACAATTGTAATATTACTTACAATTATTTATAAAAACCTATGAGTAGACTGTATCATACACTCTCCGTTAAATCACTTGTACTTGAGGATATTTTATAAAAAATTAAATATCTTTCCCTAAAACCTGCCTCACAGGATGCTGCTGGCGAATAGTGGTTATGACCCCTCATTTACCCACAAATTGGTTGGTTAGCTAAGTAGTTTTACAAAATTTAGTGCCAGCCCTGGACTGCTAATTACTTTCTGCTTCCAGTTTTCTTCATTGGTTTTCAGAATTAGAAACCAACACAGGCTGTTGATTTAAGAGGACAGTAAATGTCACAGTAGAACCCAAGCCTTCTCCTAAGCTATAAAAATTAACCTCTCCACCCATAGCTTCAATCAATTTTTGGGATATTGCCAAACCTAAACCCGTACCACCATATTGACGAGTTCTAGAGCCATCTATCTGAGAAAATAATTGAAATAACTTATCCTGCTTATCTAACGAAACACCAATCCCTGTATCTGCAACCCTGACTCTAACCATACTGGAGAATTGCTGACCTTGAAACACTGCTTTTTTCTTAATCACATCCGCGCTAACAGTGATACCACCTTCATGGGTAAATTTCAGGGCATTACCCAAAAGATTGAGCATGACTTGCTTCAGACGTTGGTAGTCACCGAGAATCGTGATTTCATCACAGGTATCGGGCATTTGCATTTGGAAACTCAGGTTTTTTGCTTCAGCCTGGGGACGGGAAAAATTCTCAACATCAGAGAATAATTCATTTAATGTTACTGATTGCAATTCCAGTTCCATTTTGCCCGCTTCAATGCGGGAAATATCCAAAATATCGTTAATAATATCTAACAGGTGTAGGGATGACTTATGGGCTTCTTGCAGAAACTGTCTCTGTTCCTCAGGATCTTCCGCCATTCCCTCCAAAATCAGCTTCAAGAAGCCAATCATACCATTTAAAGGCGTTCGCAATTCATGGGAAACATTGGCAAGAAAATCACTTTTGCGACGGGTTGCTTCTTCCGCTTGTTGTCGTGCATCTTTTAATTCTTTACATAGAGTAGCATGGGCGATCGCTGTTCCCAATTGTTCGCCTACTTCCTTGGCTAACTCCATTTCTGAATTAGTAGGAGGATAGCAGGTTTTACGGGTTGCGACGGCAATTAATCCATTGGGTTGTCCTTGATAAGAGGTAGCAACTACCAGCACATGATACTTACTAAACAAAGGATGAAGTGGTGATTCAATAAATACAGGCTCCAAGGTTGTTAATGCCTGGTTAAAAGCTGGTTCTCCAGCAATATTTATATCTAAACCCAACATGGAACTAACTGTGGGTTGATAGTATTCTGCTTTTACTTTCAGAGCATAATCATCAGTTTGGTATGGACAAATAATACAATGCTCTGGATTGAGAACCTCACCTAAACCATCAACAGTTTGTTGCCAGATAATATCTATATCTAAAGTTAACAGGATATTTTTAGTTATTTGCTGAATGAGCTTTTGATTACGTTGGGAACGTAAAACCACATCTAGCTCCTGGGTTTGCTGTGTCCCCAGATTCATTTCTAATGTTTTATTTTCTATCTGTGATAGTCGCCCCATAACTAGCACTTTTGTTGCCGCACTTCCTAGTTTTGGCATAATTGGGCTAATCACCAGTTCAAATTCCAGTAAATGTTGATGGTAACTAAACCAGCAACTACATTTCTCTGGCTCTAAATTTGCTAGTACTCGGTGTAACCTTTGTAAATAGATAATTTGATCTACCGGAGCAAAGATTTCATCTCCGGAGCACTCATTAACTATTTGCTGTAAGTTCAGTATTTGATTTGGAGGCGATACCCCTTCACTTCCTGGGACATCGCCTTGTTGCCAATAAAAGCTTAGATAGCGTCCCGTTTCATCCTGAGTGTATACTAACTCGGCTCCCAAATTTAGTAATGAACTGTTAAAGAGCATAGACTCGGGATTATCGTACAACAATACATCGGATATTCGGGAATTTGTGGTAGTACTCATGATTCGAGTTGTTTAGACGAAGGGACGCTCAAAGCATTTTGGTGCATCGACACTTAGATGATGGCATATTTTTTTACCAATAAGCCAGCATTTAAATGGGTATTTTATTGGTTGTAAGACTGTAATGAAGAGGAAGCAAGAACTTTTTTATACTCCTTACATACCTTGATGCTTGACTTAAAACTTCAATCATTCCATTCACCCCGAGGTGGTACGTGCATTCGTCTAGGAGTTCTGGTTAGTTCATCATCTCTGTTGGTTTCCCCCCGTAACCACTGGCGAATGGCAACTTCAATCACTTTACTGGGATCGTTAGTTAAATGTTGAATTTGTTCTAGTAGCTCAGAATCTAAGCGGATAGCAATTTCTACCTTTTTGGCAAATCTTTGATTTACCTCGGTGGCTGTATTGGCTGTATCGGCTGTATCTTTCATATTCATAGGTTGGGATGCTCTAATTGGGTTTTTTCCAAAACTTTGTAAACAGTAAACAGCTTGATTGATTTACTATCCAGGGCTTTCACTAATGGAATTTGCCCCTTGATTCTGCATTACATAATGCTTCATATTTATTGTACGCCTCTGACCGCATAATGCCAGTAGCCGTAATTAGACCTTTATATATTGTTGACAGTTCATTCGTCCACCGTTAAACCTGTTTGACAACGAATTTCTGCTCCTATCAAAATAATACGGGAGAATGAGAACCCCTGCCTTTAAGATGTCATTGGCGAATTAGGGGTATCACCCTCTTGGGAGTGGGGAGGATGGTTGATAGTTGATAGTTGATGGTTGGTGGTTGATGGTTGATGATTGACAGTCTTTAAAAGAATTGAGAATGTAGAATTACGTGGGAGCAACGGGGATTTGACCCCGACGCAAAACGCACTGCTTGTAGAAGCAGGGAAATTTAACTCCCAAAGTTGGTTAATTCATCGAAGAAGACGCACCAGACACACCAGACGCACCAGACGCACCAGACGCACCAGCGTTGTCAGTGTCTCCGGACTCGCGTGGTGGAACGGACGTTCCAAGGGTTTGAGACCCCGACTGAATCTTCTGATTCAGTCGCTCGTGTTCAGGAGGAGTCACAATCTCTTTCTGAACACTGTCTCCG
>JASJCJ010000063.1 GCA_030066045.1 Calothrix sp. MO_167.B12
TTTTCACCTACATGGTCAATCAGTTGTCAAGGTTCTATTAGGATTTTCTCCTATATTTAACCCTGCGCCTAATCCCTGAGTTCTACTACTCATTTCTAGGCAACGAATCACACATAACGCCGAAATACTGCCGCTTTTCCAGAATCCAGCAACTTTCGAGCTTGTGCTGGATGTATTGGATTTAGAGGTGTTTTGTTTTGGTCTATGAGAAATACATAGTTTGACATGATTTATTCAATCATCTTTATTACTAAGTAAGGTTTGCCTCGACAATGATTTAAGAGCTTGCTCTTGAAGACGACACTACAGCTATAAACCTGTTTACTGGTTACTTAATCGTCTTCGACAGTGCATGATGCTGGCGTTCACATCAAGGTGTCATAACTCAAAAATCGTAGACCTCGAAGGTCTTAGTCTGCACGCTCCGACTTTGTACAGATTTAACTCGGCTTGCCTAGTTCTGCATCGGTTTTTCGGAGCGGGAACAATCTACAAGTTGACATCCTCCCATCACACCGGAACGGTGCAGTGAGGAGATGAATCACGGGCGAGGTTGTAGTAAAATAATATAAGTCAAATGATAAGTGAAAACCAAACAACATTTACAGGAAAAATTAGTGAAGATGGAATAATGCAAATACCCTATGGGAAAAAGTTAAAGGGTAAAGGTTAAAGGTTTTTCTTCCACCTTTTCCCCTTCCCCTTTTCCCCTTAACCGACAAGTATTGGGTTTCCACCCTCAAAGTTCGTCACCCTAAAATCTACTTTTAGCTAACTTTTCAGCCAGTTTTAAGCTTTCCCACCAGCGATTCAAAGGATAGTACACCACAGGTGCCCACAGGCTGCTGAGAATGGCAGAAGCGAGGGCAATTCTCTGATAGTATATCCAAATATCTTCCGAATTGCGATCGCCAATAAAACTTAGTTGGGAGGCAAAAATGGTTTCCGCCAAAGCTGACATCCCAAATACTATCAGGGCAATAGAAATAAAATCTTCTTGGATAAATCGCTGCTTCTGCATCAAACCAGTGATAAACCCTACCACCCCCAAACTCAAAGCATGGGTAGGATGAGGAGAAGTCATGGCATCTTGCAATAACCCCAAAACTATGCCAGCTAATGCCCCTTGAAATGCCGAACGCTTCACACTCCAAGCCACCACCCAGATTAATAACCAGTTAGGACCAATACCCAACAATTCCATCCCCGGAAGCCGAGTCAGCAACATCAGCGAAAAAACAATAACAGAGCCAAATGTCACCCCCCAATCTAGAAATTGCAGTGCTTGAGGATGCCAATTAGAAAAAGGAATAACTTCCTTCTGCTTTGATTTACGTTTTTGCTTCGACGACTTTGACTGCTTTGTTTTTCGATCCCAAAATCCCTGAATCTTCATTTTCCTAAACGCACTTCAACCTAATTGGACTTCTGCGGTTGTTTATCTGTAGCCGTTGGTGTTGACGACAGTTGTTTTCTGGGTTGGGAGTACACCGCTACCCAATCTAGAGAACTAATGGTTGGAAACAACTCAATGTTGGCGATGGATGCCGGTAATTTGTTCAAATCCAAAGACTTGACCCTTCCTATAGGTAATCCTGAAGGAAATTTCTTACTATATGTAGATGTAGTAATTACATCCCCAACATTGACATTGGGCACTTTTTCATAAAACTCTAATACTGGTTCCCCAGAAGAGTTACCCCGCAAAACCCCTTTAGCACCACTACGACTGACATTAACACCTATAGTACTTTTCATATCAGTGATTAATAGTATGCGGCTTGTATTCATAGTTACACTATCTACAATACCTACTAAACCACCCTCTGCCTTCACAATCGCTCCTTTTTTTATACCTGCCGAACTACCGCGATTGATAATTATTTGTTGCCACCAATTATCGGCACTACGTCCTACAATCCGAGAAGGAATTGGCTTGGAATCAGCAGGCTGTTTTTCCACATATGCAAGTAAACTTTTGAGCTTCTGGTTTTGGTTTTGCAAATCTACTATCTGAGCCTGTAGCTCCAAAACCTTGGCATCTTTTAGGGGATCAACTTTACTGGGTTTTGGCTGTAAAATTTGAAACTGGTTGCTAACTCCTGTATACAATTCCAATAAGGCTGCGCCTTGAGTTTCTCGAACTAACCAAGCACTACCAAGAACTACAGCAATTAGCCCTATTTGTAGCCCCTTACGCTCCCAACCACGACGTGCTGTAAACATATATACTAATAAATAATTTTAGAGTGAATTTTCAGATATATAGTTTCCTAACAAGTAAACCCATATACCTAGATTAATCAATAAATTGTCAGGGAATTAAATATTACGGGAACGTCCACTGAACACCCGTTCCAATTGTTTAAAGTTTTCTAGTACCCTGCCTGTGCCTAAAACCACACAACTTAGGGGATCGGCAGAAACATGGGTAACTATCCCCGTTTCATGACTAATTAGGGTGTCCAATCCTTTGAGTAAAGCCCCACCACCAGCAAGCATAATGCCTCGGTCAATAATATCGGCAGCTAATTCTGGAGGAGTTCTTTCCAGAGTCCGTTTTACAGCTTCAATAATTACCGAAAGCGGTTCTGACATACTTTCCCGAATTTCTGGTCCTTTGAGAATTACAGTGCGTGGTAAACCAGAAAGTAAGTGTAAACCCCGGACTTCCATCACCGCTTCTTCATCTTGTTGAGTAGGATAGGCTGAACCGATGCGAATCTTGATTTCTTCGGCAGTGCGTTCCCCAATCACTAGATTATGTACCTTTTTCATATATTGAGAGATAGAGTCAGTCAACTCATCTCCAGCAATGCGTACAGATTCACTCAATACCGTACCTTGCAAGCTGAGAACTGCAACTTCTGTAGTACCACCACCAATATCAATAATCATATTGCCAGTTGGCTCTGCCACTGGTAAACCGGCACCAATTGCAGCTGCTACTGGTTCATCAATTAAATAAACTTCTCTAGCTCCTGCCTGGGTAGCTGCATCCATGACTGCTCGTCTCTCTACCCCTGTAACCCCACTAGGAATGCCAATCACAATCCGTGGTAATACCAGAGACTTCCCTTCATTGACCCGGTGAATGAAATGTTTTAACATCAACTCCGTAGAATCAAAGTCAGCAATCACACCATCTCGTAATGGCCGCAAAGCCATCACATTTTCTGGCGTGCGCCCCAGCATTTTTTTCGCTTCATCCCCCACTGCTATTGCGACTTTTTCGCTTTTGTCGATCGCAACTACCGAAGGCTCTTGCAGTACAATGCCCTTCCCAGATACATACACCAGAGTATTGGCTGTACCAAGGTCAATACCCATATCCCGTGACAAGGAAAACTTGCTAAAAAGTCCCATGCCTATTGCTGCCCCCTATTTATGCTACTTTTGACTACTGCCTTAATAAATAATTTGGCCAGATTGTATTACGTTTGTTCACCCCGAGTCTAGTCAAGGAAGCTATTTAGCTTAGATAACTTTTGACACATTATTGTTCCGGCTCAGGACTATACCTCTTTATATACTTCTCTTAGGAGACTATATCAGCAATAGTTTATCAACTATGACCGATTGTTTCTTATGATTATCAAAAAACACATAAGTGTAATTTATACTACACTCAAGTGATTAGTTTGTCCCACATTTTTTGACTGATCCCACGGATAAATTCTGAATATTGTGTCCAAAATTACAGTATTTTCTCCATTGATGAAGTAAGTGTATATCTCTGTTGTTACACCTATTTCTCTGTTTCAATTTTGGCAACCAACTGTTGAAAAAGTTCTTCAGGTTGTAGTCATAGTTATTCAGCAGAGTTATTCAGCACAACCTAAATAGGGCTTGCAGCAAAAAGTCATGATTGTGAGGGTGGGGAATAGGGAATAGGGAATAGGGAATAGTTTCAGCCTCTTTTTTATTCAAAATATGATCAAAAATTACAGATGCAAGAATTTTAAACCTAAAATTCTAATTCCCTTGCACTTAATTCCCAAAAAAATAGTCTCAAAGCAATAAATTCATTTTTCCTCTCCACGGATAAATCCGGGGGCTTGTATCCAGTCTATTTTTTAGTCAAAATAAACAAGTACAGTTGTACTTTAAGGTTTGCCTATGAATATTAATGTAGTCACCTTGGTTGGTCGTGTTGGTGGGGACCCGGATATGAGGTACTTTGAATCTGGTAGTGTTAAATGCAGATTAACTTTAGCAGTCAGGAGGCGATCGCGCAATAGTGACGAACCAGATTGGTTCACACTGGAGCTATGGGATAAAACAGCGGAAGTGGCGGGTAACTATGTCCGTAAAGGTAGTTTAATTGGAGTTAAAGGTTCTTTAAAATTCGATTATTGGAATGATCGCAATACAGGAGTGCCACGTTCCATGCCTATTATTAAGGTCGATCAATTAGACCTATTGGGTTCTAGAAAGGATGCTGAAGCTGCCATGATGGATAGTAGCCCCGATCATTTTTAGCCTGTTGAGGAACAGAGGAGTGTGAGGAGTGAGGGAGTGAGGGAGGGAAGGAGGGAAGGAGGGAAGGAGGGAAGGAGTGAAGGACTAACAACTAACAACTAACAACTAACAACTAACAACTAACAACTAACAACCATCACCCCATCACTCCCTTGAAATACTAATAACTAATCATCAAGGTTACAGATGCTTCTACCTGCTGTTCTCCACCAATCACAGGAGTAGAAGTCTCTTTTGTTGGCATTGCTGCCACACTCCTATTGGAAACAGGTACTGGGTAATTATTTCTACTATTAATTGTGATATTAACTACATCCTTACGGGTTAAACCTAAAGATGTAAGAACAGCTTGAGCTTGACTCTGAGCATCTTGAGTAGCTGCTTGAAGGGCTTTTTTTTGAGCATTGGCGATCGCTTCATCTTTGGCGATAAAATTAATGCTGTTAATCCGTGTGGCTCCAGCTTTAACTACTCCATCCAAGATGTTGCCCATTTTATTGGTGGGAACGCGAAAACTCACTCTATTGACGGCGCGATACCCGGTAATTTGCTGAATGTTATTTGTATATTTATAAACAGGAGATAGGCTAATACCTGTGGTTTGTAATTTTTCCACATTATTACTTTTCAGGTATTTCACCACAGTTGATGACAGCACAGCCGCCCTTTTTTGGGCATTTTCAGCAGTTTTCTCTTGAATATCCACCCCTACATCAACTTGCGATCGCGTTGTAGCAATAAATTCAATTCCCCGACCTGTAACAGTAATAGTACGGGGGATTTTGTCTTTGACTTGGGATAAAGCTGGTGGAACAAAAGTGAAATATGTTAATGCAGCGATGGAGAAAAATTTCCCTGTCTGGTGCAGATAGGAGCCAATACGCTGTAATGCTAATTTACCCATATAATTGCCATCCTAGAAAAAATTGTGGATTGGGTACCTAAGATACTATTTTTGTTGTCTAGCTTGAAAGTAGGGAGTGAAGGAGGGAAGGAGGGAAGGAGGGAAGGAGGGAAGGAGGGAAGGAGGGAAGGAGTAGGGGCGGGGTTTCCCCGCCCAGAGTCAGGGAATTGTTTTCATCCTTGGTTGTGTACCAAAGTTCATGGGGGACTAACTTGAAAGTAGGGAGTGATATCAAATCCGGTTACATCGGAATGATAAAAAAACCACAGAGGCGCAGAGAAGGCAGAGAAAGAAGAATATACAGGAAGTTTAAATAATTCCGATACAAACGGAAACGATATGAAGGAGGGAAGGAGGGAAGGGGGGAAGGAGTAGGGGCGGGGTTTCCCCGCCCAGAGTGAGGGAATTATTTTCATCCTTGATTGTGGACAAAATATTGTCCATGTAGACGCGCGAAGCGTGGCTTGGAGCAGAGTGAGGCTAACTAGAAAATAGGCGCGGAGGTGCGGAGTTTGTAGGGGCGCATTGCGTGCGCCCTTGAAAATTTAGGAACAAGTAACCTCTGGGGTATATAAGTAAATAAAATAACAGGTGCGTTACTGTACAGTAACGCACCTGGTCAAAAAATTTGCAATTGTACTCAGATTGGAGATTTGGGATTGGTGTTTTCGGTGTTATTTGATGATAATTGGGGTTGCTTTTGAGAATACTGCGCCACTATCTGGGATATTTCCGGATTATAAAGTCGCAAATAATTCCAGTAATTACCGAACACCTGACGGACATAATTTTTAGTCTCATTAAAAGGAATTGCTTCCACAAATTCATCGGTATCCTCTTTAGGCAGAGTTTTTAGCCATTTAGCAACATTACCAGGACCAGCATTATAACTAGCGATCGCTAACAAAGAATTATTACCATATTGTTCGTGGGTATGATCAAGATACCACGTACCCAACATAATGTTATCGTTGGGATTTTCCAAATCTGGTGTTTTTTCTAACTTTTCTTTGTCAGCAATCCACTTAGCTGTACTGGGAATTACTTGCATTAAACCAGTTGCTTTCGCAATTGATTTGATTTTTGGTTCAAATCGCGACTCTTGTCGCATCAAGGCTGTTACCAACAGTGGATTTAACTGACGTTTGCCAGACCAAGATTGAATCAAATCGAAATAGGGGAAAGGATAACGAGCTTGCCAGTAGATAATCTTTTTACTCAAGGTTTGATACTCGGCTTGCTCTTCTGGGGTTGTCCTATCTTCTAATTTGGCAATTGTACTAATCCCTTTTAAATGCTGTCCTCTGGCAAACTGGACTAAGCCTTCAGTAAATTCTTCGGCAACCGTCGGCTCAGTACTATTCCTAAATTCAGTTTCCCATTGTAACCAAGCATCCCTATCTTGACCGAGTAAATATAACTCCTTGAAGGTATCAGAACCGGCAGTGGGTAAGGGACGTTGCAACTCAATGATTTCCGGGTTCATTTGACGCACGTTGTTAAAGTTACCAACGTTGAGACCCAAAATGCCCGCCGATCGCCATGCATAGTAAGATTGGGGAAAATTAGCGACTACATACTCATATATTTGTGTTGCCTCTTCTTTATTACCTAATTTTGTTGCCCATTTACCAGCCCAGAAGCCGGCTCTAGGAGCCAAAATACTGGTGGGATTATTGGTTGTAATTGGTTTTGCCCATTGCCAAGCTGCTTTATAATCTTTGGCTTTGGCTTTCCTCTTGGCAGTTTTCCAACGGTACTCCGCCGCTTCTTTAGTACCGCCATGTTCTTCCACCAATAATTTGAGTGCTGCTGCTGCCCCAGTTTGATTCTTTAAAGCTCTCAATATTTGAGCTTTTCTCACCAGTGCAGCCCCTGCTTGTTCAGGGTATTTACTGACAACCTGGTCTAAATAGGGTATTGCCTCTTGTCGGGTTCTGGTGAGTCGAGCTAACTGCAAGAGTGCCCTGCCTGTTTGGGAATCTTCGGGAAATTCTTGTACTAATCGATTATAAGCAGCGATCGCTTGTTCCCTTTCCCTACTAATTTGCAGCCCCCTTGCTTGGCGGTAGATATTTTTCGCCGTGGGGGGAGCTTTACCATAGGCTGTGGAAGCCTTCCCAAATTGATTATTTAACCAGTAGCCCCTACCAATAATTTCCCAATCCTCTGGCTTTAAATTCGGCTCCTTGATTAACCGATCCAAAAAACCTACAATTCCCGGTTGATCGTAAGCGTTTTTTGCCAAAATTAGCAGTAGTTCTGGCTGATTGGGATTGGCTTGCAATCGCTGACGAATAATTTCCCAAGTTAATGGATGGGAAGGAAATTCAGCGATCGCTCTATCTTGATATGATTTAGCTCCAATTAAATATAGGGCTTTTCCTGTCGCTGGTGCTTGAGGATATCTTTTCAGCACAGCCTGTCTCAAGTCGGAAGCTTGAGCTTCCTTTCCTAACATTTGCTGTGCCTGTGCCTGTTTCAGCAAAATATAAGGGGCAAGGGGTCGATAATCATTTTCCAACCCTTGTAAGAGTTGCAAAGCCTCCTTCGCTTGTTTGCGGTTAATTAAGTCACTTGCAAGCAAATAACGGGCACGGCTCCTATCTAGGGGTGAAGAACCTTTAATCAAAGATTCTAGTTTAGTTGCCCGTTCCTGTGGGGACTGCAAAACCAAAGGTAATACAGCCGATGAGGTTTTTTCCGCCTCAGACAGTTGTCCCGTCTGATTTGTCATTAGCTGTTGGAGCCATTGCCCAACGGATTTGCCAATTTCTGGCGCCGAAAACATGGCTCCTGCCAAAAAGGCAGAAAGTCCTGCACCCACCAATAAAGAAATATGCTTAGTCTGTAGCTTCTTCAGCATTGATTCCCGCTGAAAATTTCACATTAATTTCTTGACACTCTAGCACTTGTCGTGATCTTCGTGGACAATTTTTCAGTTGGATTTTGAATTTAGCTCAATTTAGTATTTTTATTTACGCCATTATACATCCATTCTGAACCGTTAGTTGCTGGTTGTTGGTTGTTGGTTGACGGTTGACAGTTGACAGTTGACGGTTGACAGTTTAATTCTTTCACTCCCTCACTCCCTCACTCCCCCACTCCCCCACTCCTTCACTCCCCCACTCCTGACCAGGGATAGAAGGCTACTATTTATACACTTGACATTATTTATGGTAAAAACTACCATAAATACAACAAACATTTTCCAAGGCACTATCCGATGACAAAATTTCCAGGATTGGAACCTATATCTGTAGATTCTGGATATCAAGCAATGAATCTATCAGTAGGGGATTACAGCCTACTAACAGACCTTTATCAATTAACAATGGCAGCTTGTTATGCAGGGGAAGGATTAGAAACCAAAAGAGCCAGCTTTGAATTATTTGTCAGACATCTGCCAACAGATTTTGGTTATCTAATTGCTATGGGGTTGGCACAGGCATTAGAGTATTTACAGAATTGTTGTTTTAGTAGTTCGCAAATAGCTACTTTGCAGGCAACAGGAATTTTTACTCATGCACCAGATCGCTTTTGGTCATTATTAGAATCAGGGACATTTACTGGGGATGTATGGGCAGTGCCTGAAGGTACAGTGGTATTTGCCAATCAGCCCCTATTAAGGGTGGAAGCACCTTTATGGCAAGCACAGTTAGTAGAAACTTACTTACTCAATACCATTAACTATCAAACCTTAATTGCTACCAGAGCTGCACGGATCAGGGATGTGGCGGGGGAAGAAGCAAACTTATTGGAGTTTGGCAGTAGGAGAGCTTTTAGTCCTCAAGGTGCCCTATGGGCAGCCAGAGCCGCCTTAGCAGCAGGTTTCAATTCAACATCCAATGTGTTAGCAGCGTTACAGCTAGGAGAAAAACCTAGTGGTACTATGGCTCACGCCTTGGTTATGGCACTGGCGGCAATGGAGGGCAGCGAGGATGAAGCATTTGCGGCGTTTCATCGTTATTTCCCAGGTGCGCCATTATTAATTGATACTTACGATACCGTTGCTGCTGCCCAGAGATTGGCAACAAAAGTCAATCGGGGGGAAATAGAATTCTCGGGGGTGAGACTAGATTCCGGCGATTTGGTGGCATTATCAAAACAAGTGCGATCGCTTTTGCCAGGAGTAGCAATTGTGGCTAGTGGTGATTTAGATGAGGGGGAAATTGCCCGACTCAAGGCATCTGGGGGAGAAATTGATATTTATGGAGTGGGAACAAAACTAGTTACGGGTAAGCCCGTAAATGGGGTTTATAAGCTAGTAGATATTGAAGGTATTCCAGTGATGAAAGAATCTGAGGGTAAGGTAACTTATCCGGGACGGAAACAGATTTTTCGTAGCTTTGAAGGAGGTAAAATTAAGAGCGACAGATTGGGGTTAATAACTGAAAATTCCTTGGAAGAAGAAACATTATTACAACTGGTGATGAAGGATGGAAAACCAATGCAATCTCCAGAAACTTTGGCGGCAATTCGTCAACGTACTACCACATCTGTTGCTAGTTTACCAGCAGCAACCAGACAACTAAATAACCCTCAACTAGTAACAGTGAATATTTCTCCCGCATTACAGGAGTTGACTATACAGACAAGAAACAGGATTAAGCAAAGTAATAAGTAATAAGTCAGAATGCTTATGTTACAAACTTTTGACATATTTCCGGTGGTAGCTTTACTGTGTTTAGATCCCCAACTGCGTTTAGATCCCCGACTTCTCTAAGAATTCGGGGATCTATAAACCCTCAGAAAAAGATAAAATCTAAAATTCAAAATCCCCAAAATTAGGATGAAAATAGCTTTATTTGGAACTAGTGCCGATCCTCCCACCGCCGCACATCAAGCAATTATGAGTTGGTTGTGTCAGAGTTATGACCATGTGGCAGTTTGGGCAGCCAATAATCCCTTTAAAAACCAGCCTATACCCTTGGAACATCGGGCGGCAATGTTACAGTTATTAATTGCCGATATCGAAACTTGCAAACATAATATTGCCCTAGAGCAAGAATTGAGTAGCTTTAGAACCATCGAAACCGTAGAAAAAGCCAAAATTCATTGGGGAGAAGATACGGTATTTACTGTAGTCATCGGTGCTGATTTACTTGCCCAACTACCCCAGTGGTATCGTATTCAAGATTTGTTGCGGCAAGTACAACTATTAGTAGTACCAAGACCGGGATATGTCATACATGAGTCCAGTTTGCACAAAATCCAACAATTAGGGGGGAAAATTGCGATCGCTGATCTTACCGGATTAGATGTTTCCTCCACAGGATATCGAGAACATGGCGATTATCAAGCCCTCACACCTCCTGTAGTGGACTATATTCATCAACAGAACCTGTACCAATGGAAGGAACAAACTTCAAGCAAATTGTCAACCCCCTAAAGGAGCAATTTTTAGCTGACTTTAAGGTCGGTGTAGATAATGTAATTTTTTCTGTAGATACTAATCAAAATAGGCTGTTAGCTCTCCTGGTCATGCGACAGCAAGAGCCATTTTGCAATTGTTGGAGTCTACCTGGGACTTTGGTACGCCAAGGAGAGTCTTTAGAAGATGCAGCCTATCGCACCTTAGCCGAAAAAATCAGAGTCAAAAATCTCTATTTAGAACAACTGTATACCTTTGGCGGTCCAGAACGAGATCCACGGGAGGCGATGGACAGTTATGGGGTACGTTATTTATCAGTGAGTTACTTTGCCTTGGTGCAGTTTGAAGAGGCACAATTAATTACTGATGGTGTTCCAGGTATTGCTTGGTATCCAGTCAAACAGGTTCCTCAGTTAGCTTTCGATCACCAAGAAATTTTAGCTTATGGGCACAGACGTTTGCGTAATAAATTGGAATATAGTCCCGTAGCTTTTGATGTTTTACCAGAGATGTTCACTTTGAATGATTTATATCAGTTGTACGCTACAGTTTTAGGAGAAAATTTCTCTGATTATTCTAATTTTCGGGCACGTCTTTTGAAGTTGGGTTTTTTATCCGATACCGGAATCAAAGTTTCTCGGGGTGCAGGTCGTCCTGCAAGTCTTTATAAATTTGATGCCGCAGCTTTTGCTCCTTTTAGAGATAAACCCCTAGTATTTATTTAGTTAATCAATATAATTCTACGACTAAAATATTGAGGTTTTTCCTCTCAATAAATGAATATTGTCTCTATTAACAAAATAGAGCTTGATGGACTTATTAATGGTGAGGTTGATTAATTTTGATAAAATCCAAACAAACACCTATTACCGTAAACACCCTGAGGTAAATTTAATATTAGTTAGGTTAGCATTCCTAGTTATGATTTTTCCGTCATATTTACTGTTGTAATTACTACTAAATATGTTCATGAATCATCTGATTATAAGCAGAAATGCGGAGGAGGCTTAGTTAAAAAATAATTCTATGTATTGTGTTAAAAATATCAAAACTTGAAACATAGGAACAACCGCTGAGCATCACTCACCCATTCACTTATTCAAAAGTCAATCCCAAATCACCAACGGATTATCGGTTTTCCAAAATTGAATGACCAAACAGTAATCGGTATCAAGCCCTCAAATTATATTTGTGGAGGTGGAAAAATAAGCTCCTCAATTTATCACTGGGGAAACTGCTAGGGCAGCACAAGAGTGTAGGAGCCTAACTGAAAACTGAAAACTGAAAACTGAAAACTGAAATGAAACCCTTAAATTTATTTGAGTACGAAACACTGGCAAAAGATAATTTATCTCAAATGGCTTGGGATTACTATGTTAGTGGTGCTGGGGATGAAGTCACCCTACGAAACAACAGGTATGCCTGGGAACGCTTCCAACTCCGTCCCCGGATGTTGGTGGATGTGAGTCAACGAAATTTAAGTACTCAAATTTTCGGAATATCCCAGGAGCTACCCATACTAATTGCACCGATGGCTTTCCAGTGTTTAGCCAATCCAGCCGGAGAAATTGCCACCGCCAAAGCAGCAGCTGACATGGGCATCACCATGATATTAAGTACAATGGCTACCAAGAGTATGGAGGAAGTTGCCGCCGTTCAGCAACCAGGGAATCAGTGGTTTCAGTTATATGTACACCGCGATCGCGGATTAACCAAATCATTGGTAGAACGGGCTTATAACAGTGGTTTCCAAGCTTTATGCTTAACAGTTGATGCCCCCCTACTCGGTCGTCGGGAAAGGGATGCCCGCAATCAGTTTGCCTTACCAGAAGGTATGACACTAGCTAATTTAGCTACATATAAAGACCTGGAAATTACTCAACAAGAGGGAGAGTCAGGATTATTTGCTTATTTTGCCCAACAGTTAGATCCGGGGTTAACTTGGGCGAATGTAGAGTGGTTGCGATCGCTATCTCCTTTACCATTAATAATTAAAGGCATTTTACGGGGTGACGATGCTGTGCGGGCGGTGGAACATGGGGCAAATGGCATAATAGTTTCTAACCACGGGGGCAGACAATTGGATGGAGCCATTGCCACTATTGATGCTTTGCAAGAAGTCGTCACAGCAGTGGGGAGTCAAGCAGAAGTCCTGGTAGATGGTGGTATTCGTCGCGGTACAGATATCCTCAAAGCCTTGGCATTAGGAGCAAAAGCCGTACTAGTAGGTCGTCCGATATTGTGGGGATTGGCTGTAGATGGCTCTCAAGGAGTACAACACATTATTGAATTACTGCGTGATGAGTTGGATTTGGCAATGGCTTTAAGTGGTTGTCCCACATTGGCAGATATTGATTATAGCTTAATTAAATTGTAGGGAAGGAGTGGAGGAGTGAAGGAGGGAAGGAGGGAAGGAGTGAAGGAGTGGAGGAGTGAAGGAGTGGAGGAGTGAAGGAGTGGAGGAGTGAAGGAGTGGAGGAGTGGAGGAGTGAAGGAGTGGAGGAGTGGAGGAGTGGAGGAAGTTATGAATTAAGAATAGGACTTACGCATAATTATCTGGAAATCCTAATTCTTCGTGGTGCTAATGAACGGATTACCGTTACTTTCGACATTTTTTGCGTAAGTCCTGAAGAATTTAGAATTATGAATTAATTTGATTTTTATAGTGAAATAATAACCATGAAAATTGCGATCGCTCAACTTAATCCCATAATTGGTGACTTATCTGGAAATGCCCAAAAAATCCTGGCAGCCGCAAAAAATGCTGTGGCTGAAGATGCAGGTTTATTATTAACTCCAGAACTATCTTTATGTGGTTATCCACCACAGGATTTACTACTAAATCCTAGTTTTATCACTGCAATGGATGCTACTTTGCAACAATTAGCCAAGGATTTACCACCCAATTTAGCAGTATTAGTGGGAATAGCCACAGAAAACTTACAGGCATCAATTCATGGAGGCAAAAGCTTATTTAATAGCATGGCTTTGTTACTAGATGGCAAAGTGGAAAAAATTTTTCATAAACGCCTCCTACCTACCTACGATGTATTTGACGAAAGACGCTATTTTGAACCAGGTTCGGAGGCTAATTACTTCACCTTAGATGGTATCGATATTGGCGTAACAATTTGCGAAGATTTGTGGAATGATGAAGAATTTTTCGGCAAACGCAATTATGCCGCCCATCCCATTTCTGATCTTTCAATTATCGGTGTAGATTTAGTTGTTAACTTATCCGCTTCTCCTTATAATTTGGGTAAACAAGACCTGAGAGAGGCCATTTTTCAACACAGCGCAGTACGGTTTCAACAACCAATTATCTATGTCAATCAAGTAGGAGGAAATGATGACTTAGTCTTTGATGGTAGAAGCTTTGCCCACAATCGTCGGGGAGAATTGGTATATCGCACTCAAGGTTTTGTTACTGATGTGGCGATAGTAGAATTTGACCCCATAGAACGAGATTTACAATTAGGAACCATCACCCCCCAATACCAATGTGAAGAGGAAGAAATCTGGCAAGCTTTGGTTTTAGGCGTGCGGGATTATGCCCGTAAATGTAGGTTCTCCCAAGCTGTTGTCGGATTGAGTGGGGGTATAGATTCAGCCCTCGTCGCTGCGGTAGCTACTGCTGCCCTTGGTAAAGAAAATGTCTTCGGCGTACTTATGCCTTCCCCCTACAGTTCCGAGCATTCCGTGAGTGATGCCTTAGAACTCAGTAATAATCTGGGAATCAAGACTCATATTTTACCCATAGGGGAGTTAATGGCAGGTTATGATAAAACCCTGGGTAAGTTATTTACCGGCACCGAATTTGGGCTAGCAGAAGAGAATATCCAGTCTCGGATTCGTGGTAACTTATTAATGGCGATCGCTAATAAGTTTGGTCATTTGCTCCTGTCTACGGGTAATAAGTCGGAAATGGCGGTGGGTTACTGCACCCTCTATGGAGATATGAATGGTGGTTTAGCGGTAATCTCCGATGTACCCAAAACCCGTGTTTACTCCCTCTGTCACTGGTTAAACAGTCAAGGTAGAAACCTCCTACTTTCCCCAGTAGAAAGCAATGGTACATACGAAGCGGGAGAAATTATCCCCCACCATATTATTACCAAACCGCCAAGCGCCGAACTCAAACCCGGTCAAATAGACCAAGATTCTTTACCAGCTTATGACATCTTAGACGACATCTTGCAACGTCTGGTTAACGAACATCAATCAGCCAGTCAAATTGTAGCCGGCGGACATGATCCGGTGGTAGTGGATCGAGTCATGCAAATGGTAGCGCGGGCTGAATTTAAGCGTAGACAAGCCCCCCCCGGATTGAAAATTACGGATCGTGCCTTTGGTACTGGTTGGCGGATGCCCATCGCCAGCAATTGTTCAGTACTAAAAAACAGCAATCGGGGTCACTATCCTCCTGCTGTCAATGCAGATATCCAAGGTAAAGCAAGTTGTTCATCGGAAAATTAATTCCATTTTGGGCGTTGCTGAATCAGAGTATGAATTTACATTTTCGATAAGATTAAACAACGATTCTTTGCGCCTTTGCACGCCAGTTGCTTCAAGTCGGCGGAGCCGCCCAACGCACTGGCTCGTCTTTGCGTGAGGCTAATTCATACTTCAATTATGCAACGCCCCATTTTGGATTGTGAAAAGTGGATAATCCGTTGGTGCTTTTGGATTATATTACTTAGGGCTTGTTGAAAAAGTCATGATTGTGGGGGTAGGGAATAGGGAATGGGCAATAGGCAATAGTTCGGTGCCTATGGGTTTCTATTCAAAATATCATCAAAAATTAGAGATGCAAGAATTTTAAACCTAAAATCCTAATATACTAGCACGCCCTGACCCAAAAAATAGCCCTTATGCATTGAGCTGAGTATCTTGCAGCCAAATTAGGATTGTTGCAATCAAATGCCCAACCTCTAACTAGAAAATAGGGAGTTCGGAATTCGGAGTTCGGAGTTCGGAGTTCGGAGTTCGGAGTTCGGAATTCGGAGTTCGGAGTTCGGAGTTCGGAGTAGGGGCGGGGTTTCCCCGCCCAGAGTGAGGGAAGTATTTTCATCCTTGGTTGTGGGATTTTCCCGTGAGGGACTAACTTGAGCTAGCGCGCAGTAGTACTAAGGCAAAAACCTATCTAAAGCCGCCTTTAATTGTTCCAACTCCACTTCAATATCACCCTCTTGAGCAGCTCTGCCAATACATTCAGTTAAGTGTTCGTCCAAAACAATACGTGCTACCCTATCCAATGCTCCCCTAACTGCGGCTATTTGCAATAATACATCGGGGCAAGGACTATTTTGCTGCACCATACTCTTAATACCACGAATATGCCCCTCTATGCGCGATAGCCTATTGACTATTTTCCGCAGTGACTCTTCACTATGAACGTGGGGATGAATCGAATGCTCATGATCATGAGTACTGTTTTGACTATCTTGTTTGTTACTAGTTTTTTTATGTTTCGGTGATGATTCTGTGTGTTTATGGGTAGCTATGGATTCTTGTTGAGCTAATCGATTCGATCCATTCATGGGCTGTTGTGGCTATTTGGGCACTACATAAGATCCTAGCCTAATCAACTACCTACGCACTCCGTTTTCGCTGCCTGGAAGAAAGATGTTTATGCTTACGCTTACGGTTTTTGCGAGAAATTACCAGGTTTTCAGGTTCTTATCATTAACAGATAGCTAAAAGTGATAAAAACCGCACATTAACAAACGGACACCACTACAGTTGCAAAAGTTAAAAATAGTTAACACTTCGTTACAATAAATTCATAACCAGAGGTGGAAATCACCTCTAAACACAACAATCAGAGGTGAACGCCATGAATAACACAATCCGTGTTGGCAATCTCTTTGGGATTCCTTTTTATCTTCACCCTTCTTGGTTCTTAGTCTTAGGTTTAGTAACTTGGACTTACAGTAGTGGGCTAGCGGCACAATTTCCTCAATTATCAGGGGGATTGGCGATAATACTAGGATTAGTTACAGCACTATTATTATTTAGTTCTGTGGTTGCCCATGAATTAGGGCATAGTTTTGTTGCCCTGCGCCAAGGAATTAATGTTAAATCAATCACACTGTTTATATTTGGTGGATTAGCCAGTTTAGAGCAAGAGTCAAAAACACCAGCAGAAGCTTTCTGGGTTGCGATCGCAGGACCATTAGTAAGCATCATCCTCTTTGGTGCCTTTACAGCCATTGGTTTTACCACTGCTGCGTCTGGTCCGGGAGCAGCGATTTTAGCTCTTGCAGCTTCAGTTAATTTGGCATTAGCACTGTTTAACCTAATTCCTGGATTGCCTTTAGACGGGGGTAATATACTGAAAGCAATAGTATGGAAAATTACTAGCAACCCTTATAAAGGAGTAGTTTTTGCCAGTCGTATTGGACAGGCTTTTGGATGGCTAGCGATCGCATCTGGTATGATCCCTCTATTATTATTTGGTAGCTTTGGTAATTTCTGGAACTTGTTAATTGGTTTCTTTGTACTACAAAATGCTGGTAATGCAGCTCAATTCGCCAAAGTACAAGAGAAACTGACAGGTTTAACAGCAGGAGACGTTGTCACCGATGACAGTCCCATTGTATCTGCTGATATGACCTTAAGGGAGTTTGCCGACCAGCGCGTATTATCTGGGCAGAATTGGTCTAAATTTTTAGTCACAGATAATACAGGAGAATTACTAGGAAGTATATCTATTGATGATTTGCGAATCATCCCTACTGGAGAATGGCCACAAACTCAGGTAACAGAGGTAATGCGGCCAATAGAGTTGACTAAAACCGTAAAATCAGATTTACCTTTGTTGGAAGTAATACAGTTACTTGAAGGCAAAAGATTATCTGCACTGCCTGTAATTGGTGATAATGGAGTACTGGTAGGTATTTTGGAAAAAACTGCGATTGTTAACCTATTGCAAAAACCATTACAAACTCATCCTGCGTAATCGTGATTACACTTCTTACATAATTTAGGGAAAGGTTAAAGGGGGAAAGGAAAAATACTTTTCCCCTTTTCCTTTTGTAAATGATTGGGAACTGCCACACATCAAACATCAAATTAACAAGATAATAGATACATAGCTTGAGTAACGTTAATTTTATCGAGGTAGTAAAAAATGGGTAGATTAAATCCCTACACACTACAGATGCAGATTACCCGGATGTTTACCCAGGGACAATCTTTTTTTGCAACTACCAAGGTGCAAGAATGGCTCAGAGAACGGAATCAAAACCCAGCAGATTATGACATTATTTTCCATGAAAAACCTGCTCCTCCTGGCTCTCAAGCAGCAATTGCTGTAGAAATTGAATTGAAGCGTAAGGATGGGCAACCTGTAGATCCTTGGTTACAAGAGCAAGCAAATCTCCATACTTAACAGCCCTTTGTATTCAAAATAAAGGAAATACAATCAATTACCCCATTAAATTCATCATATCTTTACGAATTTTCCTATAAAAGAACATTCTCATTTGTGGAATGTTCTTTACTATATTGGTAGTTATCAAAAGATATTTTAAAAATAATATACTAATATGAAATTAAATAAACCTTGGGTTATAGCTTTTTGGTTTTATTTGGGTATTATAATTGCGATCGCTGTTTCTGCATACCTCAAAGTTCTCCCAGCTAAAAGTTCAACAATTCCCTTCTATGACACCATCGGACACTTTATTTTAATTGGATTCACAGGTTTCCTCGGTCATTTAGCACTTAACAAAAAAAGTACAATTATCCTGGGAATTTCTATCCCCATAGCACCAATACCCATCGGTATTTTGACATTGATTGAGGAATGCCTACAAAATTTTTCACCCCATCGCACCTTCGATCCTACTGATTTAGTAGCAGATTTTTGCGGTATCATCTTTTTTACTTGGTTAGCACAAAAGGTTAAGATTCACCAATCTTCGCAAAAATAATTGAGAAAATTGATATCTTAAAAGAATGTAGAATTTAGAATTTAGAATAAGCGAATTACGTTTTGCAATGGGGATTTTACCCCGACGCAAAACGTGCTGCTTGTAGAAACAGGGGAATTTAACCCCCTAAATTGGTTAACACATATCTTGCACCTTCTCAATAAGCGTAAGGTGGGCATTGGTGGGTTACGAAATAATAAGGATTACAGACGATATTTTTCGCAATAGTGACGTGGTGCAAGATGTGAATTAAATGAATATTAACTCCAGTCCTGGAAAATCATCATAGGTTATGTGCAATAACTGCCGCCAATATATATTTGCTTGGATGATGGCTCAATTTACTAATGAATATAATCAACTTTTGGAGCAACGCAAACGCTCCCTATTTGCTCATCTCCAAGGTAATATCCTAGAAATTGGACCTGGGACTGGTGCCAATTTTCCCTACTTCCCTGAGGGTATTCACTGGGTAGGAATTGAACCAAATCCTTATATGCATCCCTTTCTAAACCAGTCAGCAGCAGCAACAGGTCTACAACATATTAACTTATACCTGGGGACCTCAGAATCTATGGATATTGAAGATAACAGTATGGATTTTGTAATTAGTACTTTAGTGTTATGTTCAGTACCAAATCTATCAGCAACATTAGAAGAAATTTTACGGGTTCTCAAGCCTGGTGGAACATTTTTATTTCTCGAACATGTTGCCGCACCCCAAGGTAGTTTGTTACGTAAAATACAAAGAGTCATTCGTCCCTTATGGAAAGCGGTTGCTGATGGTTGTAACCCAGATAGAGAAACATGGTTAGCGTTAGAAAATGCGGGATTTGCTAGGGTAAATTACCAACATTTCCGGATTCGCTATCCCATTGTTAGTCCTCATATTATTGGTATGGCAACGAAAAAAGATAATCTGTAATGCCAATTGGGAACAATTTATTTTGTCAGTCAGTTGTAACTTAAGAATAAGTCAATAGCCCTTCGGGGTAGATAAGACCCCGTCCTTAAGGACGGGGTTTAAATAAGTAGGGCTTGCTGAATAATTGAAAAATATTGATGTATCAATGCTTTGAGGCTATTTGTTCGAGAAATAAGTGCAAGTCAATTAGGAGTTTCAACCGAAAATCCTTGTATCTGTTATTTTTTTGGTCAAAAGAATAAAAATAAAGAGGCACCGAACTATTGCCTATTCCCTATTCCCTATTCCCTACCCCCACCAAAAGACTTTTTCAGCAAGCCCTAAGTAATAAGTGTAAGTCCAAGCTAGGTATCAAACTTCTTAATTTATGAAGAAAAAATGCAATTGAATTCGTTGTTTGAATCCTTTGGCTTGAGGCAGAGGTATAACTTATGACTTAATACTTGTTGCTTATCATTTGTGAAGTGATGGTGTCCGTTACTATTCTACCAAAATGTCCGCCCGAAGAGTATAAGCTATTGTTCGAGGACAATCCGAGGACAAAAATAAAAAATTTTTTCATCTGTTTTCTGTTCTGGTGTATGAAAATAGATGAAGGCTACAGCTAATGATTTTTCCCATAAGGATAATGTCTCATAATTGTATTGAAAATATTTACAATTATCTGGTAATTTCAGATAAAATTGCTACTTCTGGTCAACCTGATCGAGAAGATATTACCACAATTAAAAGAGCTGGTTATCAGTTAGTTATTAATTTAGCAATGTCCGATTCTCCGGATGCTTTACCTGATGAGAAACAAATAGTTGAAGCAGCAGGTATGGAATATATACATATTCCTGTAGTTTGGGATAATCCTTTGATTGAGGATGCTAAAGATTTTTTTAAAATGATGGAACTCAATGTCAATAAGAAAGTATTTGTTCATTGTGTAGCCAACAAACGAGTTTCTGTATTTATCTACCTTTATCGTCTCATTTATGATGCCCTGAATCAGGAAGAAGCTAAAAAATATTTATATGCAATTTGGACTCCCAATCAAATTTGGCAAAGATTTATTGAAGATGTAATGGATGCATATCGCTAAAATATCCTGGCTTCAGTGAACTATACCGCTACGGGTCAGTCAAAAGTCAAATAAATAATATGCTCCCTCTATAATTGAACCTCACCCTCGCTTTTTACTGCGTAAAAATCTTTTCCTCTCCTTATCAAGGAGAGGGATATCCGAGAGTACAGAGTGAGGGTTGGCATTGTATTTATTTTGCCTTTAATCCTAAGTATTTTAGGGACAATATCTTTTTCTTTTCCCTTTACCCTATTTTTAATGTATTTGCTTGATGACCATTTCCACCATTGCCGGAATTTGGGAAATTGTCTGGGAAAATTAAGGCGTTTTCTAGTACTTGGTGTATTTGTTTGCAAAAGATAAATTCTATCTGAGATAGCACTTCTTCAGGTACATCTATTAAGTCTTTCTCATTTTGTTGGGGCAACAATACCCGTTTTATTCCCATACGGTGAGCTGCTAGAACTTTTTCCCGCACCCCACCAATCGGTAGAACTTCACCACTCAGGTTGATTTCCCCAGTCATGGCTGTATCTGTTCTCACTCCTCGTCCTGTGAGTAAGGAAGCGATCGCACATACCATTGTAACTCCAGCGGAGGGCCCATCTTTAGGCACAGCACCGGCGGGAACGTGCAAGTGTATCCCATTGTTCTTAAAAGCACTCACATCAATTTTCCAGGTAGTTGCATTTGCCCAGATATAGGAGTAAGCAATCTGAGCCGATTCTTCCATGACTTTACCCAACTGTCCAGTCAGAATTAATGCTTTGCCTTGGGGTAATTGTACTGCCTCTACAAATAGAACTTCTCCCCCTGCTAAGGTCCATGCTAAACCAGTGGCAACACCAGGTGTGGGGGCTTTACGACTTTCCTCCCGGAGGAAAATTTTCGGTCCGAGCATATCTTCTAGCTGTTCTGGATGGATTGTGACTGGCTCGGTTTTGCCATCAGCATGGCGAACAGCGATTTTGCGGCAAATATTACCCAGTTGTTGCTCTAGACGACGAACTCCAGCTTCACGGGTGTAATATTCAATTATTTGGGACAAAATTGTTGATGGTACCTGTACCGCTGCTTCCGGAAGCCCAGCTTTGATGATTTGCCGGGGTAGGAGATATTTTTGAGCGATCGCTACTTTTTCTTGTTGAGAATAACCAGATAATTCAATAATTTCCAATCGGTCTAGTAAGGGTGCAGGAACCTTGGAGAGGTCGTTAGCAGTACCAATAAAAAATACTTGAGATAGGTCAAAATCCAAGTCTATATACAGGTCGCGGAAACAATAGTTTTGTTGGGGATCGAGTATTTCGAGCAATGCTGAAGCCGGATCGCCACGATAATCCATGCCCACTTTATCTAATTCATCCAGCATCATCACCGGGTTTTTGACTGCTGATCTATGTAATGCTTGAATAATTCGTCCCGGCATAGCACCAATATAAGTACGGCGATGACCCCGCAATTCTGCCTCATCTCGCAGTCCACCCAAACTCACCCGCTCGAAAGGACGACCCAAAGCCCTGGCAATGGAACGTCCCAGGCTAGTTTTACCCACTCCCGGCGGTCCAACAAAGCAGAGTACCGTACCCACTGTGGAGTTTTCTTGATATGTCCGTATTCCTTCTGACTTCGTCTGAGAACTAGCTGCGGCAAAAGCTTTTTTCAGTTTGAAAGTAGCTAGGTGTTCAATGATACGGTCTTTTACTTTTATTAAACCGTGGTGGTCTGCATCTAGTACTCCCCTGGCATTTTGTAAATCCAGGTTATCCTCCACCGTCTTATTCCAAGGCATTTCTAGCAACCAGTCAAGATAGGTGCGAATCACACCCCCTTCAGCGGAATTACTCCCCACCCTTTCTAAACGAGATAGTTCCCGTTTCGCCTGTTTCTCCGCAACGGCGGGCAATTGGGCTGCTGCTAATTGCGATCGCAAATCTTCAATTTCTTGGGTTTCTGGTTCATCTTCACCCAATTGTTCTTGAATTTTCTTCAGTTGTTGGCGGAGCAAGAATTCCCGTTGCTGTTGGTCAAGTTCTTTTTTGGTTTCCCCTAAAATTTCTCCCCGCAGCCGTTGCACTTCTAGCTCTTGACTCAATTTCTCTAGCACCAACCGGAGCAGTTTTTCTAAGCTTTCTTGTTCCAGTACTTCCTGTAATTGCTCCACATTATGGGGCAGTAACATACTAGTTTGATAAGATAATTCCTCCGGATTGTCACTTGCTAGTAATACAGATAGCACCTCTTCGGGAAAATCGGGATGTAAATCAGCTATTTCTTGCCAGAGAGCTTGTATTGCTTCTGTCAGAGCGTTGAGAGTCGCCAATGATGTTCCAGAAGCGATGGCAGCCTTTTTGGTTAATTTTGGCAGTTGGTAAAACTGTACAGTTAATGTGCCATCATCAGCATTAATATTTAATTCCTCAATCCTAACTCGTTCTAACCCTTGGACAATCAACTGTGCCGCTCCCATGGGCAGATTTACCATACGTTGGATAGTTGCCAAGGTAGCAATGGGATAAATATCTTCTAATTTTTCTATTTCTGCTTTCTCATCTCCATCTAAGCGATGAGCCACCTCTGGTTTCACAGTAGCAATGACCAATTCCTTGTTGGCGGTTAATACAGCACTTTCCACCGTTGCCAAGGAGCGGGTTCGTCCTGCTACCACAGGTAAAGTAATTTGGGGAAGTAGCACAATATTTCGCAAAGGAAGTAGGGATCTAGTTTCCAATGCTTTTGGTTGTCCTGGAAATAAGTTAGTAAGGTAATTCATCTAAAAACCTCCGGAAGTTTGGAAACCGTGTCTATTTATAGCGCGGAGGAAAAATAACAGGAGCAGATTTATCTGCCGTGGCTCAAAAAGAGTAAGAATAACCATCTTTTTTATGTATTGTTTGACAATATTTGTAACTAATTCCTTGAACTAAACCGTTATTGGTTGAAATATTGAATGAACCTGTACTTCTTGCTGCAATACGACCCAAATAAGTACCAATTTTTTTCCCAGCCGTCACAACCGCTTTTACAATATCTCCAGTTTGAAAGCCTTTAACAAACTTTCTTAATGGTACATATCTGACTGGAAATCCGTATTTATCAGTACGACACATTTGACGTTTTCCGTGACCATTGCATTTAATTTTTAATGGCTGTAAGCTGAGTAAATTCAAATTATTAATATCACCAACACAAGCAGCATCAATCCAATGTTGTTTTGGCAGGTTCAATCTAATTCTGTTGTATTTGGTTCGCGCCCCTGTTGATGTTAAAGTAGGCAGTAAACTAGATAAAACCTTAACTAATTGATTCCTTGTTGCGTTTACTGCTGCTGCATCTTTCAATGATTTTTGAGCATTAATTTTAATTTTTTTTAGTAAATTGGGTTGATTTTTGAGAAATTCTTCAACAGGTTTATTGCCTTTTTGATGATTACATTTTTCACAAGCAAGACATAAATTACTGATTCTATTACTGCCTCCTTTTGACTTTGGTTGTATATGTTCAACTTGCAATGGCACGTCTTTTTTGCCGCAATAACTACATTCTCTACCCCACTTTTCTAGTAGATATTCACGTATTTGATAACCCATCAAGGTGCCTTGTTGATATTCAACACCAGATATTTCTGGGTTTTGCATTTGTTGCATATCAAATTTAACTTTTTCAATCCATAATTCTGTAACTGGCGCGTAACGCATTAATCTTTTTACCCATGTTTTGGTTGTTAGTATGCGATGCGATACACTTGGCGGTAGCCAGTTTTTTTCTCGTTGACGATTATCAAAACGTGGTTTTCTGTACCGTGTTTTTCTATTTCTGCGACTACTTCTTAACTGACGACGTGAAAATAAAGCATCTTTTATTTGATGACCTCGGTGTGATAATTCCGCACACCAAATGACATTTTCACCATCCAGTAATGCAATACCTGTAATTTTACTTCCAGGGTCTAATTTTAATGTTAATGAATTGATTTTCGGGTGAACAATTGCAGTTTTTAGTATCAAGGTAAAAGGATACATTCGCAAAACTGCTGCTTTACCTAATGTTAATAATCTCCTTGCTTGTTTTGGTTTAATTGGGTTTAGTGGTTGTTTATTTAAATCAACGACAAAAACATAATTTTGCATTGTTAATGCCTCTGCGGTTAAGTTAGCCTCGACAATGTTTAGAGCCGGTAAGGGAGCGTGGTCTTGTTGGTTTCCAGCAAAGAGCAACTCCCGAACCCCGAAGGGGTAACTCCCGAAGGGGTAACTATCCAAGCGGCACTGGCTTAACCCATAAACCTGTTTAACCACCCGGTTCTAGAGCAAGGAACTGGCTACGCATTCCTTGGTATGAACTTTAACTCTTACTCTAAACGTAGTATCCACAAGGTACTAAGTCTGGTCAACTAGGGCTTCCGGCTGGAAGCCCCCGACTTCAAGTCAGGGGTCGTTGACAAAAGTTCCCCTAGGGCGACCCTATTTTGAAGGTAAATCAAAAGTGTGAGGAACTTGTGAAGGAAGGAGGGAAGGAGTGATGGAGGGAAGGAGTGAGGGAGTGAGGGAGTGGGGGAGTGAGGGAGTGAGGGAATGAGGGAGTGAAAGAATTAAACTGTCAACCGTCAACCGTCAACTGTCAACTGTCAACTAACAACTAACAACTAACAACTAACAACCCTACCGCACATCATAACCAAACAAATTGGGGTCAACTTCCCCTAATTCCAAATCACCCAAGCCATACTCTGCCCATCTTCTTTCCACCATCGCTGCTACTTCCGGATCTGATTCTAAAGGCGCACCCCATTCATGTTCAGTTTCCGGGGGTATCTTGGTGGTAGCATCAATACCCATTCTTCCCCCCAAACCAATCTTCTCACTGGCAAAATCCAAACTGTCAAAAGGAGTATCAGGTAAAATAAACACATCCCTAGTGGGGTCAACCTTGGAACTAATTGCCCACACAACTTGCCGGGGATCTCTAATATTAATATCCTTATCCACCACAATCACAAACTTGGTATATGTAAATTGCGGTAAGGCACTCCAAAAAGCTAAAGCAGCCCTTCTCGCTTGCCCAGGATAGGCTTTATCAATGGAGATAATCGCCGCTTTGTAGCTCAAAGCCTCCATCGGTAGGAAAAAGTCCACAATTTCCGACACTTGTTGCCGTAAAATGGGAGTGTAAATCCGATTTAATGCGATCGCCATCATTGCTTCTTCTTTGGGTGGACGACCGCTAAATGTAGTTAAATAAACAGGGTCTTTGCGGTGAGTCATACATTGGAAACGAATCAAAGGCGAGTCTTCCATGCCACCGTAATATCCCATATGGTCGCCAAAAGGTCCATCCGGCAGTACTTCCCCTGGGGTAATTGTCCCCTCTAAAACAAATTCTGAATCGGCGGGTACTTCCAAATCTACTGTTTTACATCTAGCTAACTTTACACCTTCTCCACCGTATAAACCCGCAAACAGCCATTCTGATAAATCCACGGGAATAGGTGTAGCCGCCGCCATAATAATTAATGGATCTACCCCGAGAGCGATCGCAATTTCTAATTTTTTCCCCTGTTCTGCCGCCTTCCGCAAGTGTCTGGCACCACCCCGCACTGATAACCAGTGGACGGTCATGGTATTTTGAGATTGTAGTTGTAAACGATACACCCCTACATTAGGAGTTCCCGTCTCACAATCCCTGGTAATTACCAAACCCAAGGTAATAATCCTGCCAGCATCACCAGGATAAGGACGTATTAAAGGCAACTTGTTTAAATCTAACTCATCACCTTCAACCACCACTTGCTGACAGGGAGGGAAAAAGTCCCTTCCCGGCTTGGCTTTCACCACATCAAATAGTACTTTTCCAAAATCTATTGCCTGGGAAATCTTTTTCGGCGGTTTTGGCTGTTGCAGCATCGCCAACTTTTTCCCCAATTCTTCCAATTCCTGGGGTTGCTGCATATTCATCGCCCAACAAATCCTTTCCACCGTCCCCATCAAATTGACAGCTACAGGGAAGGATGCACCTTTAACATTCTCAAATAGTAACCCTGGACCACCTTTTTGCAACATTCGGTTGGAAATTTCCGCAATTTCCAACTCAGGGTCTACAGGAGCCGTAATTCGCCGTAATTGCCCCTTTGATTCTAATAGTTTGATGAATCCCCGCAAATCTCTTGCCATGTTTCTCGCAGATGTAAATGATTAAGAAGTGTAAAGACCTCTTTATCTATCAAAGCATAATGGGAGGGTGAGAACCCCGCTCGTTTTTAACCAGGGGATGAAACCCGACTCAAAGGGATTTATCACGAGCGTTTCCC
>JASJCJ010000064.1 GCA_030066045.1 Calothrix sp. MO_167.B12
ATCCATCTTGAAATCTGGAGTTTTCATGTAGGTTGGGTTGAAGAATGAAACCCAACGATAGCAATGGTTCCGTTGGGTTACGCTATCGCTAACCCAACCTACAACAATTACGAATCTCAAGGTGGTTTTGGTTTAGGAGATATTTTAAGTATCAAATCCTCTAACTTACTTAAGACTTACGCAACTGGCATATATTTACTGTAGGGGAGGCAAAATGCAATGTAGGTTTTCTGCCCGCATTATTGCCGTTGCGTGACACTGCGAGAATATTTGCACGTAGCAATAAGACTTGTAACCTCACGCACCAATCACCGATTATTCACATCTTGCACCACAAAATTATTGAGAAAATTAGAGCCTGAAACCCTTATTTATCCGTAGAGTGGGCAATGCCCACCTTACCCTTATTGAGAAGGTGCAAGATATGTGATTATGACAATTGCGTAAGTCCTGTTAATTTTACAGTGATATTCTTATCCGGGAGAAATCTAACTAAACCGCGTCTACCTTGAAACCTATAGTTTTTACTTACAAATTCCCATGAGGCGAAAGGGTACGGTATTAGTAAGATTATGACCTATACAAGAATATTGTAGATTCCGTGCCCCGTAAGGATAATTGATTTTTGGTATTCCCTGGAGGTAAAACTCCAATTCTCAAGATGGATGAGTTTTAGATCGAGTATTTTGTTCGATTATAGCGATGAGTTGTTTTAAATTTTCTAAATTATTTACAATATCACTTGTATGCGTATTAGAAGACTTAGCCATATTCCTCACTTCTCCCGTCAGAATCTGTAAT
Source organism: Calothrix sp. MO_167.B12 (assembly GCA_030066045.1). GTDB lineage: Bacteria > Cyanobacteriota > Cyanobacteriia > Cyanobacteriales > Nostocaceae > Calothrix_A. The sequence continues at coordinate 802 of JASJCJ010000064.1, forward strand.
TTATCACTTTGATTTTCTACTTTGGTAATATACTGATTTAAAGAAGTTGTTCCCCGATGAATATCTTGATTTAATGATTGTGTCAGCAGAGAAATTTTTTGAGAATTTTGTAATAATTTATCGCTAACCTCATGGAGGTTTTCCTGGTTGTTTTGAATGAGATTTTGAACTGTATTAGAATTACTAGTTAGATTTTTACCAACATTGTCTAAATTCTGAGTATAATTTTGTAGCGTAGATTGAGTAGTTTCAAAAACAGATATTAATTCAGAAAAATTGGATATGATTGCTTCCAGTTTTTGTTTTATCTCTTGAATATTGGAATTAGTCTTATTTACAGAACTGACATTCTTCTCCAGTGAATTTATTGCTTGCTCAAAAGATGCAGAAGATTGTGTTAAAGATGCAATTAAGGTAGAAAAATTGTTGGTTAAATTGGTGACTTTTTGAGCAGAACTATTCAGTACTATAGCTGCTGATTTAATGGATTCCGACGATTGATTTACAGATTGAGTAAGAGAGGTTTTAAAATTATCTGCAGATTGATTAAGTGAAAATTGGAAACTACTTACAGAACTATTCAGGGTAGAAGTGACAGTATTAATAGTAGATTCAAATTTTTGGGTATTTTTATCTAACCCAGTGATAAATTTATTCAAGTGTTGAGAGTAATTATTGATTGCTGTTGTGAGTAAATCTATTTTTCCAGGATTTTGATTTTGTGGGTTCAAAAAGTATACGTTATCAATATAATGCTCTAATGATATTAGTAAATTATTTTTAACTACATCCAAGTCAGAAGCAGGATGAAATTTAGATAAATAAGAACTGCAACATAACGCGAATAAACTACTAACAAAGGCTATTGCCATTGAACTTAAAATTCCTGGCAATATCTTTTGAAATTCTATTTCACTACTAGTATTTATACCCATGAGGAATAGATTCATAGTAATACCGAAAAAGGTACCAACTAGTCCAATAGATAACAAAAGATTGGGAAGAGACTGATAATAACGTTTGTCTTTTTCCCACATTTCAAAATCTCTACTTTTAGCACACTGATTATCAATTAATGCTATTTTATTTATCCTCTCTTGCTCAGCTCTATGGCTATTATAAAAATCTTCAAGCTGTTTCTGGATATGCCTTTCTATGTTAAATATTCTATTTTCTAATCCTTTTTTGATTCTTCGCCCATCTACTGTTAAATAACAAGATAATATGATAAATCCAAAAACCACCAACAACGAAAATAATGGTCTGGTAGATGGAACAAATATATAACAAACTAACAGCAAAGAAATAATTAACAATAAAACAGAAAAAGAAGACTTATTCATAACTAATTTTGCAATTATTTTCAAATCATTAAGTTTTGTATAGAAAATCAAAAATTAGTTGCGGCGATTCCAACACCTCTAGTGTATAATATGACAAGTATAATTCCTTGTATATATTCATATCTTGCACATCTTGCAACACAAGATTATTCCAATAATCAAAGGAATGTGGAAAAGGTGTTTTAAATTTTGCTCAAACCCTGTTTGCTAGTTAGTCATTACCCGAGGCTTTTAAGCTATCACTCATAACTCTATGAATAAAAAATAACGTAGTTTCGTTAATTGAGGAATTGTCGTGAAAAATCACAAAAATTCTTGAGAAAATCAGAGCTGATAATCCTTATTTTTTGGTATCCCCCCTGTTACCTAACCTACCCTGATTGAGAAAGTGTCAGATGTGTGTGATATATCAATATACTATAAGTAGATGAGTGTTAAAAAATCAACCTATGTGACAAAATGTAACATCAGCAAACAGCGTAAAAAGATGTCATTAAATGGTTGTTTATAACAATAAATATGTATCGATTTGATTGTGCATACCTAATTATTTTGTGATTGGTTTGATATCTATTTATTTAAATATGAGTATGGTGATGACAGGAATTGCTGGAAAATCTAAGGAATATATATTTATTGACCTATTAGGCAAAGGTGCTTTTGGGGAAACATATCTAGCTGAAGATATTTATAATAACCAATACGCCGTCAAAAAGTTTACCTTTTCTAGCCCTAAATCAAGTGAAGTTAACAAAGCAAAAGAATTATTTCAGAGGGAAGTACAAACTTTACAAAAGTTAAATAAGCATCCTAATATTCCCGATTTTTGTGAGTATATAGATAACAATCAAGAATTGTATTTAGTCCAAGAATATATTAATGGTAGAACCTTGGGAGATAAACTTGAGGAGGTTAAAACCTTTTCAGTTGAAGATGCAATTCAGGTTTTAAAAGATTTACTAAATATTATCCATGATTTACACGAAAGAGATATTATCCATCGTGATATTAAACCAGATAATATTATGATGGATAATACTGGTAAGCTATTTCTGATAGATTTTGGTGCGGTGAAGAAAATAATTTCTCATGTAACTAAAATACAAAGTCCAGGAACTAAGATTTTTACTGATGGATATGCACCTTGGGAACAAAAATATGGTTATCCTCAGAAAAATAGTGATATATATGCAGTAGGAATAACAATCATTCAATTAATTACAGGATTACTACCAGGAGAAATTAGTGATGATTGGGAGCAAAAAGTTAAAATCCCAGATGATTTACAATATATTATTCCTATTCTGAATAAAATGATTCATAATCAGCACGAAACTGGTTATAGATATCAATCAGTCAAGGAAATACGTAAGGATTTAAGAAATACCTCTCTGCAAAAAACTCAGGTGATTGTTACAGGTAGCAAGACTAACAATCCTAATTTATCTAATCAGGCATTTTCTATGGAATTCGTTTTACTAGGTGTTTTTATATTTCTAATTTTAGTAGTTATGTTTGATACAGTATTTTTGCCAGGAAGGAAGAATACTCCGAAACCTCAAAGTCAATTAATTCATAAATTAGTAGATAAAAGTTTAGATAATAATAACTTGTGTTTGTTAGCCTAGTAATCTAGGACGTAAATTCGGATTGTGAAAAATTAAGCCTATGTTCCTCTTCCAGTGGGAATCCTGGACTTTAGATAATCTTTTTGAGGATACCCTGTTGAGGTAGCCTTCGCTCGTTTCTAAGCTCTGCCTGGAAACCCATTAGAGGGTTCTACCTTGTAATGAGAATCTGGAAAGATGGATTTAACAAGATTTTTTTCTTAACAAAAATTCGTGGGATCCAGATTCCCGACTTTTTAAATAAGCCGGGAATCTAACTTTTTAGAAATGATTTAAGATTGCTATATAGCAGTTCCCAGGCAACTGAACTACACTTAAACTTTGTATATCAAAACAAGTAGCTTAAAAGCGTACCTCACTAGATTGAGAAACGCTATAAAATACCAATCATTCATCTCAGAGCGCAGAGCGTATGAACCGCAAAAAGATTCTAATTTTAACTGCGAATCCTACAAATATAGGACTTACGCAACTGGCATATTTTTCACTCCTACCCTACAGGAAGCCACTCTCCGAGTGTCTACATTCCCTCACTCCCTCACTCTCTCACTTCCTATTTTCAAGCAAGTTAACATAAGATTATGAATATCCCTGTTGCTGAGGATTATCAATATCAATTTGGTGGTAGTCTTCCGGCTAATGCACCTACCTATGTTACACGCAAAGCTGATGCAGATTTGTATCAGGCTGTGAAGGCTGGAGAGTTTTGTTTTGTTCTTAACTCTCGACAAATGGGAAAATCCAGCTTGCGTGTGCGTACAATGCAGAGGCTACAGGAAGAAGAAATTGCTTGTGTATCTATTGATTTGACAGGAATTGGCACATCAGGGCTGAGTGCTGAACAGTGGTATGCTGGAATTATTGATACTATTGCTTATAGTTTAAATTTAGATGAGCAGTTTGATGTAGACGCGCTCTGGGAAGAAAATGAGCGATTTTCTAATGTGCAGATTTTCGGGAAATTTATTGATCAATTACTACAATTAATCTCCACGCAAATTGTTATTTTTATTGATGAAATTGATAGTATTCTCAGTTTAGATTTTCCGGTTGATGATTTCTTTGCCCTAATTCGGGCTTTCTTTAATCAAAGAGTTGATAATCCTGAATATCAACGGATTACTTTTGTGCTTTTGGGTGTGGCTACTCCCTCTGATTTAATTCAAGATAAAAAGCGCACTCCTTTTAATATTGGACAAGGAATTGAATTAACGGGATTTGAATTTGGCGAAGCTTTACCTTTAGCCAAGGGATTTTCTGCCCAAACTAATCATCCGGAAGCAGTACTAAAAGCGATTTTAGACTGGACGGGAGGACAGCCATTTTTAACTCAGAAAATCTGTCAATTTGTCCGGCAAACTGAAACTGTAATTCCCGATGGTGAAGAAGCTGATTTTGTGGAGACTTTAGTCAGAACTCGGGTGATTGAGAATTGGGAATATCAGGATGAACCGGAACATTTTAGAACAATTCGAGACAGAATTTTAAAAAGAGATGAGCAAAAGGCAGGATATTTATTAGATTTATATCAACAAGTGTGGCACTCAGGAGGAATTGATACTGATAATAGTATTGAACAGAGTGATTTACAGTTGGCGGGAATTGTTGTTAAAAAAGATAGTAATTTAAAGGTTTATAATTTAATTTATCAAACCATTTTTGACAATATTTGGATTGAGAAAACTTTAGCCAGTTTGCGTCCTTATGCGGAGAATTTTCGCCGGTGGGTATTAGCAGAAAAACAGGATGATTCTTGGTTATTGCGGGGGAATGCTTTAGTAGAAGCAGAAACTTGGGCAAAGGATAAAAGTTTGGGTTTTCAAGATTTAGAGTTTTTAGCTGCTAGTCGTAAAAAAGAGCGAGAAGAGGAATTAGCAGAGACAGAAAGACGGGCAGAGTTAAAACGGGAAAGGAAAGAAAGAGAAGCTGCGGAGAAGGCGAGATTAATTGAAGCGGAAGCTAAACAAGAAGCTGAAAGGCAATTAGCAACTGCTAGGAAAAGAATGACTGTGGGAACAGTAGTTTTATTTATTAGTTTAGGTTTTGCTGCGGTTTTTGGAATAACCGCATTTCTGGCGAAACAAAATCTGGCTAATATGGAAAAAAATGTTGCTAAAGTTAAAGAATTATCAGAGGTAGCTTCTCATCTTCAACAAACAAACCAAGTCAATAAAGCCAATCAATCTTTCAATATTGCACGTTTGGTTTTGCAAGACAAGATTAAAAATCAAGAATTAAAAGAGGCTTTATTAGATACTTCTCTGGTTTTAGGTTATGAATATTTAACTGATAAAAAAAACGAAAAACAGATAAAAAATCAAGCAGAAAAATACAAAAGAGCTAAAGAAAACCTTAATAACAGTTTGAAAAATTTAAAATCATCAGGATTAGAGAATCAATTTGAGAATAATAATTATAGCCGTTTAGCTACTTTAGTTTATATTTATTATGTTAAAGGTAAATTAGCAGAAAATTTAGATAAAACTAAGGCTTTAAGTGATTATAAGAGGGCATTTGATAAATATAAGCGTCTGGAAACTCAGTTTAAATCACCCCTGGAATTATTTCATTTAGACCTAAATATTCTTTACAATGGTAATGCTGATATTGTTGCTGCCCTTTATCGTCAACTTAAAGATTTAGATGGCTCAAATTCAATTTATGCTCAGTCTTTAAAGGGACATTTATTGAATGAATTAGACTATTTAATGCAGCAAAAAAGATGGAGAGAAGCAGATAGGAAAAATTTGCGGTTTATTCTCTATTCTGCCGAAAAGGAAAAAGAAGGCTATTTAACATTAGATGATGTCAAAAACTTTAAATGCAACGATTTGAAACAATTAGATAATCTTTGGGTAAAGAACTCTCAAGCGCATTTTGGTTACAGTGTCCAGAAAAAAATTTGGAAACGTACAGGCAATTCTTTAGATTTTGACTGGGAGAAGAGAGAATGGAGAAAATGGAACAAAAACGGGTATAATGAGTTTTTGAGGAGCGTGGGATGGAAAAAGGGGGATTGGTCGATGAGATATGAAAAATTACCCATGAACCTGGATAAAAAGAAGGGTGAAGTAGCACCCCTTGGAATGCTCCCGCGTTACGCGTGGCGCGTGCGCGTACGTACGTACGTCACATCGGGTTGGTTTGGTTGGGGCAGGAGCATGAAGCGTGACGCGTGGGTTTCGCGTGGGGGTTGGGGCAGGGGCATGACGTATGAAGCGTGGGTTTGGTTTGCGGGGGGGGGTCTCTTCTCTTCTTGCAGAGACTTGTAGATTTTAGCAGATAAGGCTTTCAAAGTATTGTAAAGATTTTTAAAAGAGCCATTTCCCACGAAGGAATAAGGTTTTGGGAAATTCGATACCTGGCAAAATCAAGTCAACAAAAGTCAAAAGTCAAAATTCAAAAGTTAAAAGCTAAAATAATCAAATCAAAAGTCAAAAAGCTTATTGTTTTTTTTGCCAAAAAGTAGCAAATTTATCCGAAAAAGACGCTTTTAGCGATAAACAGAGACACTACTCCCCTGCTCATCTCAAATTAGAGACTGCAATCTTGAAAAATCATCCCTGCGACTTGAGAATTGTAACAATTAGCCAAGATAAATTTCTCAGCCACAGCAACAATTTCTGGATTATTTGCCTCCCAAGTATCCCAAGGTAATCGCATCTGTCCCGGTGATGCTTTTTTGCCTTTTCCTTTAATCACTTTGGGCAAGAATTGATTCCCTATCCCTGTCAAGGTGACATTGAAGCAATCTCAAAAATGCCAAAAAACAAATTATCCGGTAGGGAACACCCAAAATCTCTCGGGTTATAAAATAATCTTACCCACGCCGTGCCCTTTGTGGGATGTCCCGTTGGGAGACAGACTTTCGCTCGTTTCTAGGCTCTGCCTGGAAACCCATTAGGGGAGGCTCTGCCTCCAGACTTAACAGGAGGCAGAGCCTCCTCAAAATTCATTACAAGGTAGAACCTTGTAATGAGAACCTGGAAAGATGAATTTAACAAGGTTTTTCCCTTAACGAGGGTGCCATTCACTTTTAGAATACTTATACCCACCTTGACAGGGCAAGAATTGATTACCCCAAGAATAGCCTTTTTCTGTGGAAGCATCCCAATTTAAAAAAATTACGTAGTGGGAGCATCTTGCTCCCTTGATATATGATGTGGGCAAGATGCCCGCACTACAATATTTAATATTTGGGATGCTCCCATAAAAAAGCTTAAAATCAAACTTATTCAATGCATTTTTGAGAGCATAGAGAAAAACCTGACGGCATTCGTGACGAGTCAATTTAAATTCGCGGTTATTGCAGCGAGTTGTAACGTGATAGCAGTATCCTAGTTGAAAGTCGCGCTTTGGTCGTGACATAAAAAGTATTAGAATATCAATTATCGTTGAAGAAGCTGCACGCTACAATGCCTGTATACGAACAACCAAAAAATTGCCTTCTGTCTATTCTCAATTCAATCTACTGGGATAAATCATTATGCTATCAGTTGAAGAATTAATTCAAGAAGCCTTATCTTTACCCAATGCTACCAGAGTACTTTTAGTAGAAAAGCTAATTGAAAGTCTAGAATCTGACATTGACGAAAACATACAAAGCATTTGGAATACAGAAGCTAAGAAACGCCGGGATGAAATTCGTAATAATACAGTTGAACTAATTTCTGGAGAAGTAGCTTTAGCTCAAATAAGACAAATTTTAGACAGATGAAATATACCTTTCATCCTGCTGCATTAACAGAATACTCAGAAACAGTCCAATTTTATGCAGAAAAGAAAATTTACCTAGCACAAGATTTTATCAATGCTGTTGAAGATGCCATTTTCCGAATTGTTGAATCACCTCAACGCTACCCAGTCACTGATGAAGATATTCGTCGATGTTTAATTCGTAAATTTCCTTATTGAATCCTTTATACCATAGAAGATGAGTATATTTTAATTGTAGCAGTGATGCACTGTAGCCGAAAACCAGGATATTGGCAGCAGCGCATTCAAGAGGAAATATTAGATAATAATGATGAATAAGTTTATACTCATTCTTCCATGAACCGCAAAAAGATTTCGCTCGTTTCTAGGCTCTGCCTGGAAACCCATTAGGGGAGGCTCTGCCTCCAGATTTAACAGGAGGCAGAGCCTCCTCAAAATTCATTACAAGGTAGAACCTTGTAATGAGAATCTGGAAAGGTGGATTTAACAAGGTTTTTCCCTTAGGGACTTCCAAGAAATAAATTACCCCACATTGTAGGGGCGGGGTTACCCCGCCCCTACGAATCATACGATTGGTAAAATGACTTTGGGATATTTTTTAATCTGGAAGTCCCTTAACGAAAATTCGCGGTGTCCAGATCCCCGACTTCTTTAAGAAGTTGGGGATCTAACTTTTTACAAATGATTGAAGATTGCTATAAAATACCAATCATTAATTCCCTCAGAGCCTATGAATCGCCAAAAAATTTTAATTCTAACTGCGAATCCAACCAATACCCAACCATTACGTTTAAGTGAAGAAGTCCGAGAAATAAAAAGTGCTTGGGAACGCTCATTAAAACGAGAACAATTTGAAATTGTCGTTGAATCAGCTGTACGCCCCAAAGAATTACGCCGTGCTTTGTTAACCCATAAACCCCAAATCCTTCATTTCTCTGGACATGGTAGCGGTGAACAGGGATTATTTTTCATGGGAGATTCCGGGAAAGCTGTGTTAGTTACACCTGATGCACTATCCCGTTTTTTTAAAGCTATAAAAAATATTTTTACTATTGAAACTGTTTTACTCAACGCTTGTTATTCAGAAGTACAAGCTGAAGGCATTTATCCATATATTAATTATATTATCGGCATGAATAACGCCATAGGAGATCAAGCAGCTATACAATTTTCTATTGGTTTTTACGATACCCTTTTTAATGGAGAATCTATTGAAAATGCCTTTCTTTTAGGTCGCAACGCCATAGAATTAGAAAATATTCCCGAACATTTAACACCTGTGTTTCGGAAAAACAACATTATTTCAACCTCCATTACCCCAAAATCTGAAAGCAAAACCACAGTTATTTTTGATAATATTGATGGTCAAGTTCCCCTTAATTCTTCCTTTTATATCGAGCGTCCAGAGGTGGAAAATAATTGTTATGAATCCATCCTCCAACCAGGGGCATTAATCCGCATCAAAGCCCCCCGCAAGATGGGCAAAACTTCCTTAATGAGTCGCATTCTACACCATGCTCAACAAAAAGGCGATCGCACAGCTTTTTTGAATTTATGGAGTAAAGAAAACCTCACCAATCTGAATACATTTTTACAGGGTTTTTGTGCCTTCTTCAGTGAAGAATTAGGAGTAGAGGAACAAATAGATAAATATTGGAGTAAACGCTTAAGCAGTCAAATTAACTGTACTAATTATTTTAAAAAATATTTATTAAAAACTATTGAAACACCCCTAGTATTAGGCTTAGATGATATTGACCAGATTTTTCCTTATACTGAAATTGCCCAAGAATTCTTTGCCTTACTCCGAGCTTGGCATGAAAATGGCAAGAACCAAGAAATTTGGCAAAAATTACGCTTAGTCATTGCTCATTCACAAGAAGTTTATGTTTCCCTAAAAGTCAATCAATCCCCCTTTAATGTGGGTTTATCTATTGAAATCGGAGAATTTAACCCGACACAAATAAAAGAATTAATCCAACGACATGGATTAAATTGGTCAGAAGCAGAAATGGAACAATTAAAGGCAATGATTGATGGTCATCCTTATTTATTGAGAACTGCTCTTTATCACATTGCCAAAGGTAATTTAAATTTAGAACAATTTCTGGAGATTGCCCCAACTGACGAAGGATTATTTGGGGATTTTTTATATCACTATCTCTTAGTTTTGGAAGATGACAGATTATTGAAAATAGCCATGCAAGAAGTAATTAATAGTGATGTTCCGGTCAAAATAGATTCAGTACAAGCCTTTAAATTACGCAGCATGGGACTGATTGAATCTAAAGGCAATGAAGTACAATCCCTTTGTAATTTATATCGCCTTTATTTTCAAGAACGCCTATCTGATTGACCAAATAATTACTAATTAAGTAGGTAGGAATCCGGTTTGATTGTTGAATAAAATTTTTCCATAATTGAAATTAGCATGAGAATTGACAAGTCATTGTAGGGGCACGGCATCCACAGACTTTTTCCTATGCCAGAATCCGAATGTCGCCGTGCCCATAAACCATTGGTTTACCCAAATGCGATCGCGCCCCTATGACTGTGTTCAAATATTCATGGTCAGTACACGGCATATTTAATATTGTTGGTAATCCGGTTATGTTATGAGTGAGGGCACGGCGTATTTAATATTGTTGGTAATCCGGTTATATTATGAGTGAGGGCACGGCGTGTTTAATATTGTTGGCAATCCGGTTATATTATCGATGCCGTGCCCCTACAGACTGGTTCTAAGATATTGGGAAAATTATTTTCATATTTTCATAAATCACCTGATTCTATTACGCCCAACCCAAACGAAAAAATGTGTGGGAGAAGCAAAATACTTATTACTTATTACTTATTACTTATTACTTATTATTTTCCCACAGTCTTTCTCGCTCACCCGGAATGAGGTTTGCCTGATTTCTGGTCATTTTGCTGCAATTGTTGCCGCCCATTACGTATAATCCGCATCATATCCTGAAGCTGATGCTCGATATTTACCAGAACCCCATCAGCATATTCATCAGCACCCTGTTCAATGGCTGTGGCTTCCGCAAAAGCTTGACGCTGCATCTCCTCCAACTCTTGCTGACACACTCGTCGCTGGCGATCAATTTCCGCAAGGGTTTCTTGCATCATTTCTTCACACTCTTGTTGCACCTGTTGTCGCAGTTGAGCCGCCTCTTGTTCGGCTTGGCGGATGATATCATTTTCATCTAATATCTGTGCCCTCTTGGCTTGTGCAGCATCAACAATTTGCTGCCCATATTCTTCAGCTTCTAAAAAAATTTCTTCTTTTTGTTGAATAATGATTGCCGCTGCCTGAAAAGCTTCTGGTAAAGCTACTCGAATAAAATCGAGATGATCTAGTAACTTTTCTTCATCTATGAGAGTTTTGCCAAACAGAGGAATACGGGCACTGCTGAGAATCATCTCTTCCAAGCGGTTGAGTTCCTCTTGAATATCTATGCTTCCTGTTCCCCTATCTTCTCCGGGGGAAACTCCATTGAGGAACTGTTGTGGGGGGGGGTTTTTCCCGTTTGTGTGGTTTGATTCGATGTTGTATTCTTGTGGGCGTAGCATTGGTAAATATTTAGGGCAACGTGTGCAGGAACGAGATGATCGACAGAACCGCCAAATCTTGCAATCTCTTTTACCACACTACTACTTAAAAAACTATATTCATTTGACGTAGCCAAAAAAACTGTTTCAATTTGAGTAGATAGTGTTTTATTGGTATGAGCCATTTGTAGTTCGACTTCAAAATCTGAAATAGCTCTTAAACCCCTGAGTAACACCTGTGCCTGTCGCATTTTGGCATAATTGACAGTTAAACCATCGAAGGCATCAACCTCAACGTTGGGTAAATGTTTGGTAGATAGACGAATTTGTTCTAACCTCTTTTGTACCGTAAATAATGGTGTTTTATTGGGATTACGTAATACAGCTACTACCACATGGTCAAAAAGCCTTGCGCTACGCTGAATAATATCGAGGTGTCCTAAGGTAACAGGGTCAAAACTACCTGGATAAATTGCAATCACAATCTTCTTGATACCTCGCTTGTCTTTGAGGAGATTATAGCTAACCCCGATCCACTTGTGGTTAACTAATCATGTGAGTTGTTCTAATCTGGGAAAATAATATTGTTGCTTCTTTTCATCTCTAGACAATTTAAGATCTATTCTATAGCTTTTAGTGGACTAGAAGAACATTTAGAGCGATCGCTAATTGTAACAGATGGAAAGGATAACCCTGAATCTTTACTGGCGATGACTGCGGATAGCTGAGTAGCTACCGCGACACGGTGCGCTAACGCAAATTTCTCAAAATCCCTAATGCGATAAATTACGTCTCTCAACAACAGATAATTTTGTATACTAAATTCTTCTAGGTATTTTTGCATGGCACTGGATATTACCACATTGCCCTTGGCTTTTCAATTTACTTCTCCTGGTCCAATTCTGGTAAAACTCGGACCACTTACCATCCGTTGGTATGGTTTGTTGATTGCTACTGCCGTATTAATTGGTGTCAACTTGTCCCAGTACTTGGCAAAACGCCGTCATGTCAATCCAGAGTTAATCAGTGATTTAGCTATTTGGTTGGTAATTGGGGCAATTCCAGCTGCGCGGTTATATTATGTAATCTTCGAGTGGCAAGAGTATATTTATCATCCTCAGCGAATAATTGCTATTTGGCAAGGAGGAATTGCCATTCATGGAGCAATTATTGGTGGTGCGATCGCAGCCCTGATTTTTGCTAAACTAAAACGGGTTTCTTTCTGGCAACTTGCGGACTTAGTTGCTCCTTCCCTGATTTTGGGACAAGCTATTGGTCGTTGGGGGAATTTCTTTAATTCTGAGGCTTTTGGGAGTCCCACTAATTTACCCTGGAAGTTATATATCCCTTTGGAACGCCGTCCCCCAGATTTAGCTGGTTTTGAATATTTTCATCCCACATTTCTTTATGAGTCTTTATGGAATGTAACGGTATTTGGATTGTTGATGTTTCTATTTTTGCGAGGTTTGCAGGGTAAATTAAACCTGAAGGTAGGAACATTAGCTTTGATTTATTTGCCAGCTTATAGCTTAGGAAGGTTATGGATTGAAGGTTTGCGAACTGATAGCTTAATGCTAGGTCCCTTGAAAATGGCACAAGTCATCAGTTTGGTAGCAATTGGTTTGGGATTGGCTGGTTTGGCTTGGCTATATCTGGCGAAACGTCCTTTACCCGATGTTATTGCTCCCAGCAAGAGTGATGATGGGATGATGAGGTGATGAGGTTATGGTGTGATGGGGTGATGGGGTGATGGGGTGATGGGTGATGGGGTGATGGGGTGATGGGGTGATGGGGTGATGGGGTGATGGGGTGATGGGGTGATGGGGGAGTAATAAGTAATAAATAAAAATTTGTCTCCTTCACTCCTTCACTCCTTCCCTCCTTCCCTCCTTCCCTCCTTCCCTCCGGGCGGGGAAACCCCGCCCCTACTCCTTCCCTATGAATAAATAAAAAATGCCCCAGAGTATTCTCTAGGGCTTAACCAGGGTGCATCTACCATTTCTATCTACTAGGAAAAGGGTTCCAATCCGGAAAGGTACTGAGAAAATTCCCAAAAAAATTTTTTCAGGAATTTATTGACCTTTATCCAACCGGATAAATACTTGGTTGTAGTTGATTTAAATAATACATGAAAAAACTAAATTCTTCTGTATATATTGTGGGTGCGGGACCAGGAAGCCCGGATTTATTAACAGTTAGAGCAGAAAACATTCTCAAGAACGCGGATGTGATTTTATTTGCAGATTCTTTAGTACCGGAAGAAATTTTGCAACTGTGTAAATCAGATGCAGAAATCATTCGGACTGCAAATAAGACCTTAGAAGATATTCTGCCAATTATGATTAATAAAGTGCGATCGCACAAATCAGTGGTACGGCTCCATTCTGGCGATCCCAGTCTTTACAGTGCCATTCACGAACAAATGCAGCTATTGGCGCAAGCAGATATCCCCTTTGAAGTTGTGCCGGGGATCAGTGCTTTTCAAGCCGCTGCTGCTAATTTAAAAGTGGAATTAACCATTCCTGGTTTAGTACAAACTATCATCCTTACCCGCATCAGTGGACGCACACAAGTCCCGCCAACGGAAGAATTAACTACCCTTGCAGCCCATCAAGCCAGTCTTTGTCTGTATCTGGCAGCGCGTCATGTGGAAAATGCCCAAGCAAAACTACTAGAACATTATCCAGCAGATACCCCCATTGCAATTTGCTATCGTTTGGGATGGCATGATGAAAAAACCTGGATTGTTCCCCTCAATCAAATGGCGGATTGTACCCGCAAAGAAAAGTTGATTCGTACTACGCTGTATGTAATTAGTCCTGCATTAGGGAAAATCAAAGGGCGATCGCGTTTATATCACCCAGAGCATAGTCATTTATTCCGCCCTAGGGGAAGTGTGGGGAGTGAGGGAGTGAAGGAGTGAGGGAGTGAGGGAGTGGGGGAGTGAAGGAGGGAAGGAGGGAAGGAATTAAACCAACAACCATCAACTGTCAACTGTCAACTGTCAACTGTCAACCGTCAACCATCAACCGTCAACCATCAACTATCAACTGTCAACAGAAATCCGATAAACTGAAATATGTGAAATTGATTAGGGGAATAGACTGATGCTGGACGAGCAAGCTAAAAAAACCATGTTGCGTAAAATCCCCCACGGACTATATATCTGTGGTGTGAAAGATGGAGAAGAAGTCAATGGCTTTACATCTAGTTGGTTGATGCAAGCTTCTTTTCAGCCTCCCTTAATAGTCAATTGTGTGAGGCAAGATTCTATATCCCACCAAATGATTAAAAATAGTGGGGTTTTTGCTATCAGCTTTTTAGAAGATGGGCAAAAGGATTTAGCACAAAAGTTCTTTAAGCCCATGCGCCGGGTGGGTAATAAATTTGAGGATGTGGAATTTTACCTTGGTGAAACTGAATGTCCCATCATTTCTGACTCTTTAGGTTATGTAGAATGTACTGTTGTTGATGCTGTAGAAAAGGGCGATCATACTGTTTATGTCGGTGAAGTCATCGCTGCTGGAATTCACCGTGAAGGGAAACAGTTACTATTAGAAACAACTGGTTGGAACTACGGCGGGTAAATTCAGTTAACGGTTAACAGTTAACAGTAATCAATCAAAACCCCCGGTTCATTATTTCCGGGGGCTATACTTCCTATGGAAGCCACACAAAGCCGATGCTCCGTTGGCGTAGCCTAAAAAATAGGAGTGGGAGGAAGCATACCAAAAGCTTTCAACTCCCACTCCAGCATTTGCCGTTGGGGCGTTCAAGAATATTTACAGATACTACCATTTATTTAGGGGGCTAATGTGTTGGTCAATGGCAATGTCTGTACGGTCTTAATATTCTTGACACGACAAATGCAAACCTTAATTATTCTAAATATCTTCCGAGCGGGCAAAGATTTCATATATCCTGAAGATATATCTAAATTTTGCTGTCGATAATAGGTTGGTAGATAACTAATTAAAAATCATTTTGAAATGTGATACACCCTAATCACAACACCTTTGAGTTCGTTTATCTTGAATCAATTTAACTGAATTAATCAGACTTTGGTTGCCATTTTGGCAATTTTTTTAAGTTTGTCAGAGAAATAGCGAAAACGGCATAAATCATCATTACCTCAGATTGATTTATGTTTTATAATTTGTTCAAAAATGTCAACAAAACCGAGTTGATAAATATCAGTAAGGGGACATCCCCAGTTTTGAAACAGCCCAAATAAAAAGCGTGGGCTGCTACTTCAAATCAAAATCTCAATTACAGTGGAGCTAGCGTTTTTGATGAGATCCCAGAACAATTTCTCAATCTTCTCAGTAAAACTACCCATATTTTTTTGTACCTGAGTCACTACGCATAACACTGGTTAGAATAGAAATTCAACCAGATTTTTATGCAAAAATCTGCAAAACACTAACTTTGCAAACTGTATCTAAAATAAAAGCAAATTTATTCAAGCCAGAGACTGATGAATGCAACCAATCACCGGCAAATTATTATTGGGGATGTGCACGGTTATTATGAAGGGGTAATAACATTATTGGAAGCGATCGCTCCTAGTGCAGAAGACCAAGTGTACTTTTTGGGAGATTTAATTGATCGCGGACCGCAAAGTTGTCAGGTGGTGGAGTTGGTCAAAGAAAACTCCTATCACTGTCTTTTGGGGAATCACGAGCAGATGCTATTAAATATTTTTACCAACCCCAAAGTATCTCCATCAGCTGTAAATGCATGGCTTTATAGTGGGGGACAAGCAACGGTAGCTAGCTATCCCCAAGCCAGTATTGCCGAAGAACATTTGGAGTGGTTTCAGTCTTTACCAACGTATTTAGATTTGGGCGATGTTTGGTTAGTTCATGCTGGAGTGAATCCCTCCATGACTATAGAAGAACAAACCCAGGCTCAATTTTGCTGGGTGCGGGATGAGTTTCATAGTATGGAACAACCTTATTTCCCAGATAAACAAATTATTACTGGTCATACCATGACCTTTACCTTCCCTGGTGTTGCTCCTGGGAAAATAGTACAAGGTCCAGGGTGGTTGGATATTGATACAGGTGCTTATCACCCCCAGAGTGGCTGGTTAACAGGATTAGACATTACAAATCAATTGGTATATCAAGTCAATGTTTTTCAGTGCAAGCAGCGTACCTTACCCCTAACTGAAGCAGTCACACAAATAGAGCCAGGCAACCCCAGACTTGTAGGTGCTAGAAAGGGTTATAGATATAGCACTACGAAAGTTGGTTAGGACATTTCTAAATCCAGCAAACTCTTTGCCAGCGTGCTTTTCCCTGTTCCCTAGGGCGTAGTGCTATAGAAGGGCTTGCTGAGGGGGTCACGATTGTGGGGGTAGGCAACAGGCAACAGGCAACAGGCAACAGTTTCAGCCTTATTTTTAGTGGTTTTTTGTACCAGAATAAATTAGAAATGCAAGGATTTTAAACCTCAAATTCTTATTTCCTTGCACTTATTCCTGGGAAAATAGCCTGAAAGCATTGATAAATCAATATTTTATAGTTATTCAGCAGACCCTATGGAAGGAGCTGGAAATAACGATAGAATTCTTTGTTTTTCTCCACAGATCAATCGGGGAGCATGTATCCAGTTTATTTTTCGCTCAAAGCTAGATTTAACAATACTTTTGGCTTTTTACTGACCCTTAGTGGTACTAGCGTATGGAGCTAATCCTGGCTTGATATACTGCTCTATTTAAACCTTTTTTACTATTGCTAGGTTGGGCGTTAATTTGTCTTCTTAAAGCGGTGATGCGGGAACTGGTGGCTGGGTGGGTACTTAAAAATGAAGGTACTCTGGAGCGTTTTTTCAGTAGCTTTTGCATGAAAGACACCATAGCAGAGGGAGGATAACCAGCGCGTCTTAAAGTTCTCAAGCCTCTGCTGTCAGCATCATATTCAGCACGACGGCTGTTGGGTCGCCTGTAGGCTAAGTCTACACCCATTTGCACTAATCTACTTTCTTGTACCCCTGCAGCTCTGGATAAACCATTAGCGATCGCACTTTTTCTCATTTGACTAATTACGTGTTTTCCCCCAACATGACCAATCTCATGGGCAATTACACTAGCCAGTTCTGCTTCATTCTCTGCGGTTTTAATTAAGCCTTCGTTAATATATACATATCCTCCCACAGTGGCAAAAGCATTTACACTCTTACTATCTACTACTTGGAAGGTATATTTCATCTCTGGACGGGAGCTGTAGGGGACTAGACGTTGACCAATTTGATTTATATACTGATTAATCCGGCGATCGCGGGATAAGCGAACTCTGCTTCTGAGTAACTGTTTATTAATTTGTTGACCAAGCCTCATTTCCTGTCGTTCTGATATATTGGAAAGCTGAATAACTCGCGCTCCTTGCAACAATAAATCAACGAGAGAAAAAGCTTGGGAAGGTAGTACTGAGCTGAAGGTGATACTAATGGCAATTAGTACAGAAATTAATGGGTAAAACCAACTATGTCGAGAGTAAGGCTTATTGATAGATAAAATTTTCCAATTAATCATAATCCTGTGGGAGAGTTATTTGAGCAGAAACTAACATTAAAAGACGGACAAACGGCTTTTGATGTTGCGTTATCAACCATTAACGGGATATCACGCACTATGTTACCTAGGAAAGCCCTAACGGTGATACTACAAAAAAACCACCCTCAGGCGATCGCTACTTTTCTAATACAACCGAAGATGATTGAGATGGCTGTGATTTATACCACTTATCAAATGATTTTGTGTGCGATCGTCAAGGAAAACAATAGTCATGATAAACTGTCGCATGACTACAAACGGAAGCCGCTGTTAGGTTCTACATCTTAAATATAGTATCCCCTCTGGAAATTAACTATGGGTGCTACTATCATCATTTACTCTGCTTTTGTTGAGGAAAACTTGTAATGGCTATTTTAGATTCCAAAGGACGCTTGTTTGGCAAGCTCAATATATTAGACTTTTGTGCCACGTTAGTAATTTTGCTAGTTATATTTGGTATCTTTTTCTTCCCCGGTACTACAGGTTCTGTGGCTCAAATAGGTACTAAAACAGTACCCATAGAAGTAGATTTAGTGGCTCGGGGATTAAATGTACGCGACTCCGAAAGGTTAGTAGAACAAGGTCTAACAAAGGGTGGTAAAACTAACATTATTATCCGCAATCAACCCTACGGACAAGTTACCATTAAGTCTATGGAAGTATTTCCTCGAAAGATTATTGCTACTCTCCCAGATGGTACGGTAAAACAGGTAGACGACCCCAGAAAGACTAGTTTTAGTAAGGATATTCTGTTAACTATTACTGGTAAAGCTCAAGTTACGGAGAATGGACCAGTTTTAGGTAACAGTAAAGTTAAAATTGGTATGCCATTTGAATTGGATGGTTTTAACTATAACTTCAAGGCAAGTGTGATTGATATCCGCCTTAAAAATAAATAATAAATTAAGTTTTTTCTTTTTTGTCTCTGTGAATAGTCTCCAAATCAATCATGAGGAGACTATTTTTTATATATACTTACTCATGAAGCATCTATAAACAATCAAATACCCAAATTGTTGTAAAAGTTATTCATCTCAACCTTTCGATCTTGATAAATTAAACATAATAGTTGTATTGAATTAGTCCTGTAAGTCCTAGTTCCACTAAAATTTTCCTGGTATTCAATTGATTTTTCTGGAATCAGCTTCTAATATTTTGTAGTTAAAATTAACCTTATAGTATTGGTTGATAAATATTCTTTTCCCATAGGTAGGACTTACATGAAAAAGTGAGGATAATTGCATCTAGGCGAAAACCCTCACTGTTCCCTGTTCCCTGTTCCCTGTTCCCTGTTCCCTGTCTCAAAGGGAGTTGATGTTGATTTTCGCACAACTGGAAGGTGATAATAATGCTAGTAAGGATGCGCCATTCAGTCAGATTTATTACGGGGATAGCAGTAATTTTAGTAACTTTATTTGCTTGCTCATCGAGTATTGTAGCCGAATCTAATCCTACTACAACGAAACCTGTCACTCAAACAGCACAAAAGTCTCAAACTCGCTGGATTGAAATTGATTTATCAGAACAGCAGTTATATGGTTGGGAAGGGAAAAAACTTGCCTACTATTTTGAAGTTTCTACTGGCAAGAAATCCACTCCCACACCCACAGGTAAGTTTTTAATTGGTGCTAAATATCGCTACAATCGGATGCGCGGTAGTGATTATGATATCCCAGATGTTCCCTATGCCATGTATTTTTACAAAGGCTATGCCATTCATGGAGCTTATTGGCATAATAAATTTGGCATTCCTGTCAGTCATGGTTGCGTGAATTTGCGAGTCAAAGATGCTCGTAAATTATACAATTGGTCTAAATTAGGAACTCTGGTGGTAGTACATGAGTAGGGGCGGGGTTTCCCCGCCCGGAGTGAGGGAGTGAGGGAGGGAAGGAGTGATGGAGTGATGGAGGGAAGGAGTGAAGGAGTGATGGAGTGAAGGAGTGAAAGAATTAAACTGTCAACCATCAACTAACAACTAACAACTAACAACTAACAACTAACAACTAACAACTAACAACTAACAACCATCAACTATCAACTCTCAACTCATCACTAAGACGGCTGAACCCTCTATCTTTCCACTGCGGAGAGCATCTAAAGCCTCATTTGCTTGAGTCAAGGGGAAGGGATTTACCTCCGTGTGGATGGGAACCTGGGGAGCTAATGTCAAAAATTCTTCCCCATCTTGACGAGTTAAATTCGCCACTGATCGCACCACTCTTTCTTCCCATAAAATATGATAAGGGAAGGAGGGAATATCGCTCATATGAATTCCCGCACAAACCACCACACCCCCTTTACCCACTGCCCGTAATGCTGCTGGTACGAGTTTACCCACGGGAGCAAAGATAATTGCTGCATCTAGGGGTTCTGGGGGCAATGTGTCGGAGTCACCCGCCCACACAGCACCCAGTTGACGGGCAAATTCCTGTCCTTGGGTATCCCCTGTACGGGTAAAGGCAAAGACTTGTCGTCCTTGGTAATTAGCTAATTGAATTAAAATATGGGCGGCTGAACCAAAGCCGTAAAAACCTAGCCTTTGAGCATCACCAGTCATGCTATAGGCGCGATAACCAATTAATCCGCCACATAACAAGGGTGCAGCTTGCAAATCAGGATAATCCTTGGGAATGGGAAAGCAAAAATCCTCATCTGCTACAGTATATTCCGCGTAGCCACCGTCAATATTATAACCAGTAAATTGAGCGCGATCGCATAAATTTTCACGACCGGAAACACAGTATGGGCAACAATTACAAGTATGACCCAACCAAGGAACCCCCATGCGATCGCCTACCTGTATTTTTGTAACTTTTTTACCAATGGCTGTGACTGTACCCACAATTTGATGTCCCAGTATCAAAGGTAGTTTCGGTTCGGTAAGTTCCCCATCGACAATATGTAAATCGGTACGGCAGACAGCGCAAGCATGAACCTGAATCAACACTTGTTGTGGATTGGGTTTTGGGATTGGCACATCAACTAGCCGTAAAGGTTGACGTGGTTTTTCGAGGAGCATGGCACGCATAGTGAGGGAAGGAGTGAAGGAGTGAAGGAGTGAAGGAGGGAAGGAGTGAAGGAGGGAAGGAGTGAAGGAGTAGGGGTGGGTTTCCCTGCCCGGAGTGAAGAAGTGGGGAGCATCCCAAATGTTTAAATTTGTAGTACGGGCATCTTGCCCGCTTTGTATGTAAAGTCAGCTTTCCAGCTCCCACTACCACATATTTTTGAAAAATTGGGATGCTCCCGAAGGAGTGTAGACGCTCTCCGAGCGTCTTCCTGTAGGGGTGTGTGATGCTGGGAAAATGTTTGAACGTAGCAATGAGATTTATAGCGTCACGCACCAACCAGGGGATTGTGACACGCAGCTTTAGTCCTGGTAATAAATAATTAACTCGGCGTTGCTGAATGGAAGTATGATTTTACATTTTTCGATAGATTAAACAACGATTCTTTGCGTCTTTGTGTCTTTGGGTGAGATAAATTCATACCTGGATTCAGCAACGCCATTAACTCTATTTTAATATGGTTAGTCTTGAGTAAATTTTTCAATATGTAAAATTAATTCTTGATTTACTCATTCATTTCCTTAAAAGTTGCCAATGCTGAAGGAGATAAACGACTCAAATAACGGAATATCCAGTATTTAAAGATAGTGTCTAAAATCACGGGAAATGTGGCAATAAATAAACCCATAGTATTTTTATCAGACACAATACCTAAATGATCTGACAAATCTTGAATAATCACTTCCCAACCGTGGGGTGAGTGGAAACCGACAAACATATCTGTCAATAAAATAATTAAAAATGCCTTGGCACTATCACTTAAACCATAAACAATTTCATCCATAAAAGAACTAGCGATCGCAATTTCTCTTCTACTTTTTAATATAACTACAGCGAAGGCAATAAGTGAGAGAATATCGGCACAAACATTAGATACAGCGTTAATACTTTTGCGGCGGTATTTTGTTGATAATTTTCGCGCTTTTTCTTTTATTTCTCTATTTATATTATCAGTATCTACTGGTGAGTCTTGGAGCAGTAATTGTTCAAATTTGAGTTTGCTTTCAAAATTTCTCAATTCTTGAATGGCGGATTCTTCTTGCTTTGTATTCAGAAAAACTTGATGTTGATCTTCGCCATAAAACAACCCAATTATAGGAGCTATCAAAAAATTCTTCGATAAAGATTGGGTTAGTAGGGGTACAATAATTAATATTGTCAAAAATCTGACAGTAATTCTGGTTCTATTTCTAGAAACATGAAAACTTGTCACATATTTTCTTTCAGCCCCTGGTTTTAGCTCCCTGACAATTTTCTTGAATGTCCTGCCAATGGAACCAGGAATTATCCCTCTCTTTACCGATACAGGCTTAACCTCATTCTCATTTGAGAAAGAGGAATCAGAATCTTCAGGAACATCTCGATTGTTCATAACTACAAAAGTATCATTTATAGCACTACGCATATACGTTAGGAAATTTCTAAATCCAGAAACCCTTTGATAGCTTACTGTTCCCTGTTAAGAGTTCCCTGTTCCCTAGCACGTAGTGCTATATTCAGTTAAAACATTGATAACTGACACCAATTTGAACAAAGAATGGGGCAAATAGATTTATATAGCCCAGACTATGAATAATTCATTGTAGGGGCGCAATGCTTGCGCCCTCTTCTGCGGGAAGCTTCCCCATCTAGTATTTGTATAGCCACACCTCTTCTAGGGTGTAGTATTCTGGCGAAGATATTGGCATCTACAACCTATTTTAAACCTTTTTCAACCAGCTAAACATAGCCCGTAAATCCTTACCTACTTCCTCAATGGGATGCTCGGCTTCTTGTCTCCGCATAGCTGTGAATCCTGGCTTACCAGATTGATTTTCCAGGACAAATTCCCGCGCAAATTGTCCAGATTGAATTTCCTGGAGAATTTTACCCATTTCCGCTTTGGTTTCTGCTGTCACCACCCTAGGTCCACGGGTATAATCACCATACTCAGCAGTATTAGAAATACTATCACGCATGGTTGCCAAACCACCTTCCACAACCAAGTCTACAATCAACTTAACTTCGTGGAGACATTCAAAATATGCCAATTCCGGTTGATAACCAGCTTCTACCAAGGTTTCAAACCCAGCCTTGATTAAAGCACTCAAACCACCACAAAGTACCGCTTGTTCGCCAAATAAATCGGTTTCTGTTTCTTCCCGGAAAGTGGTTTCCAAAATTCCCGCACGGGTTCCACCAATACCTTTAGCATATGCCATAGCGCGATCGCGTGCCTGTCCGCTAGCATTTTGATACACTGCAAACAAACAAGGTACTCCTTGTCCTTGTTCGTAGGTTCTGCGTACTAAGTGCCCTGGTCCCTTGGGTGCTACCATAATCACATCCACATCAGCAGGTGGTACAACTTGACTAAAGTGAATGTTAAAGCCGTGGGCAAAGGCTAATACATTACCTGCTTTTAAATTAGGTTCAATGTCATGTTTGTAAACGCTCTTTTGCACCTCATCTGGTAACAGAACCATGATTAAATCGGCAGCCTTCGCAGCATCAGCCACATTTTTCACCGTTAATCCCGCTGCTTGGGCTTTTGGTGCCGACTTACTGCCCGGATATAATCCAACAATTACTTCTACGCCACTATCTTTAAGATTCAAGGCGTGGGCATGACCCTGGGAGCCATAACCGATAATAGCAACGGTTTTTCCAGTTAATAAGTCTAAATTTGCGTCCGTGTCGTAATACATCCGAGCCATAAGAGCGTCTCTACCTCAGCAAGCATCCTGTTTATTGCAAGTTTATTATCTTACCGCAAAACCTGACCTTCACATGCCAATTATTCAAATAGATATACCAGCGAATCTCCAACCTAGAGCTAAACCTAAAGCTGCAATTCCACATAGAGTTAGCATGGTGGTATCAAAGTTATCAAGAAATTTTTTGATTTTTTTCTCTGCTTTATTAGCACTGAAGATTAAGTTACAATACCATACAATTTTACCAATCCATTCCCAACCAAAAATAGTTAGCAATACTAGTATGAAATATAAAATGGATACAGGGATAAAACCTCCATTCTCTCTGGTTACATCAGTTAAAATAAAGGCAAAAAATAATAAATTAAGGCTATAAAATACAACTATAACAATTGATACACTGTATTCTAAACTACAAATTATCAAGGCTAAAATAGCTTGGGAAATCAAGAGAGAAATTGTTAATACTTTTGTATTTTTAGAGAATACATATACTGAAGTTCCCAAAGGAAAAGTTGCAAAATAAATGACAACGGATAAAGAAGCGGAAGAGATGTTGAGCATCCAACCATTAAAAGTGCAAATTAAAAAAAATGCGATCGCCCATCCCCAGTTAAGTAATATTGGATTGTGGAAAATGTTATAAATCTGGCTATGATGGCTACTATCTTTCTGGAAAATATTCAGGTCGAGCATTATTTTTCGACGGTACTAACATTTATCCTTTCAGATAGTAGATATATCATTTTTTTGTTGTAATAGAAAAATAAGGCTAGCTAACCAAGCCCCTAGGGCGTGTTTTCAAGCTATTGTGTAGGTTGGGTGGAAGGAAGTGTAGATCCGAAAGGGCTTGGAGCAGGGTAACCCAACATTCTTCGTCTGATTTGTTGGGTTTTGTTCCTCAACCCAACCTACAATTGATACTGTCTCTTTTACTACACCCTACACCCCACACCCCACACCAACTGGGCTTGGTAAGCTTACATTGCTCCAGTTGTGGTTTTATCAATTGCACTTCCATGAATATGGGAGGTGATATTCATGGTCTGTAGAACAGGTAATCCATTCAATCCTAAAGGATAATCAATTAAACTCACCGAACCATTACTTTGGCGAAAACTCCAGAAATTTTCTGCCGATAACCCCAGAATATGACAAAGTAACACCTGATTAATGCCACCGTGGGCAACAACCAAGATAGTTTTAAGTTTTTTGCTTAATGCTTCTTCAACAATTACATCAAAAATTTTCACACTACGCTGCCACAATTGTGGTAAAGTCTCTCCGGAGGATAGTTGTAATTCCACTGGTTTTGTCTGCCATTGTTGTAAATCCTCAGGAAAATCTTGTGCAACTTCTGCTTCTAATTTTCCTTCCCAAAATCCGTGGGTAATTTCCTTAAACCCATCATTTAATTGCAAATGGACATGGGGATGATGCTGGGAAATAATGTCTGCTGTTTCCTGAGCGCGGGACATGGAGCTACTGACAATTAAATCCAACTCTACATTTTGAACCAGCTCTGCTAATTTTTGCGACTGTAGTTTTCCTTGTTGATTTAACGTCACATCAATTTGTCCTTGATATCGTCCTTGACGATTCCAATCTGTTTCTCCATGACGTACTAATAATAATCGTAATCCCTGATGATTTGGTCTCAGGGAAGGTAAAGCAACTCCCATATGCTGGGTTTGATTGAGGGATTCTAACTGTGCTGGTTCACCCCAACCACCAGAAAAATTCAACACGCTCACACCACAATTAGATTGCTGGATGGAATGGTAGCGACTGGGAGGAATATTCAACGCAGTACTAATTAGAGAGCGGTTGATGCCATTATGGCCGACAATGAGAATAGTTTCCCCTTGGTGACGGGATAAAATATTTTGCCAGAATTCCCGTGCTTGGGCGTACAAAGATAGGACAGGAAAATGTTCCCTAGTTCCTTCTCCATCGGCAAGTAGCATTTTAAATTCATGGGGTTTTTCCTTCCAAATCCGATAATCATCAGCAAATTGTTGTTGCACATCTGCAGATAGCATTTTTTCCCAGAGGGGTAAATCTACCTCCAACAACTGATTATTAACCTGGGGAACCGCAGACTGTTCTGGATTTACTAATAACTCCTGGTGAATTATTTCTGTTGTTTGTCGAGCGCGACTGAGGGGACTACAGTAAATAGCATCAAATACAACATTCTTGAGGAACTTACCCACCCGACTAGCATCATTACAACCTTTCTCAGTTAACCTGGAAAAATTTGTACGTCCCTGGATACGTTTTTCTGTGTTATAAGTACTTTGACCGTGGCGTACTATGATGGCGCGAGTCACGTTTTCCTCTCCACTCCTAAAGGTATCATTTTAACCGAATTCGGTCAGAATACTACTATCAATCTAGGGGAGAGTATGTTTGTCAAGCAAAAAAGCTCTTATTGTCAGCACCCCGCTCGTGCATAGACGGAGCTTCAAGCCCCTATCTTTAGGTAGCTGACCAGCCGTGCGTCTTAACTGACTACGTTATCAGCAAGTGCCAAAGTTCCTACCTTGGAATGCGTTGGTTCGCCAGTTCCAA
>JASJCJ010000065.1 GCA_030066045.1 Calothrix sp. MO_167.B12
TTTGTGACCAAAAATGGGAACTCTTCTTGTCATCAATATATTGGGAAAGCAGGTAGTCCAGCTTTCTTGAAGGCAGTTGAGATGATGAAAAATAGGACAAAAATAGAAGCATTACAGCAAGTACTTCATACATTAGACCTAGGACTCTCTGACCTAGTTGAAGAAGCTGCAAGATATCAAAAGGATCAAAAATCTGATTCGAGATAACATCTATTTAGCCCCAGTCAAGTTAGCGGACATAATCCGCTAACTTGACTCTCTTCCCCACACCTTTTTTCGTTCACCCAGATGAGGGAGATGTGCTTACGCATTTCTCGGTTGTATTCACCAGATATGGAATCAGCAGGACGTGCGGTTTTGAAAATTTTGGGGGAGTTGAAAAGACCGTATTTGACAGCGTTGGAGGAGAAGTTGTTGGGGTTGTTGGAGGGGGAAGCATAACCAAGCATAAGCTTATCCTGAAGGCAATATTATCCTAACAATGACAGTTTTTATTGTTAAGCAATGTTTCTCCAACAGTGTCTTGGCTACTTTCTCTCTTTAGGTTTACGTAGCAACTCCTGCAATTCCTCTTCCGAAGTTTGCTCAATAAAATGCGGATAAACTACCTCATCAAAAATTTTCTGTGTTTTTGCACTTCCATCTCGGATTAAATCTTCATAATCTAAATAAACAGACTCCCGTTTTTGATGACGGATCTCTTCTGAGTATTTACCTTTGTTTATATCTGGTAACCATGTGGAGTGAATAGTAAATCTGAGATTAAGTTTGGGATGACTCAAGCGATATATGGGATTTTTGTGGAAATTATCAGCATGAAATACCCAAAATTCTCCCTGGGGATTTTCGTCAGAGAAAACTACACAAAGAATATACCCATCGATTGATTCATCCTTGTCTTTTGGAGGAACTTGAGAACTGGTGGGAATAAACTGTGGGGAACAAGCGAAATAACCATGAGGAAATGCAAATGAGTCAACTATTTGCATAGATTCTGTATCTAATCGCAGTAATGTTGCAGGCTGATCTGACTTGGGTAAATTTTCAGATGAGATTGTCCTGTATTCGTTTTTTGTATATGCTTCATAAATCCGTTCAGGTATCAGTTCCCAAGAAAATCCCCAAGAAACCCAATAAATATTTTTAACTTTTGTTTCTCTTTCAGTTTCACGTTCTCGACATATTTCTCGGTGAGTATAAACTGATAAAGACCATGTATTTTTATTGGAATCACTCACCAGTTTTGTGTCTAATAATTCTCCTGTTCTTGCATCAATGATATAGCGACCTAAGAAACCGAGATCCGTGGATCCAACTATCATACCTTTCAAGTCATTTGGACGCAACTTGTTTTTTCCTTTCTCTGGAATTGGTTGATCGTAGGAACTAATCCACTCGGTTACATCCCAACCATTTCTATGTCCGATGTGAAGTGTAATTTTATCCCCTGGATTATCATAATCAACGGTAAAATGGGAAACTTCTCGAGGAATTTTAACTGGGATAACTGGCAATTCTTTTAATGCTTCTCCATCCTCAAGGCTACTACCACAATCATCTATACTAGGACGACGAACAATATAAAAAGTAGTAAATGATTTTTGCTTAGTTAACTGCAAAAATATTAAAGATATCCAATATCCAATAGGCATTTTTTTTCTAATCCAATCAAATAAAAATGGTGATAATATCTGACTGTATTCTATCATGAAAGAAATATCTGGAATAATCAGATAATCTTTTGTAATCGCAATTTGGTGAACAGCTTGTGTAATATATAATGGCTGACCATTAAGTGTTAATCGCCATCTTTCAATTTTTTTAGTTTTAAAATTGTAACGTACTAAATCTGTGAACTTTCCTAGAAACTCTTCATAAGGCATGACTCGCTGATTAACTTTTTGCTTCCATCCACGAATTTTATTAATCAATAAACTAGTATAAAAAATGATTTTCAGCAATGGGTTCAATATTAATTGAAATCTGCCGTTATAACCTGTAGAATAATTAACTGTAAATAATAAATCAGAACCATTTTGATTGGATAAATCTACTGCTGGATGAGCAACAGTGGAGTAAGCTTGAAAAATGCGATTAATGGCAGGAAATATCGGTAGCCACTCTTTTGTTATTCCTACGGGTTCTAACAATTCCATTGTGTCTGGGTCGATTTCATATGGACGTCCAGCATCAAAGGTGATTACTAAATTATCTTTAGTTTGGACAAAGGCTGTATTTAATTGATTACGAGAACCTAGTATGATGCTAGTACGGGCAAGTCCCCCATCAAAAAACTTATAAAGATATGTATTCTTTACAATATTTTTTTGTGTGGCTTGGTCAGCATAATAACAGGGAGTTTTCGCAATGCTAGTTTTAATATTAGCTTTCCCTTTCTCAAATCCTAAACGATAAATCATGCCATCACCGTTAAATATTTGGGTTCCTTTTCCAGGACATAAGACACCACAAATAAATACATAACCCTGCAAAGACTCTGGTAATTCGATTTGATGTTTGTGTAAATATTCTAATTCAGAAAAATTATCCTGCTTATGTTGATTATTTACCTGGTAAAGTCGGACATTGAGTTGTTTAATTTCAATTTCCTCTCGACTATTTGCATTGATAATTGATTTAGGAATAGATGTTTTTTCACTATTGTTTTGAGATTGTTCTTCTTTCATGACTTTCAAATACTAACTAAATATTTTAGGAGTTGCTATAAATGGCTGAAATAACCAAATATCGTATAGTAATTATCTACAATGTGTAAGTCCTATATCCCACATTCCGCACCCAGAACTGTCACAATCGGTTATTACGTAAATAAATGAATAAATCAAGAATAAAATAATACATTATAAAAGGAAAAGATATAAGAGAAAGTAAAAGCTTTAAGGTGGATATTTAAATGCTTCCAATCAATTCATCTTGTGATTTTTAATCATCAAAAACAAGTTGATAATTGGACTAAAGATAGAGATTTTATCCTGAATTTTTTACCAGAAGATTGTCAGCTTTATTATAAATTTATTACATAAAACATAACTCAGATAATAATTATTCATGACTCATGATCTATTAAATTTGATTGATATAGGACTCCTATTTGATTAAATAAATAGGGGAGGGGGAAATTCAGTATAAATTACACCTAATGCATCAGAATTATGAATTCTGGTCTGTAGTTGGATTATTCAACTGCTCCCAAATTTTTCAGTGCGGCTTCCTGAGCTATAGTTAATCCTGTAACATTTTTTATATTCATCCCTTCGTAGGGTCTTTGTGCTTGTAATGTACCTAAATGTTCTCCTGTTTCTGAACTCCAAAGACGAATTGTTTCATCTTCGCTAGCGCTAGCAATTATATGTTTATGTGGACTTAACGCTACAGACCAAACCCAGTTAGTATGTCCTTGCAGGGAATAAAGACATTGACCGCTATTGGTATCCCATACCTTTACAGTTTGGTCGGAACTACTGCTAATAAACTGCTGACCATCGTGGCTAAAAATTACCGAAAGGACCCAATTTGTATGTTCATTGCAAGTATGTAAACATTTGCCATGATTCAGATCCCAAATTTTAATTGTGTTGTCTAAACAAGCACTAGCAAGGATTTTACCATTGGGACTAAATGCAACTGACCACACCCTTTGATTATGGTGTAAAGTTTTAACACACTCTCCCCTGACTACATCCCAAATTTTCACACTTTGGTCTTCACTCGCACTTGCTATTAGTGAAGCATCTGGACTAAATGCTACACATCCAATGCGATCCCTATGTCCAGTCAACACATTGGTAAAAGTACCATTATTAACATTCCAGATGCGGATTGTACGGTCTAAACTAGCACTGGCAAGCTGTTTACCTGTGGGACTAAAAGCCACAGACCAAATTGCATCTGTATGTCCTGTGAGGGTATACAGCAATCGATTAGGATGGTATAGATGCCAAATTTTTACCGTTTTATCTTCACTTCCGCTAGCAAGTATTTTGCCGTCCGGTGCAAAAGCTACGGATAACACTGAGTCTTGATGTCCATTCAAGCTATAGGCATAACCACGGCTACTGACATCCCAAATCCTAATCTTACAATCTTTATGAGCACTGGCGAGGATTTGACCGTCCACGCTCAATGCTACAGACTTCACCCAATTCGTGTATCCGTTAATAAAACCGAGACATTTACCGTCTCGCACATCCCAAAATCTGATGGTTTGGTCATCCCCTGCGCTTGCCAGTTTAGTACCGTCAGGATGAAATGCCACAGACCAAATTTGATGGGTGTGTCCAGAAATTACATGTAAACATTCGCCATTGTTGACTTGCCAAATACGAATTGTTTGGTCTACCCCTACACTAGCAATTTGCTGTCCATCAGGACTCAAAGCAATGCAAAATACCCATTGGCTATGTCCTCTCAAAATATGGCAACATTTACCGTCAGCAACATTCCAAATTCTGATGGTATTATCGAAACTAGCACTGGCAATTTGCTGACCATTGGGAGTAAAAATAACGGGAATTACCCAATTTTCATGTCCTTCTATTATTTGTAAACATGTTCCAGATTTCACATCCCAAATTCTAATTGTCTGGTCACGACTGCTACTAGCAAGTAATTGACCATCAGGACTAAAATTTACTACAAACACCCAATGTTCATGTCCTGGGATTACTTGCAAACAGTGATGATTTTCTAAGTCCCAAATGCGAATTTTACAGTCATCACCACCGCTAGCGAGCCAACGACCATCAGGACTAAAACAAACTGAATAGGAAATGCAGGGATATTCTCGAATTATTTCTAGACATCCACCATTCTGTACATCCCAAATTCTAATAGTTCTATCAGTACTAGCACTGGCAAGGGTTTTACCGTTGGGACTAAATGCAATTCGTCGGACCCAATTGCTATGACCATTCATTGTTAATAAACATTGTCCATCTGCTACTCGCCATAAATTAATTTCACCTTTGGCATCACTACTAGCGAGTATCTGACCATCGGGACTAAAAGCTATAGATAGAACCGCACCAAAGGTTTGTTTAAAGACACATTTAGCAAATTGAGAATCAGAAAAATTGACATTGTGTAAGTTTGTATCTGCTAAATATGCTTGCCAAATTACAAAATGGGAACAATCAAGATTCCGTAAATCAGCATTAATAGTACACAATATATTGAGAAGATTTCCGACTGCATATCCCGGCTTTAAAGGAGTTTCTTGTTGTAGTTTTTTCAAAATAGATTTAAGTTGACACTCCAGATGATGATAACTGCCCAAATCAGTGACCAATCTTTCAATAATGGGTTGCAAAATAAAACGTATTTGTGCTTGTCTAATATATTCTTTACTTTGGGCTTTAATTAGAGCATAATCATTGAGAAAATCTTGCCTTGCTTGACAAATATCTTCCCAAACACCAGTAATTATCCTTTGTGTCACATATTCTCGCACTACTGGTTGTAGAAATAGCTGCTGGTTACTTTGTTCGATAAATGCACGACGTCCCAGGGATTGTATCGCACCTAGTAACTCTGTAATCACATTTTTACCCACAAAATCTGCTGCCAGTTGGGGTAAAGAAATCGGTTCTCGATTGACTGCTAACCAGTACATGACTTGCTGTTCTAAAGCTGACAGACGATGAAATTGACATAACAACAAGTCATTGATATCTGCAAATTGTAACTGACCTTGCCTCAAAAAGGGCATTAATTGCCCCAAATCACCCCCAGAGACTTCTTGTACTGCTGCTGCTGCGATCTTTAAAGCTAGGGGATTTCCAGCATAATGGGTACAGACTTCTTCTAGTTCTTCTTCACTGGTTGCAAAACACCCCTTGGCTTTAAAAATTTCCCTTCCCTCCACAGAAGTTAACCCAGACAATAGTAGCGATCGCACTTTCAGGTTTGGTCCTTCTAGCAGTGCTATCTCTTTCGGTTTCTCACGACTGGTAAGGATCAAACAACTTTGATGGTTAACTTCTCCGATTTTTTTCAGTAAATAACCGTACCCTTCATCACCATGATTGTATTTTCCAGCACTGGTGCTACCTTGTAAAACAGATTCCCAATTATCGAGGATGACCAAACATCGTGATAAACGTAAGTAATGTAAAAGCCGTGAAAATTTATCCTCCAGGGTATCAGGTAGAGTTATTTCCTGTTTATGAGATAAAAACTGAACTAGCTGTATCAAAATTTCATCAACTGGGGGTGCATTTTGCAACGAACGCCAAATTACATGGGTAAAATTATCCTGTATTTGTTGTGCCAGCTTGATAGATAAACTAGTTTTACCAATTCCTCCCATTCCCAAAAGCAGTAACAAACGACAATTGGAGCCGAGAATCCATTGTTGCAGGGTTGTCAATTCATCACTACGACCATAAAAAATTGATACATCACCCACATCTCCCCAATCTTGATATTTAATCTCTGTTTGGGGTTCTGGTGTCACTGATATTTGTGTGTCTTCAAAATTATTTCGTGATTCTTCGGATACTTTTTGTTGCCATAAATACCATTGTCTTTCTATCGCTGACTGAAAATTGGTTTTACTAACCTTTTCTTCAAACACTTGGGAGAGTAATTTCCACAGACTTGGACCAACATCTTGTTTGAGGTATCTATCAGAATAACCATGTGCTGCGGCGATTTTTTCATAGTTTTGACCTTGCAAAGCACCTTGGAGGATCGAGATTTGTACATCTTTTAAATGATTTTGCGTTTTGGTAAAAACTGCTTGATCGACAAATCTCAGCAATTTTTCAAGGTTCATAGTCATGAGCTTCCCATAGCAAAGCTTACATCACATAATACAATTTCGTGACTGAGGTTTCCTGAATTTTCCTGAACTTTTTGCAGTTTTTCAGTTTTGCACCTGAGTTTTTTGGCTATAAACTACTGAACTTATCTGTATTGTTGATAAAAATCATAATTTCTATATTTGTAAATGTAATCGGGGTGCAAAAATCATTCTTTGCTACAAAACCTGAAAGCATTGATTTGCTCATCCCATCATATTTAGCACTAATGGTAAGTAAAAATGACCAAGGAACAACAAAATAATTTAGTTACCAGTCAACCTTTCGTAGACACAATCCAATCTACTAATACAGATGAAAGAATTAATACTTTCACGGGATTTTCTCATCATACATTGAACTACAGTTTTGCAGATAGTAATTACTTTTCCAGTCCACAAATCAATGAGCAATATTCGCAAATGGCAGAAAAGTACACAAACACTGAGATTTAGCTGGAAAAAGATAATTAATTTGTTGTACTTGCACAAAATGTATACGTTGAATAGCCAAGTAACTTTCAGGAGTTAATCAGAAAATGCAGACACCTAAGCCGGAACATTATAATGGCGCTAGTGAAAATAACTTAGAATTTTTTGTCAATCCCAATTCTACGCGCACAGAATCTACAGGTGTACTTCGCCCTGTGAGTTGGGAGTCAGTGATTCCCCGTTGGCATTTTGCAATGCTCAATGATGTCGAACGTAATCAAGCATTTGAAACTGCCATCAAACACGTCGTGGGTCCAAATAGCAGAGTCCTAGACATAGGAGCAGGTTCGGGATTACTGGCAATGATGGCTGCTCGTCATAGAGCTAGTTATGTGACATCCTGTGAAATGATACAACCCATTGCACATGTAGCGAATAAAATCATTGCCATCAATGGATTTCAAGACCAGATTAAAATTGTTACCAAAAAGTCACAGGATCTTGTGGTTGGTCTAGATTTAGCTCAAAGAGCCGATATCTTAATCACTGAAACCGTTGATTGTGGGCTTGTGGGTGAGGGTATATTACCAATCATTCGTCACGCTCGGCAAGCATTATTAACTGCGGATGCGACGATTATTCCAGCGAAAGCAGTGGTTAAGTTTAGCTTGTTAGAGAGCCATTTGGTACATAATCTCAATTTAGCATCCGATGCAGCCAGCTTTGACGTTTCGCCATTTAATATTTTCTCTACAGTTGGGTATTTTCCAGTTCGACTGTGGATTTGGCCCCATCGCTTGTTAAGTAAACCCACCACAGCATTGGAATTTGATTTCCAAGTTGATTCCCTAGAACCACGTCAAGAAGAAATATCCGTACAAGTCGAACACAACGGAACTGTTCATGGTGTTGTTTTTTGGTTTGAGTTGGATTTAGGTAACGGAGTTGTTCTAAGCAATGCAGTAGATAACGAAAAATCACACTGGATGCAAGCAGTGCAGTGCTTTGAAAAACCCATAAATGTGCAAAAGGGGGATATGTTGAACTTAACGATTCAGCAAAGCGATACCAACATCAATTTTCAAATTGCCACAACACTAGAAAACTAGTACACCTCGGCGGAAATAAGTAGACCATAAAAAGCAGGGAAAAATAGATTGCTCCAAGGCTTAAAAATGGTATATGTATTTACGCTGCACTTTACTAGAGAATATTTTCAGCCATTTCCATTGATATTAAAGAGGTAAAATTCATCATGCAACTCAAAACTCGATTGTCACAAGAAAACTCTGCAACTTTGAATCTGAATGACTATGATTTCTTCAAGTCATGTTTAGTAGAATATGGAAAATGCAACCTCTTCAAAGATACAGAGGAATGGTTGCTCGAAGATAATCCTTATCGTCGAACGTTACGACCGCACATTTTCCAGTATTTGGACTTTTCAAAACCTCTGACCAGAGACAATTTACTGACTTACAATAGTTTGACCGCTAATCGAACATTGCTGACTGTATATGAAAGCAGTTTTCTATTTCTACCAAAACATGATTTTGGGCATAAACGTCAAGATTTTGTCAATTTTTATGACCCAAAAGTTATCACCTTGGGCAATATCATTAGACCTTGGCTGGAACATTATATTTTCTCATTCCTTGACACTGAAATATCTGTGACTGGTAATTGGACTGCTACAGCTCTTGAGGAGTATTTCCAAGAATATATTGAAACAGTCAAGAACACAAAACATAATCAGGTCATGGAAGCCATCGAAGGTTCCACAGATCCAGTCCATGCTGCCAAAACTTTTTTGATTCAATTAGCTGGGGATTTTCTAGTCGAATCTTCAGCAATGTCTAGGAATATTTTGGGTTATTATGGCTCTCTGCAATCAGAGCTATTTAAGATTGTTATTGATGAATACGGTTACGGTATTCATCAGACAAAACACAGCAAGCTATTTGAAGAAACACTCACAAGTGTTGGTTTAGAATCCACACCACACACCTATTGGCAATTCTATTTAACGTCTTCCCTGATGTTAAATAATTACTACAATTATATCTGCGCTGATCACTCGAAATTCTTCCGCTATTTAGGAGCTATTTTTTATGCAGAAACTACCTTCATTAAATTCTGCGAACTAGCTGCTAAAACAATGGAGAAAATATTTGGTTCAACCATTAACAACCGCTATTTTCTGGAACATGTAGGCATAGATCATCATCACAGTCGAATGGTGCTAGAAAATTTGATTAAACCAGCAATCAGCACTTATGGCGAAGGAATAATTCCTGATATTGTACGGGGTTTTGAGGAAGCCAAACTCCTATCCGAAATTGCCGATCAAGATTTCATCGACCAGGTGCATTGGGCTGATGATGGACTCAAGTACAAAGCCTTAGCATTACCAGTGTACGGGAAAATTCAAGACGGTAGCATCAATCCGAAGATGCAACAGTTTATTGAACCTCGCGGCGAATTATCAGTTACCCACGTTCATGACGGTGATGAACTTTGTTACATTCAGTCTGGTGTGATGAAGTTTGTTACTGGTCACAATCGCTACACAATACTCAATGCTGGCGAAGGCACGGTAATTCAGCACAATCGACTCCATGGAGCCATCATTGAATCCGAAGAATGCGTGTACAACATCTATTCAATCGGAGACTACCAAAAATGCCTGTCGTAAAATTTGATCCACACTTATCAAACTTTCTCATGCATGGTGATAGGCGTTTCTTTCTCACCTCTTTGGACAACAGCATATTCTTAGTGGCAGACAATTGTCCTCATCGAGGTGGACCCCTTCATCTAGGCTACTTTAATTGTCAAAAAAACACCATCACCTGCCCTTGGCATGGCTTAGTTGTTTCTACCAATCGTCTACAGCAAAATGCTATGCCTTTGGTCTGGCGAAACGATATTGCAATAGCTGTTTTACCTCAAACAAAACCACAGTCGATTGCATTCCAGCATCGCCATCTCTTGGCTACTTCAGAGGTTGGAATTAAGTAAACTGAGTACTCATAAGGAGCAACAATAGTGACTTCACAACACCAAAAGAGCAATTCTTCTCACCTCCCTACTATTTTGTTGGTAACTACTGGCTACCATCTTTACCGCGAGTATCTGCTCAAAATGGTTGCCGAACATTCCAATATTTGGCTATTCCTCGATTCTCCACCAGACTGGCAAATACCTTATATCCTGGGTTACACAGTGGTGGATACACTCGATGCCCAAATGATGATTGACGCAGCACGTAACTTACCTGAGGATGTCAAAATTGACGGCGTACTGTGCTGGGATGAAATACGAATGGTACAAACAGCCAAACTCACCCAAGCCCTCGGTCTCCCAGGTACAAACCCTGAGTACGTCGCTCGGTGTCGTGACAAGCACTTAACCCGCAGGTTTTTGACGGCATCAAGAGTACCACAACCTACTTCAATACTTGTCTCATCTCTTGATGAAGCAACTCAAGCCGCAGAGATTATTGGTTATCCCGTGATCATCAAGCCCCGTGCATTGGGTGCAAGTTATGGAGTTAGCTTAGTAAATGGAGCAGAGGAGGTAAATACAGCCTTTGAACATGCTAAGACTGCAACTGAGGATGGCGTACCCGTTTATGATCAGCGTGTACTGGTGGAAGAGTATATGCAAGGACCAGAGGTCAGCATTGATATTGCATGGGTTAACGGAGTTATGTATCCCATGTTTGTTGCCCGCAAAATCACTGGCTTCTTCCCCTATTTTGAAGAAATTGGACACATAGTGCATTCTCACGACCCTTTGCTTGAGGATTCCCAATTTCTCTCTGTTCTACAACAAGCACACCAAGCTGTGGGATTTTTTAACGGCATCACCCATACCGAATTGCGTCTTACCCAGTCTGGAGCAAAGATAGTAGAGATTAATGCCCGACTTGGTGGTGATATGATTCCTTACGTTGGTTGGTTTGCTTCTGGAATCAATCCTGGACAAGTTGCAGTTGCGGTTGCTTGTGGGCATAAACCAAACATTGAGAAGACACATAAAAGTGTCGCTGCTATTCACTTTCTCTATCCTGAATATGATGCGATCGTAGATAGTGTCCACATTAACCATGCTGAACTTCCAGCGTCAGTTGATGTTGCCGCTTCACTTGTAACCCCTGGACAAAAATTGTTATTACCCCCGGCAGATCATGTCTCTTGTCGATATGCTTACTTAATCGTGCATAGAGACACCGCTGAGGACTGTACAGAAACTATTGAATTAGCTGTCCAGACCGTGACTCTAAAAACTAGACATTTATCCACGGTAGGAGTTCTGAGTTGACTAACGCAAATCGCCATTTTAAAATGTTATGGGCTGGACAATCATTGAATCTATTCGGGGATGCACTTATGGTGATTGCCCTGCCGTTACTAGCCGTGCAGGTAATAGGAGTTTCTGATTCCCAGGCCGCGCTACTCCCGTTCGCCCTTGGAGTACCGTTCTTTCTGTTTGGATTACCAGCGGGCGTAATTATCGACCGACTGCCGCGACGACTGACGATGATTGTTTGCAGTACTATACAGGCGGTCGCCTTTATGATTGTTACCACCCTTGCATTCAGTGGTGCCCTGACCTTTCCAATGCTAATGCTGCTGGTTGGCATTGCCGGTACGGCCGTGGTGTTTTTTCAGATCGCCTATACGTCCTATGTCCCAGAACTTTTTTCCCAAGCACAGGATTTGCAGCGAGCTAATTCGCGATTATTTTTATCTGAGTCCATGGCGAAGACACTTGGCTCTATGCTTGGGGGGCAATTCATTGCATGGCTGGGGGTCGTCGCAGCAATTGCAGTGAATGCAGTGACATTTGTGTTGTCCGTGCTGTCATTATTGGTCATCAAGCAAAGGCGTCCGACCATGACGAGGTCGGAAAAAAAGCAGAATCTCAGATGGATGTACCGTGATATTTGTGAGGGTTTGCATTTCGTATTCCGCCACCAACGGTTAGAGCCGGTTATTATGTGCGGGGTCGTATATGTCATATTTTGCAGTATGCTCGATTCTAGCCTCGTGCTGTATTGCCGAAAAGTACTGGACCTGAGTTCCGTCGCCATTGGCTTTGTTATGGGTACAGCTGCCACAGGTTTTCCGCTTGGTAATCTTTTATGCACTAAACTCGTCGGTCGTTTTGGTTTTGCCCGTACTCTTTTTATGAGCGCGACTGTTTCGGTATCGGGATTAATTCTCATCCCATTAGCTGGTTCCCTAGGCTCAGTCGCTGGCCTCATTGCGGCCCACGTTTTACACGGTATCGGAGAGGGTGTTTTTGGTCCTGCAGCATTGACCTTGCGACAAACCGAGACGCCCGATCGCCTGCTCGGTAGAATGAACTCGGTACAACGATTTTTGATATGGGGTGCGGCTCCAATCGGTAGTCTTATGGCTGCCTTGACCATAAATTTTTTTGGCTTGGGCGGTGCTTTATGGGTCGGTGGTATCGGAACAATTCTCTGTTTACCTCTGCTAATGCGTAAAGGCATCCTCAACGAATTGTTAAATCCTCGGGACTTCAGTCCTGGCTCAACGCAGACCTAAAATATAAGCAGGTAGGCAAAATTATTTATATATCTGGTTTCTGTGTTTGTTTTGCAGAATTCAAAAATGTATAAATAATTTTGCACAGATACTTACGAACATTATTTGGAGAATCAAATGACCTACGCAGAAGGCATAAATGAATTTATAGATCGATGCAACAAAGTTATGCCACCTAATTTTTACACATTGCCCATTGATCAGCAGCGAGATATGTACCTTGGACTTACGAAGGAATTTAC
Source organism: Calothrix sp. MO_167.B12 (assembly GCA_030066045.1). Classification (GTDB taxonomy): domain Bacteria; phylum Cyanobacteriota; class Cyanobacteriia; order Cyanobacteriales; family Nostocaceae; genus Calothrix_A. The sequence goes on from JASJCJ010000065.1 coordinate 13,074, forward strand.
CTACGATATGCCACCAGGGGTATTAGTCACTAATGATACGGTATTCCATGAAGGACGAAAGCTGCCGATTAGGGTATATCGTCCCAAACAAACAAAAGGTCGAGGACTGCTAATTTACATTCGTGGGGGTGGGTTTGTAGTCGGCTCATTAGAAACGCACAACACAGTTGTTGCGGAACTGTGCGAGAAATCGGGATTAGTTACCATTGCCCCAGATTTTCGGATGTCGCCGGAAAACCCTTTTCCAGCAGCTTTAGAGGACTGTTACGGTGTGCTATGCGGCGTTGTGAACGATGCCCAACGATTGGATATTGATCCCAATAGAATTGTCATCTCAGGCGACAGTTCTGGAGCGAACATGGCTGTTGCTATCAGCATGATGAGTCGTGACCGGGGTGGTCCGAAGTTGCGGGGTCAAGCACTGATCAGCCCGGTTCTTGATTTTACTCGCTGGCGTCAAGGGGGTGCCGATGCTCCCTTGCTAACTGGTGGTGAAATGGAATACTACACAGCCTGCTATGCGCCTGAGCCAGAACAGGTGAAACATGCTTATGTCTCCCCGTTGATAGGTGGAAATTTTGATGATTTGCCACCAGCATATATCATGGGAGCGGAAATGGACTCGCTGTTGATTGATTCCAAGGAGTACACCCGTCTCCTTCGTGAACAAGGAATCCAAGTTAAATTGGTCGTCGAACCAGGTTTGGTGCATTCTGCCGTCAGAGCGCGGGGTCTAAGTTCCCAAGTGGCTGATGCCTGGGAAAGGTTTTGTTGCCATGCGGCTTTGTTTGCTGGGGAAGGAGGTGTTAATTATGACAACTAGTAATCCCCAAGGTCCAGCGGTGATTGTTGATCCATATTCTTCTGGTGCTTTCTTTGCACCAGCGTTTACGGATGCAGGAGTACCAGTTGTGGCAGTTGTATCCAGCCCTGCTCCTCCAGAAGTGTACGCATCATCCTATCAACCTCAAGACTTTTCGCAGATTATCCTTGCAACTGAGGATCTCTCAGAAGTTGTAAACAAACTCAGGGAATTGCGTCCACGATGTGTGCTGGCTGGATGCGAATCAGGAGTGGAACTCGCTGATGCTATTGCTCCCCAGGTAGTCGCAGACATCGCCAACGTTCCAGAAAAAGCTGGCGCACGTCGGCATAAGGGTGATATGGCGGCTGCGGTAGCACAAGCTGGGCTACCAATTATTGCACAGTTATGCACTGATGACGCTGACGAAGTAGAAAAATGGCTATATCAAGAGAACCTGATAGGACGGGATCTTGTGATTAAACCACCCAAAAGTGCTAGCACTGATGGGGTAACTAAAGTGGCTAAAGGTGAAGGTTGGCGGGAGGTTTTCCATGAAATGTTGGGCAAACACAACCGTCTAGGGATACTCAACAATAAATTAGTTGTACAAGAATATGTCACAGGCATTGAATACGTTGTTGATACTATTAGCTACGAGGGTAAGCACTCAATCAGTGATATATGTAAATATCATAAAATCAACAATGGTCAATACATGGCGATTTACGATCGCATGGAATGGCTTCCTCCGACGATTCCAGTGTATGACCAAATCGTGGCTTATGCCCGTGGTGTACTGGACGCGGTTGGTATGCGGTTCGGCACATCCCACGTAGAATTGATGTTCACAGAACATGGTCCGAGACTAATCGAGGTTGGCGCTCGACCCCACGGAGGTGGTCACCCGCGTTTCTGTCGAATCGCCACTGGGGATAGTCAGGTAGACCGAGTTGTGAGGTTTTTTACCCGCCAAGGTGCTATTCCCGATAGCTTTAAACTAATCAATCACGTTTTAGTGGTATTTTTAATTTGTCGCACTCGAGGTAGAGTGAACAACGTCGAAATATTTGATCGGGTACGGGAGCTACAGAGCCATCATTTTTCAGTGATCAAAATTCGCAACAACGATTGGTTAGAACCCACAAAGGATCTGTTCGCCAGTCTCGATCTTGGCTTTGTCGTCTTGGCTCATGAAGATGAATCGCAAATTATGGCAGATTATCAACTGATTCGTAGTTTGGAGCAACAGCTTAAACTCGATCCTAGAGAAAAAAATGTCAAAGAGCGAGTGTTTTATGAGTAATCCTCAAGCAAAAATCGACTTCACACACCCCAAAGGGCAATATTATAACGTCCGGGGTAGAAGGCTTTGGGTGGAGCAAGAGGGAAACGGTGAGCCTGTAATTTTGCTGTCTGGTTTAGGTCCAGCTGGATCTCACGTGATTTTTCATCCCCATTTCGACTCACTAGCTGTTGATTACCGAATAATTTACGTAGACTTATATGGGCGCGGTCGCTCTGATGCACCCGCCGATCTAAACGAAATTACATTTGATAGTGATGTCGCTGATGTCGCCGCGCTGTTGTCGAAACTCAATCTGGGAACAGTTCATGTGTACGGATTTTCCTATGGGGGTCTTCTGGCACAGGCGCTGGCAATTAACTATCCCCACCTGGTGCGTAGTTTGGCATTGGTAAACAGTCTCCATAGCCCGGAAATGTGGCAACTTAACCACGCCAACATCAACCGCGAAATCGCTAACCAATGTCCCGAGGTTTGGGCAAAAATTCAGACATTGCGTACTGAAGGTCTACCTTCCACCGATCCGAAGATGCAAGAACTATTCGCCAACGGCGCTAAACTTGTGCGCTTTTACAATCCGGACAACGCTCGACTGTTAGCTACTGAGCCTGGAGCGCGCAATTTTGAACTCTACCCCCTGTTTTGTGGTGAGGACGTGGACTTCTTCATCAGCAATCAGGTCGCCAAAATACCAGATTTTCGACCAATGCTGAAAAATGTCGCTGTTCCTATATTAGTACTTGCGGGACGATTCGACCGGGCACTGTATCCCGCACTACAATACGAGTTTTTGGAGTATGCGCCCCAGGCAGAATTTCACGTTCTCGAACGCAGTGGTTCTTTTTCTCACGTGGAAGAACCAGAGGAAGTGTTTCGCATCTTGCGAGATTTTTGGAAGCGGCTTTCGTAAACTGATATCTTGCACCTAGGTTAAAAACCGGGTTTTTTGAGAATGACTAATGGTAAAAACTGCAATTTTGCGTTTATAAACCCGGTTTTTCTAATTTTTTTGAGAATGTTGCAAGATATGAATCAAGAAACTATTCTTTAGCATTACTGAATTTGGCGCAAAAACCTATTTTTTGGCTACATTTTACAATTTCCTTTTTATAAGCTTTTCTGCTAAGTTATCACCCCATGAATGATTTGTTATGTACTGATTCAAACTTAGAACATCAGCTCATCTGCGCTCGTAATCGTGGTCTTTTGCTGATTGAACACATCAAAATGCGTAATTTGATTCAGGCTGGATGTGAAACTAGAAAAGTGCAAAAGGCGATTTACGAGTTAGCGGCACAAATACTTTACCCCGTAGATCAAAAACCACGATTCTGGCATAGACAGATATTACGTGTGGGTGAAGATACTATTAATCCCTATAGTGTCAAGGTTAGAAATCATGTAATTAAGCCAGGGGATATCGTTTTTTTCGACTTGGGTCCCGTTTTGAACATAGAAGTAAATTCCGTTTTCAGAATGGAGGCTGACCTTGGACGTAGCATGATTGTGCCAAGTCCGAATATTGATCCTGATAAAGTTAAAATATGCAATGATTGTGAACGTATATTTCTTGAAGGCAAAGCTTATTATCTACAAAATCAAGATATGACTGGCAAAGATTTATATGAATACATGCAGCATAGTGTTAGAGAAAGTGGCTGGAAACTGAGTTCACAATTACATTCAGGTCATTTAATAGGGGTATTTCCACATGAAAGAATACTTGGAGATACTCAATTTGACTATATCTGTCTGGAAAATACCAGACCAATGAGTGCTCCTGATAAATTTGGCAATAAACGGCATTGGATACTCGAAACACACTTAGTTCATCCTAAAAACCTATTTGGATCTTTCTACGAGGATTTACTAATATCAACCTGAGTTCGACGTAAAAAAAGTCTCTAAACCGGGTAGGAACTCACACACATTACTCTTTTGAGCCAAACACCCGTTCATTAAAAGAGTTTCACTTAGATTAGACCGCAAGAAATAGATGGTAGTGTTGAGTTGAACCCCATACTATCTTAAACAGGATGAACAGAGAAAGTTATTATGAACAGTACCCTAATTCCATCATTTTCAACGGATGCTCAGCGTTGGGAGGCACTTGTACAACGCAATCCACAGGCTGATGGTGAGTTTCTATATGCAGTTCAAACTACAGGAGTGTACTGTCGCCCAACCTGTTCATCACGCCTGCCAAACCAGAAAAACGTTGTATTCTTTCAATGTTGCGCCAATGCTGAAAAGGCAGGATTTCGTCCCTGTAAGCGATGTCAGCCTAATGCCGTTTTACCTTATCAGCAACAAATAGAAACGATTGCTCGGATCTGCAAACTCATTGAGCAATCGGAAGAACCTTTATCTCTTCAGAAAATGGCTAAGATAGCAGGACTAAGCCAGTATCACTTTCATCGTTTGTTTAAGAAAATGCTTGGCGTTACACCCAAAGAATATGTCAATGCCCATCAAGCAAAGCGAATTCGTGAAGAACTACACCAGGGAACCCCAGTGACTCAGGCAATTTACAATGCGGGGTTTAAGACAAGTAGCAGTTTCTACGATAAATCAACGATGATGTTAGGGATGACACCTACTAAATATAAGCAGGGTGCAGATGGAATCGAAATTCGGTTTGCCGTCAAGCCATCGTGGTTGGGTTGGGTGTTGGTTGCCGCAACAACACAAGGAATTTGTGCAATTAGCTTGGGTGATACTGAAGAAGCTTTGATTGAGCAGTTACAAAACCAGTTTCCCAATGCCCAATTTCATGAAAGCGACTCAACTTTCGCTCTTTGGATTGAACAGGTTCTTGCCTTTATAGAGATGCCTCAGCAAGGGCTGAATCTCCCCCTTGACATTCAGGGGACTGCTTTCCAGCAGCGTGTTTGGAGAACACTCCAAGACATTCCACCTGGTAGTACCGCTAGCTACGCTGAGATCGCTCAGCAGATTGGTAATCCCAAAGCAGTCCGTGCGGTGGCTCGTGCCTGTGCAACGAATCAGCTTGCCATTGCTATTCCCTGTCATCGTGTTGTTGGCAGTGACAATACTTTAAAAGGCTACCGTTGGGGGTGCAAACGCAAACGTGCCTTACTAGAACGCGAAGCAGCACAAACCGTTACTAAATTATCCAATTCACAATGATGTGTTCTTCCATCGACACCCCAATTTTTACCCAACGAGTCGAAGCCCTACAGTGGGAAAAGATTCTGCAAACTTTGTACATTCAAGGATTTGCCAAGACTGGACAAATTCTAAGTTCTGAAGAGTGCCATCAGATCATTAACCTGTACGGCGTAAGCACTCAGTTCCGCAGTTGCGTGAAGATGCAGCAATATCGCTTTGGGCAGGGGGAGTACCAATACTTTGCCTACCCACTACCAGCCATCGTTCAATCGTTACGGGAGACGGTCTATCCTTACCTAGTGCCACTAGCAAATACATGGAATGAAGAATTGGGCAAGGCGTTTGCGTTCCCAAATACTCTAGAGACGTTTTTAGAAACTTGCCATCGTGCTAAGCAAATTCGACCAACCCCACTTTTACTGAAATACGAATCGGGTGATTTTAACTGTTTACACCAAGATTTGTACGGTGAATTGACATTTCCACTACAAATAGCAATACTTCTAAGTCAGCCTGAGGAGGATTTTGTGGGTGGAGAATTTGTTTTAGTAGAACAAAAACCAAGAACACAATCGAGAGTCCATGTAGTACCATTACATCATGGAGAAGCCGTAATTTTTGCGGTGAGCCATCGTCCGGTTCGAGGCACACGAGGGTTCTATCGGGTGGATCTGAAACATGGCGTCAGTCAAATCCATTCGGGGCAACGCTACTGTTTAGGGATGATTTTTCATGACGCAACTTAGAACATCTGGACTCAATTCCCATATAGCAGATACTTTAGTACCGCCTGACGATGAGCTGAGGCAAGCTGTGAATAAATTGGGTGCGATCGACCCCGATTTCCTCAAGATTGAAAATGAAGTAGGTGCGCTAAATGTCCGCCGATGGTCAGCAACCTTTGCGTCATTAGTACGAATCATTTACGGGCAATGATAAAGCTGATACTCATAACCATCGATCGCTGGTAATGATTTAGTTTCCAGGGTACATTGTTTTAGCAATGATGGAGTTGGAGCGCGAAAGTTGACTAGCCATAAATCTACAGGGCGAGGTAATACTTTTAAAGTCTTTTCTAGGGAAATAGTGGATGTCTGGGGATTTTGCTGTTGATGGGCGAAGAGAAATAGGGGATTGAGACTAGAGTTTGTCAATTTAAACTCCCTAGCCACCCCCATCATTTCCCCGATGTGAACGTGGGTTTTCTGGGTAGTAGCGATGAGTACGGGTTGTTCGGAAGTATTTTCGATTAACTGCACAAATAAATCAGGACGGTAATATTTTTGATACCCCAAATTACTAACCACTGTAATTACACTAAATAAACCCATCAACCAAATTAATACCACCGCTTGTTTCCCACCTATTCCCCATCTTTGCATTTCTCCCTTGGGCGCTTGCCAATATATTCCCAGACTTGCAGCTAGTAAAACTATTACAGCCGGGAAATAAACAAAGTTATAGCGAGCACCCCTAGTCAAGTCAATACCGAGAAAATAGGTAAAAATAAAAAATAAAGCGATCGCAATACTAATTAGACCAATTAGCACCAGTGTGATTAAATTGGTTTGCGGTTCCTGTAACCGTAATTTGATACCTCGCCACAACAATGGTATTGCCCAAATGAAAAAAACAATCATTACCAAACCAGAAGCAATAATTACCCATAGATGTGGTGATTCTACGGGTAGTAGGGAAATCATGGTAATCCATGCAGCTAAAGCTTGAAAAATGGGACTTAACCAAGCTAATCCAGATTTAGAACCCTGAATCCATTCGGTTAATTGATTGCCATAGGAATTTTGCAAAAAAATTGGTAGCCAGACTAAACCAGATACAAGGCTACCCCCAGCAACAAGATAAATTTGTTTCCAAGGGGATTTGAGGAATGGAAGAGTATTTCTTTGTCTCCCCTCCCTATCTATTTCCCCATACCGTCGCCAAGGGAGGAATATTAACACACCTGCTTCAGTACACAGGGTAAGTACAAAAAAGTAATGGGAAGCAATACCCAAAGCATTGGTTAATATCCAACCGAAAATCAGCCAAATGGGTAACTTGGTTTGGTTTTGAATGTGGCGCGTTGCAGTCAATAAACAAGCAAAAGAAGCAATTACCCACAAAATAGCCAAGGTATAATGGCGAGCTTCTTGGGCAAGGAAAATACTGAAGGGAGAAACAGCCATCATTGCCGCAGCGATATGACTCACCACGGAAGAACGAAAAGCAATCCAACTTAAACCATAGATAGCGGGTATAGATAATGCACCGAAAACAGCAGCAAGCGATCGCGCCCCCCATAAAGATACTATGCCTTGCTGTGTCCCAAATAACTCCATCCACCAATGAGCTAAGACAAAATAAAGTGGTGGGTGATTGCTTTCTATCAGCAAATGGGACAATACATCTTGAATACCTGTACTTAGTTGTGGTTGTAGCGGTTGTAACAGGGTGTTGACTGCGATCGCTTTGTCTAGGGGTACAGTTAAAAAACTATTACCCAAACTAAATACTAGGGTAGAAAACTCATCGGTCCACGGAGGTTTGCCTGTTAAATTAATTAAACGCAACCCCAACCCAATCACAAACCAGACTATTAACACCAAAGTAATTCCCAACTTAGACCTCTCCCTCACTCCGGGCGATGAAACCCCATCGGGCGAAACCCCACCGGGCGGGGAAACCCCGCCCCTACTCCTTCCCTCCTTCACTCCTTCACTCCTTCACTCCTTCCCTCCCTCACTCCTCTACTTCACCTGGGTAACTCGCCAACTGAGTTTGAGATTGACCCAGAAATTCCAAATAGTTGCAAATGCGATCGCAATTAAATTAGCGATGTAGCGGTTAGGTAAAATAAAATTAAACACTAAATTTAACACCAACACATTCAAAACTAATCCAGCCAAACAAATTAGATTGAATTTGATAAATCGCTTTAAACGTTGTCGCCATTCTCGCTGCTGCATTGCCACATCTGCAAATGTCCAAGCATCATTCCACAGGAAATTATTGAAAATGGCTATTTCCCCAGCAATAATTTTACTCCGAGTTAGGGGCAAAGCCAGGGTAGTCGGGTCGCTGAGTAAATAAAGTACTCCCATATCTACAAAAACCCCGCTTAATCCTACCAACCCAAATCGGAGAAATCTACCAATGGGAAAACCCATACTTTTGCTAAACCTTGCTAATTTTCCTGTAGACAACCGCAAACGCACTAAATGGTGGATGTAATCCACATATTGCTTCCAATTAACCTTACTTTCTCCCTGTTTGCGTTCACAAAACACATAGCCAACTTCAGTTATTTCTCCTACATTTCCTCGCCCAATCACCTCTAGTAAAATTTTATATCCTACCGGGTTCAGGGTTGTACTTACCACACAGGAGCGACGCACCATAAAATATCCACTCATAGGATCAGAAACCCTACCCAATACCTCTGGTAGAATAATTAACCCCAATAATTGAGCACCACGGGATAAAAAACGCCTGACAAAATTCCAACTACTTACCCCACCACCGTCCATATGGCGGCTAGCCACTGCCAAATCAGTACCTTTCCTCATGGTATCTAGCATTTGCAAAATTGTGTGGGGTGGGTGTTGCAAATCACCATCAATGACCCCTAAAATTTCACCTTTGGCCACTTGCCATCCACGAATCACCGCTGAAGATAGTCCCCGCTCCCCCTGGCGACGCATTACTTGCAACTGAGGATACTCTGACATTAGTGATTGTGCTATTTCCCAAGTACCATCTGGGCTATCATCATCTACTATAATTAGCTCGTATTCTGTGGGGATAGATTCATCTAAGAGGTTAGTCAATATTGTGACAATGTTTTCAATATTTTCACGCTCTTGGTAAGTAGGAATTACTAGGGAAAAAAGTAGGTAATTGCGATCGGAAAATTGGGGAATTGTTAAGGAGCCGGTAGGTGCTGATAAAAGGGTATTGGTGTTGTCGATCATACTCATGTGGATATCATCGAGTTTTAATCAGTGGTTTTAATAACATATAATTTATAAATATATTTACTGTTTATGGTACGGGAAGTAAAAATTAATTAATTTGGTGTGACTACACCCCCATGCAAATGACGGATGAGAAGATCGATTGTTCTATGGAATCAGGGTTTGACTTTTAACCTTTGTAAAGGATAGATAGACGTGTTTGTCCCTTGGCAGGTTCATTAACAATTTTAGGACTGGCGCAAGCGTCACAAAATTATGGCAACTGGCACACATACTTAAATTTGGTATCAAACTCTATGTTTCTTGATTTATAAGCATTATAGACAAATCACTACTATGTGACAGTTTGAGGTGAAATGTGCCAGTTGCGTAAATCCTGAATTTAAAAACAATATAGGATTACTATTTGATTTTTTGAACAGAACTCAGTACACTTTCTGTTCCCTGTTCCCTGTTCCCTACTCCCTCCCCCTACAAGTCAATTCACAAATCAAACCGGATTCTTATTTATGAATGAATCAGCATTTGTCGTTTTTATTATTTTTGCAAGCATATGGGTTTTAATGGCTGTTGCAGGTGTCATAGCCATTCTGAAAATCGATGGGCAAGAAATCAAGTTCGGGAAAACCGGGTTTACTATTACTGTTGCAATTATTGTGCCAATGATGATCACCTTGATATATGCAACAATCAAAAGCAGATTGTGAAATAATTTTTTGCTAACTGTGATTAATAAATCCGTTGATAGTATTCTCGATCGCGCCTTGATGGGGTATGATATGTCCGCCTCAGAAGGAGTATTTTTATTACAACAGACCGATTCTGAAAATATTAGCGCCATTCGCATCACCGCCGATCGCCTCCGCAAGCAACAAGTGGGCGATACAGTTACCTATGTGATCAACCGCAATATTAATTTTACTAACATTTGCGAACAACACTGTAGTTTTTGTGCATTCCGCCGAGATGAAGGGGAAGATGGAGTTTACTGGCTAGATTGGGCACAAATTTTGGCAAAGACTACAGATGCAGTGAAACGGGGTGCTACGGAAATTTGTATGCAAGGAGGGTTAAATCCCCAAGCAAAAATTAATGGTAAGTCCCTGGCTTATTACATCAAGTTAGTAGAAACAATTAAGCAAGACTTCCCCCACCTGCACCTCCATGCTTTTTCTCCCCAGGAAATCCAATTTATTGCCCGTGAAGATGGATTGAGTTACAGTCAGGTGATTTTAGCTTTACAAAATGCTGGTGTTGATTCCATGCCGGGAACCGCCGCTGAAATTTTGGACGATAGGGTGCGGCAAATTCTCTGTCCGGAAAAGATTAATACGGCAACTTGGTTAGAGATTGTGAGTACAGCACATAAACTGGGTTTATCCAGCACCAGTACTATATTGTCAGGGCACATTGAGACAGCAGAACAACAAATTAGCCATTTAGAAAAATTGCGATCGCTCCAACAATTTGCCATCAACCAAGGATATCCTGGTAGGATTACAGAGTTTATTATATTACCATTTGTTGGGAAAGAAGCTCCGAAACCATTACGTAAGCGAGTTGGACGGGATCAACCAGTATTAGCAGATGCCCTATTATTAACAGCCGTTGCCCGGATTTTTTTAGGGAATTGGATTCCTAACCATCAACCAAGTTGGGTAAAACTAGGATTAGCAGGTGCTACAGAAGCCTTGAAGTGGGGGTGTAACGATATTGGTGGCACATTGATGGAAGAGCATATTACCAGCATGGCGGGGGCAATTGGCGGTACTTGTATGGAAGTATCCAGTTTACAAAATGCGATCGCTTCTTTACAAAGACCTGATCAACAAAGAGATACTCTTTATCAACCAGTATTAACTGAGATTATGTCCAGTTAGGGAAAGAGTGAAGGAGGGAAGGAGGGAAGGAGTGAAGGAGTGAAGGAGTGATGGAGGGAAGACTGTCAACTGTCAACTGTCAACCGTCAACCGTCAACTGTCAACTAACAACTGTCAACCGTCAACCGTCAACTGTCAACTGTCAACTGTCAACTAACAACTGTTCCTTGGAATACCAATACAAGATAGGATGGACGTTGATTTAGGTATTGTTTTCATTTCATGCTTATGAAGCGCAATTGGTCACGCCTACTAGCCCTAATTCTGGTGGCATTTATTGGCTTAACAGGTTTTGCTAGTCGGGATGGTTTAACAGGGGACTATCGTCAAGATACTTTAGATGTAGTTAATTATTTAAGAGATGCCATAGAATTACCAAAAGATACTCCAGATAGAGCAGAAGTTCAAAATGAAGCACGTCAAAAAATAAAAGTCTTTGCTGCTCGCTATCAGCGCAATGGTTCGGTTTCCAATCTTGCTTCTTTTACTACTATGCGTACAGCTCTAAATTCTTTGGCTGGACATTATAGTTCTTACCCCAATCGTCCAGTACCAGAAAAGCTGAAAAAGCGTCTAGAACAGCAATTTACACGGGTTGAAGCTGCACTTAAACGTGGTTCTTGAACATTTAAATACTGATGGCGGGGTAGTTTCATTAGAAAAATGTATATTTTATCCCGCTTCTTTTTTATCTCCCTAGCCCTTGAGCGGGCGGCTACGCCAACGGAAGAGGTAACTCTTAGGGGACTCCAGGAAATAAATTATCCCACAAGAACGGTTGACGGTTGACGGTTGACGGTTGACAGTAAAGTTGACATATTTTGTTGCTTGATAACTATGGGATGTTTTTTGATCTGGAAGTCCCTTAACAGACAACAATGGGTTTTTTGGGAAAAACAAGGTTTGTTAGCTCAGGGTTCCCTATTTCCGTCAAGAAGAGACGCACCAGACGCGGAGAGAGGGAGAGGCCCCAGACACAGAGTGCTCCGCGTCCCCGTGTCCCCGTGTCCCCGCGTCCCCGCGTCATCCGGTTGAATCAGCAGACCCTAATTAGGGTTTGTGGTTTCAGGCTCTGATCGAAGTTAAAAGTGCAATTCCCTTAGGGGTATAAGGCTTAAAACTTCTTCCCTCTTCCTTCTTCCTTCTTCCCTCTTCCTTCTTCCTTCTTCCTTCTTCCTTCAATATTCTGAAAAAACGGCAACATAATCCAGGTTTTTGTAGTCTTAATCTAATCAGCGGGCTATCAAAATCCAATTACACACATCTTGCAGCTTCTCTGAGAGTAGGTTAAGTTGTGCTAACTGTGTAAATTTTACCTCTTGCTTCTGGAAATTTAAATTTCAGAGGAATCAAATTGCCAATTCCTTAATTCTTAGAAATGGAGGGGTGGCAAGTTGTTACCTATTTAAATTGCATACTGACTATGGTATTGGTTAATATCTAAACTTATCTCAACTTATGTCCACAGCCTTGTTGCTGCAAACTCACAATCCACATTAACAAAAATATTGTGTTGCAATATATGTAATTACTGAAACTATTTTATACAAGTTTACCTGATAAATATTTTTGTCCTTTTACTCGTAGATATGTCTAACTGTTCCGTAAATCTGTTTAAATCAACGTTGTTTTGGCGACGGCTACTTGTAGCGACATTTACCAGTGTGTGGTTATTTCCCAAAATAGGCATAGAGCCAGCCCAGGCACAATTAAACCAATATTGCCACATATCTTCAGCAGCAGTAAAAGCCAAAGAAAGATTGCGTCTTGGTGCTGTTCAAGGCAATCAGGAAATGCAAAATCGTTATCGTCAACTGGTGCAACAACACGCCCAAGCAGTGCGGGAATGTCGCGATCGCACTTGGCCCCAAGTCCAGGCAATTTGGTTGCGCTTGTATCCCTGTGATGCCCAGCAGGGAGCAATTGACGAGATTATGGACAAGATTATTGATAAAGGATACAATCAGGTTTACTTAGAAGTTTTTTATGATGGGCGGGTCTTATTGCCCGAAGCTCAAAATCCCACGGCTTGGCCTTCTGTGATTCGGACCAAAGGTGCAGAACAGGTGGATTTACTCTCCGCAGCCATCCAAAAAGGACGGGAGAGGGGTTTGAAAGTATATGCCTGGATGTTTACCACCAATTTTGGTTATACTTATGCCCAGCGTCGGGATAGGGAAGGAGCGATCGCTCGTAATGGTAAGGGACAAACTAGCCTCTATGTTGTAGATAACAGTTCCCAAGTATTCATCGATCCATATAATCAGCAAGCAAAACGAGACTATTACCAATTAGTGCAAGCAATCACCCGTCGTCGCCCTGATGGTATTTTATTTGATTATATACGCTATCCCCGACAAGCAGGAGCAAATTCCATTGCCACTAAGGTTACGGATTTATGGTTGTATAGTGAAGCAATCCAAAAAGCTTTATTTGAACGGGCGCAGAATAATAAGGGATTAGACTTAATTCGCCGTTTTTTACGTAAAGGATATGTCACCGCAGCAGACATAGCAGAAACCGATCAACTTTATCCCCGGGAAGGGGAACCCATGTGGCAAGGACGGGTTGTTAACCAAGGGCAAAAATCCCTCCAATCTCCCCAAGACAAACAACCACAGGTGCAATGGGATTTGTGGCAGTTATCAGTTGCCCACGCCATGCAGGGTATTCTCGATTTTGTCGCCCTAGCAGCTTATCCAGCACAACAGCAACGAATTCCCGCCGGAGTGGTATTTTTTCCTGGTGGTAATCAAACATTGGGTAGGGGATATGATTCGCGCTTACAACCTTGGGATAGATTTCCCAGTAATTTAGAGTGGCATCCCATGGCTTATGCTAATTGTGGTAGTGCCAATTGTATAGTGCCCCAGGTGCAACGGGTTTTGAGTATGGCAAAACCAGGGACAAAAATTATCCCTGCCTTAGCTGGTAATTGGGGTCGTTCCATGAGCAATCGCCCACCCCTAGAAGTACAAATGGGCGCCTTGCGTCAATTTGCTCCTAAACTCAGGGGAGTCAGTCATTTTGCCTATTCCTGGCAACATCCAGAACATGATGGCGATCGTAAATTTTGTCGGGTAAGGTAAATCAACCGGATGACGCGCTTAAGCGGGGACACACCGGACGCGGAGCGGGATGTGTCCCAAGCCCCGTGTCCGGGGCGATAAGCCCCAAGGGTCATCCTCCCCCATCAAATCTGCGATTTGATGGCTCCCGATTGGTGGGCACCTCAAGCCCCCACCACATCGGTG
>JASJCJ010000300.1 GCA_030066045.1 Calothrix sp. MO_167.B12
TATAGCCCTACGGTTTTAGGTTAGGACACATTTTAAACCTCATCCATCTTGAGAACTGGAGTTTTCCGTTCAAGGGGAATACCAAAAAATCAATTATCCTGTAGGGGCACGGCATCGACAATATTCTTCCATAGGTTATAAGCTGACTGATGCCGTGCCCACCTCACCCGAATTTGTGAAAATGTCCTAACGTGATTTGGTACTGCTATATACAGCAGATTCGATGTTTATGAGGTACACTTGCCCAATTCAAATTCCAAGGTTTAAAAGCCACCCTGCAATTGGTGTACCTCACGTACCTCAAAAGTGCTGTATATCCTAGACTTCATTAGAACAAAGTGAGGTACAGTTTTATTTCCTGCGTAGAAAACAAGATCCCCGACTTTTGGAAAAAGTCGGGGATCTGGAATCTGGGATCTAAACTAATCTATCTCTATGGAGTTGCGCTAGGGCTTCTCATCATCCCATCATCCCATCATCCCATCATCTCATCACCCCATCATCCCATCATCCCATCACCTCATCATCCCATCCTGGAATCTGGGATCTAAACGAATCTATCTTTATGGAGTTGCGCTACACCTCCAATTGTCTGCAAAGTATTAGTATTTACCACCACCTGAGAAATTTATTAAGAAAAATTAAAATAAGCGTTCTTGCTCCATTTGCCCTTGAAGTCTTAACTTAACGCCTTAAACCACAGGAAAGCTACCTATGAATACTCCATCGCCAAACACACAAAAAAATTTTTTACCTGATATTAAATTAGAATTAGCTAGGCGCGAATATAAATATAACTATAATCTGATACCACCAGTTGCGATGGTGGATGAGCTTCCTAATGGGGAAAACTTCTCTACTGCTTGGTTTCGTTTGTTAGCTGAACAATTAAAGGATGTTTTTGTCAATACACTGATTACGAACCGGGGAAATATTGGTTCCATGAGGGTGCATGATGATGTGACAAAGTTCATTCTGGAAGTAATACTCAAAGGAGCAATACCTTTCCAGTTCAGCCTAATTGCCGGATTGTTACAAATTCTCCCCCAATTAATACTTGAAGGAACATCACAAGATTATAAAGAAATCGATGATTTGTTCTTTTCCGTGCTTAGGTCCAGTGGATTCTCAATTTTTGGTGGTTCTCTTAACCGGATTCGTAACCATCTGTCTGAAGGACATCCCACAGGCCATGTTAAGAATATTCAGGAATATAACAAGCTGTTTCCGCAAATCGGAACCCCAGAAATTGCTGAGGATTTCCAGTCAGATGAAGCATTTGCTTATACAAGAATTGGTGGGTATAATCCCGTAATGATTAAGCGGGTAAACCAACTGGGAGATAGGTTTCCAGTCACAGAGGCTCAATACCAAGAAGTAATGGGAAGTGATGATTCCTTAGCAGCAGCCGGAGAGGAAGGAAGGCTTTATCTCGCTGATTATGGCATTTTAGAAGGGGCTGTTAACGGTACATTTCCCAAAGAGCAAAAGTATATTTATGCTCCCCTAGCCTTGTTTGCAGTGCCCAAAGGTGAAGATCCTGGGCGGCTCATGCGTCCGGTAGCCATTCAGTGCAGCCAAAACCCAGGGGATGCACCTGTTTTGACCCCGAAGTCAGATAAATACGCCTGGTTATTTGCCAAAACCATTGTGCAGATAGCAGATGCTAACTTCCACGAAGCTGTTACCCACCTAGGAAGAACTCACCTATTTGTAGGGCCATTTGCGATCGCAACCCGTCGCCAATTATTAGATAATCATCCTGTGAGTTTATTGCTACGTCCCCATTTTGAAGGAACCTTAGCCATCAACAATGCTGCTCAAAGCACTCTCATTGCTCCTAACGGTGGGGTAGATCAATTATTATCACCAACTATTGATAATGCACGGGTGTTAGCAGCAGTTGGCTTACAGAGCTATGGTTTCAATGAAGCAATGTTACCAAAACAACTGCAAAAACGCGGTGTAGATGACACTACAATGCTACCCGTATATCCTTACCGGGATGATGCTTTACTAATTTGGGATGCTATTAATCAATGGGTATCGGACTATTTAAGCATTTATTATCAAACTGATGAGGATGTACAAAATGATACTTATCTTCAAGCATGGGCAATGGAAGCTGGAGCTTATGATGGCGGACGAGTTCCTGATTTTGGCGAAAAAGATGGGCGCATACAAACTTTAGATTACCTGATTGACGCAGCAACACTGATTATTTTTACAGCTAGTGCCCAACACGCTGCGGTGAACTTTCCCCAAAAAACTATGATGAGCTATGCTGCTGCTGTTCCCCTAGCTGGTTATCAGCCAGCTTCCCTGCTCAAAGGTGAGGTGAGCGAACAAGATTACTTGAATTTACTCCCACCCCTAGAACAGGCACAACGGCAATTAAACTTAACGTACATCCTAGGATCTATTTACTATAATCGCCTTGGTTATTACCCGGATAATCACTTTCAAAATCCTTCAGTAATAGCAGCTTTGCAAAAATTTCAGAAAAATCTCCAAGAAGCTGAAACTATAATTCATCAGCGCAATCAAACCCGTCCAAAATACGAATACCTACTTCCTTCTAAAATTCCTCAAAGTATTAATATTTAATATATTATGCTAGTTTTTCTGATGAACATTTCTCTCAATACTTATCGGTTCAGCTCAAAAAAATAAAATTATGTAGGTTGGGTTGAGGAACAAAACCCAACATTTACAAGCATTTGTTGGGTTTCACTATCGTACCACTTCGTGGAAGCAAGCTACAACCCAACCTACGAAAATCCTTAACCGAGCAGTATTGACATCTCTCTTCTCAAATTGATTACATCAGTGGTAGCACAGCTCCTCTCACAAGAGGTAGATATCAAGGGTGCAGTGGCTCACTACCAAAGCCTGACAGCAATTGGTGGGGAACTTAAACCTAAGTGATTGATAGCTAACAACTAACAACTAACAACTAACAACTAACAACTAACAACTATTAAATACCCAGGGAAATTATGGCAATCAAAGAACAAGTTCTTAATGCATATAAACGTCAAGTTAAACTGTCATCTACCTTAGCAAAAGTCGGTTATGACAGTGCCATTGGTAAGCTACTGCGTTTACGAGTTTATTATCTAGATGCCTTTGTCCTGCTCCAGAAATTGAAGAGTTTTCTGGATACAGCTAAAGCAAACATTGGAGACAAATTTTTTGCAGTAGACCAAGCAATTATTCATACCTCCCATGCAGAAGTTAAACAGTTAATGGAAGTCGAACCCCAACTCCGGGGAAATGATTTAGGTATTATTAGGATATTAGCTCCTAGTTACCTGCTCGATAATCCCTTGAGTTTAGGGATGAATGGTATGGAGCATACAGGCGCTCGCGCTGTTTTCTTGCAAGCTTTACCAGAACCATCTGAGAATATAGAATATTTGGGTAATTTAGTTGATGAATGTTTAGCTGAAGCAGCTAATAAAGGTGAATTACATATTGGTAAAGATTTACCAATAATGATGCTGAAAATTTTACATCAAATTGTTTTTCAAATGTCATTATCCGAAAAAGAAGTTACAGCATCGAATAATTTCATCCAACGCTTACCCCTGGCGACTTTACCCAATTTTGTCACTAAGCACCTACTCCGGATATTAACAGGCTCTGTAATCAAACATCGTCGAAATTTAACTGAACGATATCAAACATCTCCAAAATGGTCATCTTACTTAGAAACAGGTGCTAAATATCAGCTGAATGAGCATCAAATTAGTAATACCCTTTTTGATATGATTCATATCGCCGGAACTGCTGGAACAAGTGCGCTTTTAGGTTCTGTAATAGGTGTTTTGTGTTTGGATGAAGAATTAAGAAATAGGGTAATATCGGAAGTCAATGGTATTTGGAATGAGCAAGAAACATTGAATGAAAATGCTCTGGAAAATTCAACTATCATTAATAAAACCATTTTAGAAACAGCCCGTCTATATCCAGCAGTCAGATTTGTGAGCCAACTGAGTCAAGAGTCAGGGGAAATAGATTTTGGTGAAGTCAAATGTCCATTCCAAAAAGGAACTCGTTTACTTGGTTCTATTTTAAGTGCTAATCGAGATCCAAACAGATATGAAAATCCAGATACTTTTGATATTGAGAGGGACTTTTCCGACATTTTATCTTGGAATAGCTATGGACACGAACGAGCTTGTCCTGGGAGAAGTTTAGCTATTGGTTTAATTAATATCTTCTGTTTGTATCTATTTAATAAATATAAATGGGATTCATTTACAGAAGTAAGCTGGGAATTGGAAAGAGTGACTGCTGTTACTCCTAATGATTTAGTATTACAAGGATTTGCCCGAAAATAAAGGCTAAGCAAATTATAAATTGTAAGTTTTATGCCTTTAAATTCTCACTCCTAGCTCCTCTAGGGCGCAAGCTTTGCGCCCCTACTAAATCCTAACTCCCTTTAAATCATGACTTTAACAATTGAACAGAAGGAATTCGACAATATTGCAACCTGGATGAAGCCAGTCAAAGAAACTAAATTACCAGACATCCTCAAGGGCGTATTCTTTATGGATGGGAATCCCCTTCCAGATGATTGCATCACTATGTATAACTTAGAATGGGATACACAAAACCTCTTTTTATTGCTACCCGTTTTTGGAGAGTTACAATGGACTTTTCATCCCTCCATTCAAGGACGAGTGTTACTTTTTGCTGCTTGGTTGACTCGCTGCACCTACAAAATTCAATTTGAAGACGAAACTTTGAGGCAAGCACGAATCACACCCCTGATATTTGATATAGCTATTCCTACATGGATTGTCAGTTTCACAATGTCCCAAGTAGAAAATTCTCAAAATGGAGATACTTGGGAGCGTAAAAATAGCTGGTTTGGGGGAATTTCAAGTATTGGTGAATATACATTTCGGAGAATTGTAGATAAAGATGGTAATTATACTCCCGCTTTTCAAAATATGTTGGCTAAAGTTCAAAAGAATTGTTTGGTAGTCGCCAGGGAATAGGCATTTGACCAGCATAAAAATGCAGGGAACGGATGAATTATCACCTCCAGCGTTGAAATTTATAGATGAATAATTTGCACAACTAGTGGTTTGGCAAGTTAACTTTGCAGAGTAAACCAAGTTCTATACTTATTCTCTCCTCTCTAACTTTGCGCTCTTTGCGCCTTTGCGGTTAATTCTTTCACCCATCAAAGTTGCCTTGCCAGAGTACTAATTACTGTAAATAAACAACTGCTACTGGAATTAATTATCATGTCACCCACGGGTGAACGAAAAAATGTGTGGGAGAGCCAAGATACTTATTACTTATTATTTGACGACAGTCTTTTTCGCTCACCCAATGCCCCCAAACTACTGGTTATTTACATCCTCAGATGATTGCTGTGCAACTTTTCTAACTTGTTCAACCTCTAATTCTAAAGCTTGGGCAATTTGCTCAACACTCAACCCTAAAGCTAAAAACCGAGGTACAGACTCTAATTTGGCTTGAATTCGACCTTCCTCTCGACCTTCCTCTCGACCTTCTTCTAAAGCTTCCTGATAAACTTTAGTTTGGCGCAAATCACTTAAACTAAACATGGCTTCAATCTCCTTGCGGCTGAGTTTGGGTAACTTATAAACCAATATCGTCTCTATTAATTGTAGAATCTCCCGCCTTTGTGTTTCATCCTCTATCTGTTCTGTTGTGCGTTCAATTAATTGTTGAGTTTGTGCGATTGCGTCGTCTTCTTCTGCAATGATTAACTGTACAGTGGCAATGCCAATAGAAGCTGATGATGTCTGTGCTAGTTGATCCAAATAAATTCGAGATACCCTTGAGGAGTTGATTAATTCTCGATACCTTTGAGTGGTTCCTGTATCAACATTAATGCTGGGATAAATAACAACTCCATACCAATCATTAGTTAGTTCTGTTTTGTCCAAATAGAGAAAAATTTCGCTAAAAAAACGGGAGTAAAATTTAGTATCTGGCTGAAATTGAACTTCAACAAAATAAATCGGTTGTTGTGGATTAGTTGTGGTGGGAAGAAAAACACCATCAATTCTAAAGGCAAGTTGCTTTACTTCTACTGAGGCAAATTGATAAGCTTGTGCCTCTTGGGGAGGATGGTTAATTAATTCAAAAAAGATGCTCGGGAAAGATTGAAACAACCGATAGAAGATGGTGTCAGTTTTCACGCTTGTTTATGATACGGCTTTGTTGAATTGACACTTACAGCGTTTTTGAGGTAAGTGAGGTACACGAATTTCAGGGATAGTTGTTCAACTTTGAATTTTACTCAGTTGCTGTACCTCATAAACATCGAATCTGCTGTATATTGTCATTTGAATGCCGTACTCCTTACCTAAAGTCTTAAATAATCTCGTAAGGTCGCATCATCTCATGGTCTTCGTGGGAGAGAATATGACAGTGCCAGACATAACGTCCTCGGCGATCGAATTTGGCAATCACCCGCGTAACTTCACCTGGATTTGCCACAACAGTATCTTTCCAACCTTTTTCGTTATCAAACACAGGTTTTGAGTCACCCCACGGTTCTGGGATGGAAAAGGACACATCAAATCCTAATCCCTTAGAGGATGTTTGGAAAGTCTAAAGGCTTACTTAAAACCTCTCTGGTAAACCTCTCTCCTAGTAAGAGAGAGTCTTTGAAACCCCCATTTTCTTGTAGGGAAGGGGGGATAGGGGGGTTAGGTTTGGGAGGT
>JASJCJ010000066.1 GCA_030066045.1 Calothrix sp. MO_167.B12
TTCATTTATGGAGTAATAAGACCTATAGCAATTCTTCTGGTAAAGGTAAGATTACTATATCAGCACCGATGGGAAGACCCGCTGTATTTTATCGGCAAAATTCCCCAGAAGCAAAATCAGTATTGGAAACACTTCAACAACAAAACTTAATCAAATGAAGGAGTAAGTAACTGGATCAAATTAAATATAAAACCTCACCTCCGAAGTTTGGCGGGACGGAAACCGACACCGCCAAGTGGACTCACCGCCAACTTCTCTCCGCCTGACGGCACCCCTCTCCTTATTAAGGAGAGGGGGTGATGATAAAACCATTTGTAATAGCGTATTTTTCCATAACAGGCAACAATAGGAGATGATTGAATTTAAGCAAGGCAACCTACTGGAAGAAAAAACCGAAGCCATAGTTAACACCGTTAATTGTGTTGGTGTTATGGGCAAAGGTATTGCCTTGCAATTCAAGCGAGCTTATCCCGAAAACTTTCGTCAATATGCAAAAGCCTGTAAAGCTGGTGTAGTGGAGCCAGGACGAATGTTTATTGTCGCAACGGGTAGTTTATTTAATCCCAGGTATATTATCAACTTTCCCACCAAGCGTCACTGGAAAGGTAAGTCAAAAATAGAAGATATTCAAAGTGGACTGATAGCTTTAATTGCAGAAGTTAAGCAATTAGGTATCACTTCCATAGCCATACCACCTTTGGGATGTGGAAATGGTGGCTTAAATTGGAAAGAAGTTAAACCCCTTATAGAATCAGCTTTTGCTCAATTACCAGATGTACAAGTAATTATCTTTGAGCCAGTATTACTCCACTAATGAAACTTTGCTGAGTTAAAGGAGTGGGAGCAGCATTCGATTAAGCTCACGTCGAAGTCTTGCTCCTTGCTTGAAAATAGGGAGCGAGACGCTCCCACTACGATTGTTTTATACTCCCAACGGCTAAAAACTTAACTTATGACCTAAGCTTGAATGCAATAGTTCATTTATTACCGTTCTATTTTTTTTTAGTGGTCAAAATAGAGGTAAACATCATTAAAAAACCACCTAACAAAATAGCGATCGCTAATCCTACAGTTACCAGATCAATGACTTGAGTATTATCCATGATTAAAAATCCTTATATGAATTTAGGGCTATGGTTGATGGTTGTTAGTTGTTGGTTGTTAGTTGTTGGTTGTTGGTTGTTAGTTGTTAGTTGATGGTTGACAGTCTTTAATTCATCCCTCCTTCCCTCCTTCCCTCCTTCCCTCCTTCACTCCTTCACTCCTTCCCTCCCCACACTCCCCACACTCCCCACACTCCCCACACTCCGGGCGGGGAAACCCCGCCCCTACTCCGAACTCCGAACTCCGAACTCCGAACTCCCTCTGTTCCTTAAAAATCTACGCCGCGTTTGAGTTCTACACCATGATTGGCATAGTGTTTGTGACAGTAGACTTCAGAGTGAATGCTGGCTAAGTCAAAATATGCGGGCTGATTATGGCAACGACCTGTAATGATAATTTCTGTATGGGGGGGTTTGCGTAGTAGGGCTTGAACAATTGGTTCTACAGGGATTAGCTCTAAATCAACGGTGGGGTTGAGTTCATCGAGAATAATGGTTTTATACAATCCCGATGCGATCGCAGTTTTGGCAATTTCCCAACCTCGTTCTGCTTCGACATAATCCAATTCCTGACGGGAGTTGCGCCAAACAATGGCATCCCTACCACACCGTTGATGATCCACTACCTCTGGATAGGATTGATGTAAAGCTGCGATCGCTGCATCTTCCGTATAACCACTACCCCCTTTCAGCCATTGCATAATTAATACACGGGTAGAACCAGGGTGGTTAATGCCTCTACCAATTGCCTGTAAAGCTTTTCCTAAAGCACTAGTAGATTTTCCTTTACCTGCACCAGTATAAATTTCTACTCCTTCAATGCCTTGGATAGCAGCATTCGGATGGTGTTTGGGTTGCATTTCCGAGTGTAAGTCGGCGATATCCAGTAACTTTTGGGGTGCAGCGCGTCCGGTGGCGATAATTTCTAGGTCGTAGGGTTTGGATTTGAGTGTCTTGACTACCTCATCCACGTCTAATAATCCCAAATCCAAGACTGGGTTCAGTTCATCTAAGACTACAACCGAGTATAAATTAGAAGCAATGGCTCCTTTAGCCACATCCCAACCCCGTGCTGCTTCGGCTCTGTCAAAGGCTGTAATTTCATCTACACCAAAAAATTCGGCTCTGCCAGTACGAACTTGATCGATTAGATGGGGAAAACCAGTTTGTAATGCAGCGATCGCTCCATCCTCATCATAATCCCTTTCTGGTCCTTTCAAAAACCGCAGCAATAAAACACGATTGGAATTGTTCGGTGTATTAATTCCCAAGCCAATGGAGCGTAATACTACTCCCAAGGCAGCTTGAGACTTGCCTTTACCCATACCATCATAAACGTGGATTTGTCCTGTAGCACGTTGTTGACGCAGTTGTGCTGTACGAATACCGATGCCGTTCCTAGTCATCTCACCAAAAGCCGTAATGTGGCAGTCCTTTTCCTTTATTCAGTATGTCCTATCAACCAAGCAGCATCATTTCTACCATTGGGAGTTGTTCCGCTAACTATAGTTGAGGCAAAACTGTGTTTGCATCTTCAGACTGCTCATTTTACCACCCTTGAAGGGGAGGAGGGGAGGAGTTCGGGGTTCGGAGTTCGGGGTTCGGAGTAGGGGCGGGGTTTCCCCGCCCGGGGTTTTTCCGCCCGGGGTTTCCCCGGAAGGAGGGGAGGAATAATTTTTGCGATCGCGACGGCACGGATACAGGTAAATTCACATCTTGCACCATAAGATTATTGAGAAAAGTAGAGTCTGAAACCATCAATTTTTCGTAACCCACCAATGCCCACCTTACCCTTATTGAGAAAGTGCAAGATATGTGTAAATTGTAAATTAAATCAAACTGCTGTATAAAAATACAAAAAAATGGTACAACACTCGAAGCAATGAGATAAAGTATCTCAGTTTATGTGCGATCGCCATAATCCTTAGCATCAAATCTTCATTATTTATGTATTTATGCTTATGCTGGACCTGATCCCTTTTAATTTTGATTTTTCTCCGATTCTACCTGTAGGTATCATTTTATTTGATTTACTATTCCTGATAGTGGCAATTCCCGTGGAAGCCTATGTTTTAAGGGCACGGTTAAAATTTGATCCCAAAAGTAGTGTTTTTTACGCCATATCTATAAATCTTTTTTCTAATGTGGCTGGTTGGCTAGTCTTTTTCTTTATTGAACCTTCGTTATCTCCAGAGAATAAGTCAGAAGTATTAAATTATGTTTTTTTTAATCGCTTCCAATCAGAAGGAATATATTCTTCACTATTTTTAATTGCTTTCTTTATTTTCTTTGCTACTTTCTTCTTCAAAACCCTGAGCTTGCAGTCATTATTGTTCCTCTGGAATAGAACAGACAAAAAAAAGCCAGAGCAAGAAGTTCCCTTATCTCAAAGACGTTCTTCTAGAAGATACAATCTGAATAAAATACAACAAACAAATGTAGTTACCAGTGTATTGATTGCTAATTCCCTCAGCTATATGGCAATTACAATCATTATAGCTATTTGTTTTTCTTGGCAATTGAGAAATTAGAGGTTTTATCAATGGACATAATTAAAGATTTTTTATCTAGTACTTTCAAATTTATTCAAGATATTTTGAGCGGTACTCAAAAACTATTGTGGCCACCCCAATCTTACTCTTGGCAAAGCCTAATTTATTTGAGTGTTTTTTCTTGGTTCATGTCATATTGGGCAGCAGGTTTTTTTGTCAAAAATATTATCGCTTTTTGTGGCTGGTTATTCCTGATTGCAGGTACTGCTTGGTATACCACCGATAATCCTGTGGTTATTCCTGGAACCTCTATGCCTGTGGGAGCATTAATTACGGGAGGATTAATCAGCTTATTTGCTTTTGGCGGTGAAAAAAATCTCCTGAACCCGGTATCATTTGTACTATGGCCAACAATGTCTGCACTAATTACAGCTATTCCAGAGTTTTTTCAAGGGACTGGGACTACTGCTACTGTTAGTGCGAAAATTCCCAAGCCAGAAGCTCGCCAAAAAATTATCGTTTTAATTCTCAGCTCAATGTTAGTCAGTTGCTGGTTACAATTATATTTTGTGGTAGACAATTGGGCAAAACAATACCCGAGTATACTCACAGATAATCTTAATAATAGTGTTTTAGTCAAAAAGATCGCGCTTCCAGAGGAAGCAACACCCAAGAAAATTCCTCAAAATGGACTTACAATCTTAAACAAATTAGTACCCATAATAATTACCCAAATTGACGATCAATCTTGGTCAAAAGTAGAACGCTTACTCAAAAATGCTAGAACCAAAGACTCACAAATAGCTAAGTTGGGTAGAAAAGTGATTGACACAGAACTAGCGGCTTATAAAGAGAGGGATTTATGGCGAGTGGAAGCACGGGTAGAGGGCATCAATCCCAAGAGTCCAGATGTTTATAGACTGAGTTTACTTAGTATTTGGAGTGGTCCTAGTTCCAAGAAAGAAGGGTATTATTTTAAACGTTCTTGCCAAGTTGAACCAGTGGCATCTGCTAGCTTCACTCGGGGTAGGGAAAATAGAAGAAAAGCTGAGATCGAATGCAACACAAAGAGTTCTTTCTTTGCCGAGTCGCCACCACCCCAAGGATGAAAATAATATAGATAGCAGTGTAAATTATAACTGAGTGAATCAATTGTCATGAATGTCAGCAGAATTTCTGTCATCGCTACCAATGTATTTCGGGAAATGGTACGCGATCGCATTCTCTATATTCTCGGATTCTATATTTTAATACTTGCTGCTGCTTTATTGCTACTACCTGAGGTCGCTGCGGCAACGGAAGATAAAATGTTTCTGGACTTGGGTTTGGCTGCAATGGCTGTCCTGGGCTTAGTTGTGGCAGTATTTATTGGCACGGGTTTAATTCATAAGGAAGTTGAAAAACGCACCCTGCTGGTATTCATTGCTAAACCCATTAGCCGTAGTGAATTTGTCGTTGGTAAGTACTTGGGGTTGGTTGCGGTATTATCTACCCTAGTTTTCGTGATGACGGTTATTTACTTGGTGTTTTTGCAATTTGGTAATATAAATCATCAGATTACAAGTATTTTTACTAGTGCATTTTTTTTGATTTTGCAGTTGTGCTTAATCTCTGCTTTTGCGATTACTTTTGGTATAGTATCTAATTCTCTGTTAGCAACACCTTTAACCATTGCAGTTTATTTGATTGGCAATATTACCCAAGATATTCTCGAATTTGGCCGTTTAAGCAACAATCCTGGCTTTGAACGTCTGACTCAAGGTTTGTATTTAGTTTTACCAGACTTATCGAGATTGAATTTACAGAATGATGCTGTTTATGGGTTGCAAGCATTACCTAATTTCACCACATTAATTGGTAATGGCTTGTATGGTATATTTTACAGCTTGATGTTGGTTGCGATCGCTATTCTGATATTTTCTCAGCGCGAGTTCTAGGGTTGTACAAATTAGTGCTTCCAGATCCCCGACTTCTTACAAATGATTTGGGAGGTGCTAAGTACACTGGATCAAACTAAACATAACACCTCACCCCCAGCCCCTCTGGTTATTAAGACTACGGTGTATACACAGGTTATGGAATTCCCAATAGTAAGAAGGCAAACCTCACCCTGACAAAAGCGGGCATCCCTCTCCTTACAGCAGTTTTCATCTATTTGAACCACATCTTCATGTAGGGGTTTAGCACTGCTAAACCCCTACGGTGTGGTCTATTTACCTGAAAATCGCTGTAATAAGGAGAGGGAAAGATTTTTGCATTGCAAAAAGCGAGGGTGAGGTGATGATTTCGTGGATTAGAGAGATGTGTGTGCAGGGTAGGGTTATGAAGGAGAGGGGTGATAACTGAACTAATTATTCCTTAGTGGTGCGTAGTTGAAGATATACCATGACTAAAGCGATCGCTAATAATACAGTAGCAGCAGCTGCGGCATAACCAAAATCAAATTGACCAAAGGCTTCTTGGTAAATGTAGTAAACCAATAGATTAGTTGAATTCAAAGGACCACCGCCAGTAATCACATATACCTGTTCAAAACTCCGCAGGGTGAAAATTACCGTGGTGACAAGGGCAAATATGAATGTGGGTTGCAATCCAGGTAAGGTAATATGCCAAAATTGCTGCCAACCGTTAGCACCATCCAATTCCGCAGCCTCGTAGCGACTAATAGGGATAGTTTGCAAACCGGCTAAAAATACCACCATATTGAAGCCTAATTGCTTCCAAACACTTAAAATAATCAATACTGGCATTGCCCAAAAAGTATCTCCCAGCCAAGCAATGGGTTGAATACCCACAGCCTCTAAAATAGTATTTACTGGTCCATACTGTTGAAATAACCAGCGAAAACCCAAACCAGCAGCCACCATAGAAATAATCGAAGGCAAAAAGTATGCCGTGCGTAACGCTCCTTGCAAGGGGAAAGTCTGATTCAACAATACAGCCAATCCTAAAGGGATAATTAAACTGGGAATAACCGTCGCTACCGTAAAATAGACAGTATTGCCCATCACCTGCCAAAAGTCAGGATTTAGAAACAAACGCCAATAATTTTTTAACCCTACCCAATAAGCACCATTAGCGGTGAAACTTCCAGCAGTAAAGCTGAGATAAAACAAATAGGCGATGGGGAAAAAAACAAAAATACTCAACAAAATGACTGCTGGTGCCAAAAAAATCCCGGCAGCAACGGTATCATTGTCTAACCAAGATTTAGTATAGATTTTGGGCATCTAACAATTTTTCTCCGGCGGTTATGACTATTTGTACTGATTCTACCCCTAGCTTGATTTCCCCGAATATTCATAGTCAACAGTGGGAACATCCTCCAGTAAAATTGAGTATACTAGCCTCTGGTAATGGTAGTAATTTTGAAGCGATCGCTCAAGCTATTGCAGATAAAAAACTCAATGCTCAAATCCAAGTTTTAATTTACAACAATCCCAATGCCTACGCCGCAACAAGGGCAAATAACTGGGGCGTACCAACGGTATTATTAAATCACCGCCAATATCAGCAACGGGAAGAGTTAGATAGCAACATCGTTGCCACACTAGAAAAATATGATACTGATTTGGTAATTATGGCTGGTTGGATGCGCTTAGTAACGCCAGTATTAATTGATGCTTTCCCCAACAAAATAGTTAATATTCATCCCAGTTTATTACCCAGCTTTAAAGGGATTAAAGCCGTCGAGCAAGCATTATCTGCCGGTGTAAAAATAACTGGCTGTACCGTACATTTGGTGTGTTTAGAAATGGATAGCGGACCGATTTTAATGCAAGCCGCAGTACCCATACTAGCCGATGATACATTAGCAACCCTCCATGCCAGGATTCAAATAGAAGAACACCGGATTTTGCCAATGGCGATCGCTCTTTTGGTGGGATAATAGAATGAGCGAATTTAGAATTTAGAAAAAATAATCAATTGATACGATGGGTAGGGGCACGGCATCAGCAAGATAATTTTATACACTAAAAAATGGTGGGTGCCGTGCCCTGCCGACGGCATCAGCAAGATAATTTTATACACCAAAAGATTGTGGGTGCCGTGCCCTTGCGAAGAATATATGTGTCGCAAACATTATTTGAATTGGTATTAGTAAGGAGCGGGAAAGATTTTTGCGTAGCCAAAAGTGGGATTGATGAAATTCCCAAAAGCCTCTGGTAAACCTCATCCAGTCCTGACGGACTGGATGAGGTTTTGTATTTTATTCCATATTAAATCCTGAATGTATGTAATGGCGGTTATGTACCAGTATCTTCTTGTCTGAGTTGTCGTTCAATGGTTTCAATAGCCGCATTGAGGGCAGCTATTCTGGCTTCAAGACTATCTCGCATCATCTTCAAGAACTTAAGTTTACGTTCCTGATGAGTTTTAAAGGAGTTTGTGTCAGCACTACAGAAAGGATGACCCCAAAAAGGAAACATAGCTCATTCCTAAATAGACCTCTACTTATATCTTGACTAGATTTTTGTTCACTGGTGACAAATCTTTTGGCGTTGCTGATTTGAACTATGAATCCGGGTGTAGAGACGTTGCAGGCGTAGGTTGGGTTAAGGAACGCAACCCAACGTTATCAAAGGTTTGTTGGGTTTCCCTATCGCTCAACCCAACCTAC
Source organism: Calothrix sp. MO_167.B12 (assembly GCA_030066045.1). Taxonomy (GTDB): domain Bacteria; phylum Cyanobacteriota; class Cyanobacteriia; order Cyanobacteriales; family Nostocaceae; genus Calothrix_A. The sequence goes on from JASJCJ010000066.1 coordinate 8,217, forward strand.
CATTCTGATTTGAAGTATGAATCCGGGTGTAGAGACGTTATACCATTTTGAAAAAAGAATGCGACAGATGGGTAGGGAACATCAGCAAGATAATTGTATACACCAAAATATTGTGGATGCCGTGCCCTTACGAAGAATATATGTGTCGCAAACATTATTTGAATTGGTATTACAGTGTAACGTCACCGAACAAGGATTTTGGAATTACACAACATCCTGCATCATACATGGATTCAGCAACGCCAAATTTTTGGGGGTGAACAAAAAAATGTGTGGTGAAGCCAAAATACTTATAGCATTTCCCACAAAGAGTGAAGTACACATCAAAACCTTACCCCTCTCCTTATTAAGGAGAGGGGAGATAAAGCATAGCTTTATCGGGGTGAGGTTAATCTGTACCTCACTAGGCTCAGAAACGCTATATTATATCAAATCCGATAGCATCTGAATGATAAAAAACCGCAAAGACGCAAAGGACGCAAAGGAAGAGGAAGAGAGAGAGTAACTGCAATAATTCCGATACAAACGGAAACGATATTACTTATTACTTATTACTTATTACTTCTTCACTCACCCCCTCTAAGCAATACCCAAAACCTTACGTAATACCGCTTGGTCTTCCACTTTAGCTTTTAAACGACCATTTTCAATGTCTCGAATCCAACTTTGGCTTTTACCTGCCAATTTCGCCAACTCTCTCTGGGAAAGATTAAGGTTTTTCCGTGCTTGACAAATCTGTTCTCCCAATAAACCTCCAGCAGTTTTGGAATTTTTTCTATACCGAGATTCTCGCTTTTTATCAGCCTTAGCCATGTGCTGCTCCCAATCTGGAGGCAATTCAAAGGATAGAATCCGCGCATTCATTAATTGATTCCATTTACCACGAGGTGCAGTATCCGTTAAGCAATTGTTAGCACCAGCATCATTAATCCAAAATTCTAATGCCTCATCAGGATCTTCGGGAATATCCATCAATTTTGCCCATAATGGTTGTATTTCTGGGGGATAAGTTACTGGGTCAAATATTGCTTTGATGCCATGATGGTTGAGAACTTCTAAATCTTTCTCGAAGGTACGTAGTAAGCGTTTACGTTCCAGTCTGTGGGTAGAAGCTACAGCAACTCTCTCTTCTCCATAGGCAACACGCATGAGGGTAGGAACCATAATCCGCTGTTCTTTGCCCATTTTGGCTTTAAACAGCAACCATAGCATTAATCTGGCTGTTCCTTCATGTTGCTGCCAAATGCTCATGACGGTGGTTAGCAGAGTTCTAGGCAAACTACCATATTGATAAAATGCTTTCCTGTCTTTACACCCTTGTCTGTTGAGGAAATGTTGTGCCCAAATACCAGCTCTAATTTTAAAGGTGATACCAATCAAATATTGACAACCATTTCTGTCTTCTTGGAAGTAATGCTGCATTCCTTGCAGGTGCCATAGGGGTGTTTCTGCAAAGGAAAATTCCTGAATTCGTCCTTGTCTAAACCATTTGACAGAAACCATTAGAGAGCAAGCCTGTTGCAATAAACTTTTAATTAGATTTAACTTGACAACTTTACTGAGATCTTTACGTTTTTCCAATCCCAAATATTTCTCGATTTGGCGATTATCAATGGTGAATACCTGTTCCCAAGGTTTATCTAGGGTGGTAGCATGGGCAGCTAAAATTAAATGCAGACAAGCTGCTCTGATATCTAAGTTTTCAATTACTCCTAATTCTGTGCTGCTTTCACTTAGCGGTTCCTTGACAGTATCTCTAGTATCAATATGAAAAGCTATTTCTCCTCGCCCTTGATTTACTTGTCTGCGGTAACAAATTTTACCCTCTTCATCTGTTTCCCAAGGTAGGGAAGTTCTTTGTGCCAAGATGTTACAAGCTTCCCAAATGACTATTGATGATGCAAAGGGGTTGCTTTTACCATTGGCAAATAAGTCTGGACTGGTGGCTTCCCTTGGTTCCACTTTACATCTCCCCCTTTTTGCTTGTAAGGGGATAGGGGAATCATTAGGACATACAGTTACACACTGTGGTTCGGGATAATAACCTTCACAGTTATTACAAAGTGAAGGATCTATCCAATATTTATCATTTTCTCTTCTAATCGCACCCGTGGGACATTGGGGTCGACAATTGTCACATCCAAGACAACTTTTATTAGGAATTGTATAAGGCATAAGGCTATTGCCACTTTACTCTTTGAGATGTTTGGCTCTAGTCTTCCTCGGATGTGTCCTGATTCTCTCAATCCTCTTCCTACACCCCTCTATTTGATAATTTTGATGACACAAATTATTTATGTTATTTGCTATCAAATTTATCAACACTAATATTCGGACTCAGCATCCAACTGGAAGAGACTCAAGACTTTTATATTGAGCCTAAGTTTCAATATTTCTTCTCTATACATTTCATATAGTTGATGAGAAATTTGTTATGGATGAGCCAACAAATCCTTTTATAGCTTACATTTACTCGATTATTCAAGAATATTTTATTTTTCACCAAAATTCCTGAGTGCTGTTGTTATTGACTAACATTTATAAGTCAAAAAAATTGATTTATCATGATTGTTAAATATATTAATAATTCTAGATATTGAAAATAATCAGAGTTTAGAATCTAGAATTTAGAATTTAGAAAACAATACAGAACTAAAGCTGCGTGTCATAATCGGTGGTTGGTGCGTTATGCTACGCGGCAGGACACCTTACATGTTTTAAGTACAGGCACAGACTACACCGACAAAAATCAAATAGTAATCTTATATTTATGAAGAAATCTCGCCTAATGCGATAATATGTCATTTCGTTTGAATCATGGTGACAATTAATTATAGGTTTGGTTGTGATTTTGTCTTGATTTAGTTATATAGGAATCCGGTTTGAATATTGGCAAAAATTAGGTAGGGTGTAGTGGCGTGACACAACTAAAATGGTGCGTTGCGCTACGCGACAAAACAACGCCAGTCGCCTTATGTCGGGAAACCCGCCAACAGCGCTGGCTCCCCTACGTATATTTCAAAAATCAATTAGGATTCCTATAAATAGATTTATCTATTAAAATTAGTCATATATAGTCAGACATTTTTTGGTTGAATATTGGCAATTATTATCAATTATTTGGTTGAATAAAAAGTTACAAATTGTATAGCAATTTAGCTTTAAAGAATACAAATTAAATATTGGTAAAATTATATTTTTTTACATCATTAACATCTAATTTAGATTATCTTAATATGAGCGTAACAAACCACGCAAACTAGTAAATTATATTGCAAAAGGTACGTTCATGGCAGTAGTAACAGGATTAACATTTGGTGGTAGTACTTGGACTCCAAAATTTGCTAAATCAATTGATGAGGAAAAATGCATTGGTTGTGGCAGATGTTATAAGGTGTGTGGTCATAACGTGCTGGAATTGAGAGCAATGAATGAAGAGGGTGAATTTGTGGATGATGAGGATGATGATGAAATCGAAAAGAAAGTGATGGTTGTTGCTCAGGCTGAAAACTGCATTGGTTGTGAAGCTTGTGCGAGAATTTGTTCTAAAAATTGCTACACCCATGAAGCTGCTAATAATTAGCACATTCATTTATGGTAGTTAATTATTGTTTTTGGATTCACTCTTGGATCGATACACATCCACATCTTTAGGAGTTTTGGTAAGGAAAATATAGGGGGAATATAAATTTGCTGCGATCGCATCAACTGTTCACGGTAAACTAATACGTAAATTACTAGTTGTAACTGATTAACTATTGGTAGTTAACTGTTAACACTCCTTAACTAAGATTGAAGATGAATGGTGAATTGACAGGAACAATAGAGTTCCCTGATATGTCAGGCTTTTTCGCCTGGAAAGCTGAGAGATAATATTCATAAATGCGGGGTTAGAGATATTAAAACATCTTTAAACCCCCTAATTTTTTGAGAAAAACATAGACAATAAAAGAGTGAATTTAGGAAGTACTGCCCTGGAATGATAAACACAAAATGACTAGTACCGCTGCGCGGAAGTCAAAAGTAAAAAGTCAAAAGTATTGTGAACTCTTGCTTTGGCGTTTTATAAACCGTTGCTGTATTTCCGCCGACTTGTACTAGGTAATTTCTCATCATCACTAGCACTATGAAATAACTCCTGAAAATATGGGGTAGACAAACAATTATCAGTTGTTCGTGGATTTATCGATGGGAAACTGATAAATGTTAGCGCAGCTCCTCCGTTAGCGCAGCTCTCCCGGAGGGAGCAGGAGGCTAACTGATAACTGAAATGACTATCCCGTAGGACAGTAGCTCTAATGGTGAGAATAGAGCGTCAAAGACAAATACCCCAGAAAATTAAACATTTAACACAGGTAATTTATGGCACAAATTCCTGTTTCACTCTTAACCCTCGTTGCTGGAATCTTCGTTACAGCTTTCAGCGTTTGGATGGGTCAACACCATAATCTACTGCCCTTACAAGCTTCGGAACAAGCACCATTGGTGGATGGATTTTTCAACATTATGTTTACCATCGCCATTGTCTTGTTTTTGGTAGTAGAAGGAACTATCCTCATTTTTCTTGTTAAGTATCGTCATCGTCCTGGTGATGATACAGATGGCGTACCTGTTAAAGGTAGCTTTGCTTTAGAGGTTTTTTGGACAGCCATCCCCTCCATCATTGTGATTGGTTTGGGTATCTATAGCGTTGATGTCTATGGACGTATGGGTGGTTTGGAGTCGGGAAATCATCAACATGGAGCACAAGTTGCTCAAATGCCGGGAACTGCTATTGCTGCTACCCTAAGCGATGGTTCTGGGAATGAATCAATTACCAAGGCTCCGGAAATTGGTATTGGTAAGTCTCCCACAGAATCAGCTCAAGCAGCAGATTTAGAGGTGAATGTTACCGGGATGCAGTTTGCTTGGTTGTTCAGTTATCCCGAGAGTGGGGTCAATGCTGGAGAATTACATGTTCCCGTGGGTGCAGATGTGCAGTTGAATATTGCAGCAACGGATGTGATTCACTCCCTATGGGTTCCCCAATTCCGAATTAAGCAAGATGCTATTCCTGGTATGACTACCAGATTGCGGTTTGTGGCTACTAAACCGGGGACATATCCCATTGTTTGTACAGAATTGTGTGGTGGCTATCATGGCTCCATGCGATCACAAATTGTGGTAGAAACGGCTGATGAGTTTGCTAATTGGCTCAAAGAAAGCCAAATTGCTGAAAATAAGGCAGATTCATCGACAACTGTAGCCATGAATCCCGCTAACCTATCTAACTCCCAGTTTCTCTCTCCTTATACCCAGAAGATGGGAGTAGATGCAGCAACTCTCGCCCAAATTCAAGAATAGGCACATAGTTTATGACTGTAGATATTCCCCACGATCACCATTTTGAGGATGATGGTACTTCTTTAAGTACCCATCACACCTCTCACCCTCCAGCCTGGAAGTGGTATCACTACTTTACCTTTAATACCGATCACAAGGTCATTGGTATTCAATATTTAGTTACGGCATTTTTGTTCTATCTAATTGGTGGACTAATGGCTGTGGCGATGCGGGTGGAGTTGGCTACACCGGCTGCGGATTTAGTCGATCCCAACCTCTACAATGCTTTAATGACCAATCACGGGACAATCATGATTTTTTTGTAGTTGATTTAGTACCGTGGTATGATTACCTTGTATTATGCATACTTGAGCATGAAGCTGATTATTGGATATTGCAGGGTATCGAGCAACAAGCAATTTTCAGAAGGACACGCACTAGAGCGATACATTGAATCGTTGGTGCGTTTTGGTATACCTGAGAGTTTGATTTATTTTGATGTGGAGTCGGGAGTTAGCGATTCTAGGGAGGGATTTAAGGCGGTTCTGGATTTGGTCAAATCTGGGCAAGTTTCCACGGTAGTTATACCCAATTTTGACAGGTTAACCAGGTCACCGTTGCAATGGGAACAGACGCGGGAATTGTTTACAAAGTATGGAGTGCAAGTTAAATTCCTGGAGGATGGAGAATTAGATTTGACATCCCCAGATGGGCTATTTACGGGGAGAATTAAGGCAGCATTAGCGGCGCAGGTAAGGGACAGAATACGCGCTCATTCCCTAGCAGGACATGCGAAACATAGGGAACGGAAGGAACCCTATAAGCCGATTTTTGGGTATGTGAAGATTGATGGCGAAATTAGACCTAACGAGGGGAAATATCTGCGTAGTAAACTTTCTTACTTCCAGGTAGCACGGGAATTGGTTGACATATTCCTGGAAATGCGATCGCTTGCAGGAACATTGCAGACATTCAAAAACAAATTCTATCTGCATCCTCCCAGTTATGAAGGTAAGATACACCTCAAATGCCCATCTAGCACCACTGGACTGAAAAATTGGTTGTTAAATGCCCAATTACGGGGAAAGTTGCAGTATTTGTCCTTTGGGCACAAAACCCCTCAGATGATTGTGGAGGGCACCCACACTCCTTTAATTAGGGAAGATGAATGGATAGCTATACAAGGGATTTTGGAGGACAACAAGAGGCGCAGAGCGGTTAATGCTGGCAGGTTAATTAATCCCCTGAGTGGCATTGCCAAATGCCGTTGTTGTGGTGGGGCTATGTCTCAGAGGACTGGGTACAAACGTATTAATGGAGAATATAGCGATCGCTTTTTGGTTTGTCGCCATGCCCGCAGCCGTAACGGTCGTTGTCAGCCTGAATATGCCCGTGGGTATGGTTTATCAATTGAGATGGCAGAGAGGGCTTTACGGGAGAAATTAGCAGCAATGGCGGGAGAAATAGTAAGCCTTGTCCCCAAAGTGCGGGCAATTAACCCGGAGATTGTGGAGTTGAAGGAATCAATCAAGATATTGTCAGCTATCAACGACCCGGATTTAGTTGAGGTGATTGAGCGGAAAAAGACCAAGTTACATCTCCTCCAAGAGACGGAGGAGATAAAAACGGTGGAGTCACAGGAGAAAGGGAAGTTGCTGGAAATGGTAGTCCACCCTGGTTTCTGGGACGGAATGACACCAGGCGATCGCAATGCCATCTACCGTGATTTAATAGAGGTGGTGTGGTGCGACAAAGGTAAGCTGGAGGTTGTACCATATAGTTGACCTGCTTTACGCAACCGTTCGGTTTCTGCTGCTAGGGTTGTTCCACGGGCAGCTAGTTCCGCTTCATATTCGCCCATTCTTCTCAGTAGGATTCGTATAGCTATCTGCATCATTGTTTGTGTGGCGTTCTCCCTTAATTTACTGTTGAGGGGAAAAAATTCTGTTAATGGTGGGCAGATTTGGTTTTGCACCCATTGTGAATTAAGGAGACGTTCGAGCAATTTATACTAATTCAATAGCAATACTTCGACGTGAACTTTCAGCAGTGAATGCTTTGAATGCTTCATCTAATAGGAAACATCCATTTTTGATTAAGAATGACTATAGTTACTGATGCTGAGAAAATATTGGTATCACTCTTGCGCGAAGTAATACCAATTTGAAAAAAGAATGCGACACATGGGTAGGGGTTTAGCAATGCTAAACCCCTACCTACGAATAATTTATCTGTCGCATTTTTGGTGGTTATGATACAGTAAATGGAGTGTTTGGTTTTTGGGCATTGAGTCAAAATTTCCCAAGAGTTTCAGGAGTTAAGCAGCATTTTATTCCCGTGAATGGAAGCTCAAAAGACAATAATGATGCAGATGAATACTATGTAATTCAGTTGTAATTTAATAAAATATGTAGGCTTCTTGGCTATAGTTAATTCATGTAGGGGTTTAGCACTGCTAAACCCCTACAATATTTACAATATTAACGATACATTTAACATTAATCATATCTTTTAAAAATATTTATAATATCAACAATATCAACCATACAAAAAGGCATAAAATTTATAAAAGATACATATACAGATAATTATTAGATTTTTAAATGTCCTATAATCCACAAATTCACCATCGCCGTTCTATTAGATTAAAAGAATACGATTATACTCAAGAAGGTGCATATTTCATTACAATCTGTACCAAAAATAAACAATATATTTTCGGTGATATCAAACAAGGAGAAATGAAATTAAACTCCCTGGGTATGATTGCTTCTGCCTGTTGGGAAGAAATTCCTCAACATTTCTCACATATAAAATTAGATATATTTGTAATTATGCCTAATCATATCCACGGAATATTATGGATTAATAAGAAAATACCAGGAGAAAATGAGCCAAGACAATATGGTCAAATGGTCGCCGGTTCAATTCCTGGTGTGATTAGGTCTTATAAAAGTGCGGTTACCAAAAAGATGAATCAAACTTGTAATCAAAAAGGCATATCTTCTGCATGGCAAAGAAATTTTTATGAACAAATAATTAGAAATGAGAAATCTTTAGAAGAAATTAGAAAATACATTGCTAATAATCCTGTTAATTGGGAAAATGATTGTGAAAATCCTGGTGATATTCCTCAGCAAAATGGATTTTTATTAGATATACCTTTTTAATCGTAATCGTGTGGGTGCGCGAACCTGTAGGGGTTTAGCAATGCTAAACCCCTACAAAAATTGCTAAACCCCTGCAAAATACGTGTTTTTACGGTAATCATCCATAATGCGATCGCTTGCTAAATTAGAAGAACTTTCTTTCGAGCCTCGTCCTGATGGTGTAATAAAATTAGAAAGAAAGTTGGAAAACCACGGTACAAACTCAACCATACATTTCTATGGATTGTCCCCAGTGCCATCGGCGGATTTGGTAACTACCTGGTACCACTAATGATTGGTGCTAGGGATATGGCATTCCCCAAACTAAATGCAGTTGCCTTTTGGTTGAACCCTCCGGCGGGATTGTTAGTCTTGGGTAGCTTCATCTTTGGTGGTTCCCAATCTGGATGGACTGCTTATCCACCGTTGAGCTTAGTTACCGCTCCAGCGGCTCAAACCATGTGGATACTTGCCATTGTCTTGGTAGGTACATCTTCCATTTTGGGTTCCCTCAACTTTGTAGTTACCATCTGGAAGATGAAGGTTCCCAGCATGAAGTGGGACGAATTACCCCTATTTTGCTGGGCGATTTTAGCCACCTCCGTCTTAGCACTACTTTCTACCCCTGTACTCGCCGCAGGTTTAGTACTACTGTTGTTTGACCTCAACTTTGGTACTTCCTTCTTCAAGCCAGATGCTGGCGGTAACGTCATTATCTATCAACACCTATTCTGGTTCTACTCCCACCCGGCAGTGTATTTAATGATTCTGCCCATCTTCGGTATTATGTCCGAAGTAGTACCAGTCCATGCTCGTAAACCCATTTTCGGATATAAAGCGATCGCTTATTCCAGTTTGGCAATTTGCGTAGTGGGTTTGTTTGTGTGGGTACACCATATGTTTACCAGTGGTACTCCCGGTTGGATGCGGATGTTCTTCACCATCTCCACCTTGATAGTTGCCGTTCCCACTGGGGTGAAGATTTTTGGTTGGGTGGCTACCCTGTGGGGCGGTAAAATTCGCTTTACCACCGCCATGTTGTTTGCCCTGGGCTTATTATCCATGTTTGTCATGGGTGGTTTAAGCGGTGTGACTATGGGTACTGCTCCCTTTGATGTCCATGTCCACGATACATACTATGTGGTGGCACACTTCCACTTCGTCCTCTTTGGTGGTTCTGTGTTTGGGATTTACTCCGGTATTTACCACTGGTTCCCGAAAATGACAGGGCGGATGATGAATGAAGCTTGGGGTAGAGTCCACTTTGCTCTGACATTCATTGGTACAGTCCTCACCTTCCTACCCATGCATGAATTGGGTTTGCAAGGAATGCCCAGACGGGTAGCAATGTATGACCCTCAATTTACTGGTCTGAATGAGATTTGTACCATTGGAGCATATATCCTAGGTCTCTCAGTAATTCCCTTTACCATCAACGTGCTTTGGAGTTGGATGGCTGGACCAAAAGCCGGCGATAATCCTTGGCAAGCTTTATCTTTGGAATGGACAACCAGTTCTCCACCGATGGTCGAAAACTGGGAAGTATTGCCCGTTGTTACTCACGGTCCCTACGACTACGGTATGAATGGTAACAATGAAGCAATCTCTGACTCTGTAGTAACCGAGGGGTAGGGGAAGAGTTCGGAGTTCGGGGTTCGGAGTTCGGAGTAGGGGCGGGGTTTCCCCGCCCGGAGGGAAGGAGGGAAGGAGTTCGGAGTTCGGAGTTCGGGGTTCGGAGTTCGGAGTAGGGGCGGGGTTTCCCCGCCCGGAGGGAAGGAGTTCGGAGTTCGGGGTTCGGAGTTCGGAGTTCGGAGTAGGGGCGGGGTTTCCCCGCCCGGAGGGAAGGAGTGAAAGAAATAATATCTCCCTCTACTCCCCACACTCCCCACACTTCCCACACTTCCCACACTCCCCACACTCCCCACACTCCCCACTCTCCCACTCCCCCACTCCCCCACTCTCCCACTCCCCCACTCCCAGACTCCCCACACTCCATCACAAATTGACTCATAGCGTAAATATATATGGCGATCGCAACTAGCACAACTCCAGGTCATCATGAGGAAGCCCATCCCGATTTACGGGTTGTGGGATTGTTGACCTTTCTCGTTTCTGAATCCCTAATGTTTGGTGGATTTTTTGCCACCTTTCTATACTTTCGCGGGATTAATACTGCTTGGCCTCCTGAAGGTACAGAGGTAGAGTTATTATTGCCTACCATTAACACTATTATCCTGGTTTCCAGTAGCTTTGTGATTCACTGGGGTGACAAGGCAATTAAAAATAATGATGTTGCCGGGATGCGAAAATGGTACAGAATCACGGCAATTATGGGGGCAATTTTCCTCTTGGGTCAGGTTTATGAATACATGAGTTTAGGGTATGGCTTAACTAGCAATGTATTTGCCAATTGTTTCTATCTCATGACTGGATTCCACGGTTTACACGTATTTATTGGACTATTGCTGATTTTAGGTGTATTGTGGCGTTCTCGTCGTTCTGGTCACTATTCTGCTAGCAAACATACTGGTATTGCAATGGCAGAAATTTACTGGCACTTTGTAGATATTATCTGGATTATTCTCTTCACTTTAATCTACATTCTTACCTTGTTTTAGGAACAGTAAGGTGGGCAACGCCCACCCTACAAAACTTGTGATGCAAGAATGTGGATATAGGATTTCTTATGGTAATTGATACACAACAATTTTCATGGTTTCAGGCGAGCGATCGCGTGAAAAGTTTACTCATATTAGCTGCTGAAAATTATGGAAATACTTCAGAAGCTGATAAGTATATTAACCAAGCTTTATCTGCATCTACCAATCAACAAGAATACCTAGAAATTTTAGTATCAGCCTATAGATATTTTTACTATAAAAATAATTATTGTATGGCATTGCAAGCAGCTAACCAATTAATAGATAAAATTAAAGAAGTCGAAAAATTATCTGATGACTGGGAGCAACTAAAACCCATATTATTAGACCGCCAGTCATCGGCTAACATTAGACTATACTTAAATGCCTATACTGCTTCTGGCTTAGTTCTAGCAAAACTAGGTAAGTTAGAAGAAGCTCAAACTATATGCACTCGTATTCACTCAATTGACCATCACAATGAATTTACAGGAGCCAAAGTATTACTAGATATTCTCACCAAGCCTGAAGAAGATGATGATGAATGATGGAAGATTAGGTAATTAATCGCACCACACAAACAGAGCATTTTTACCTGTTAAAACTTCCCTTTCTTATCTATAGATTATAACGTAATGCATATGAAAACAAGAGATTGGGTAGTAAACGGTGATGGTAATTATGAATTATGTAAATCAATTAGGTCTTGGGACTTACTGAAAGAAAATTACCGTCTTTATCGCTTTCTTACGGAGGTAGAAGATGCTCTCCATGGTGTAGAAGAGGAACATAGCCAGCTTCCAACAATCAGAAAATTGGTAAGGAAACTGATACTCAATTCCTACTGGGTAAAAAGTCAAAGATTTGACCCCAATCCCAAAAATGGTATTGCAGTTTCAGTACTTTATGAGGAGTTAGGGTTCCCGTTTACTGTACAAACAGTAAAATTTTTCCCAGGAGCAGTTTCCACAGTTCACACCCACGGGACTTGGGGGGTAGTCGCAGTATTAAAGGGACAGGAAAAAAATACCTTTTGGCAGCGAAATTCTACTGCTGATGGTCAAGTTGATGTACAACGTACTGGAGAATTAGTTCTATTTCCGGGGGATATTATTAGTTTTACTCCAGATGCAATCCATAGTATTGAAGCGTTAGGTGATGAACCAACTATTACCTTTAATATTTATGGTGAAACTAAGATGCAAGAACGGTTTGAGTTTAACAGAAATACCCATACCGTGAAAAATTTTTAACTGGTGGTTGGGAAGTCAGTCAGTGATAATTGAGAGAGGGAGATACTAAAATGGCAAGGGTTATTTTTTACGAAAAACCAGGTTGTCGCAACAATACTAAACAGAAAACTTTATTAACCGCCGCAGGTCATGAAGTTGTATCATTTAATCTATTAACTGAACCATGGACAGTTGAGCGTTTGCGTTCATTTTTTGGCAATCGCCCTGTGGGAGAATGGTTCAATAAAGCTGCACCTAGGGTTAAGTCTGGGGAAGTAATACCCGAAAAAATAGACAATCAAACAGCTTTAGTGATGATGCTCAAAGATCCATTGTTAATTCGTCGTCCCTTAATGGAAGTTGGCGAGCGCCGGGAGGTTGGTTTTGAGGTGGAAAAGATCGATGCGTGGATTGGTTTAAAACCTACAGATGAATCCCTGAAAGAAATTAGCAATAATCTTAAAAGTCAAGATTTACAAGGCTGTCCCAATAACCACCAACATAGTCACGAAAAAGGAACTTGCAAACATTAGACTTCTGTTGGAAATTAAATATGCGGAGCGCCAAAACCCTTGTTCGGTGACGTAGCATTGCTACGTCTCTACATTCTTTTCCACCAGAGGTCTATTAGTGTATCTTACCTTCATAACTGGGAGGATGCATATAGAATTTGTGGCGTTGCTGAATCCAGGTATGAATTTATCTCACGCAGTAAGCCACTGCGGTGGACGGGTTCCCCGGCATAAAGCAAGTGGCGCAACCCGAAGGGAGGCGCTCCAGGCGCAGAGAATAAGAGTTTTACAGCGATTTTCAGGTAAATAGACCACACCGTAGGGGTTTAGCAATGCTAAACCCCTACATGAAGATGTGGTTCAAATAGATAAAAACTGCTGTAAGTACCTCATTTTTAAATTTCATACTTCAAATCAGCAACGCCGAATTTGTTTTTGAATATCTGCAATGTTCCCCCAAGCAATCACATTTCCAGGAATATATCAACCAATTCCCGCGTCTGTTTCCATTGCAACGGTGACCTGATTAACCAACTTTGGGGGTTAAATCCCGGTTGCAAAACTCAATTCGCTCATTCTAAATTCTACATTCTTTTAAAATTAGGGTTATTGTTTGGTCAAAGCCAGTTACCTACTAATACATAGGGTGCCCAGAAACCAGGACGTTCATAATTAGGATATTGTTTTAACAATTTTACTTGCGCCCGACGCAAAGCCTCTGCTTTGGTTACCTTCATCTTAGCTAACTCGCGGTAAAACTCACCCATTAAGATAGCTGTGGAGCGATCGCTAATATGCCATAATGAAGCTAAGGTACTCCTGGCTCCTGCTTTCACGGATACCCCAGCCAAACCGAGGGTAGCACGATTATCCCCAAGGGCTGTTTGGCAAGCACTCAAAACCAGCATTTCTAATGCTTCTGGGCGAGTTTCATGCCGACGACGCAACAAGCTATCAAACTCAGTGACATTAATAGCACCATCTGCCGCTAGTATAAAAGTTTTCTCTGGTTGGGAGCTAAATTGACCGTGGGTGGCTAAATGCAGCACATTAAAGGGAGTCTGATTAACATTTGTTTCTAAGGTAGTGCTGGTAAATTCTTGGTCTAACAGTTGTTTTTTAGATATCCCTGCTTTATCAATCAATTTCAACTCAGACTTAATTCCTGGTAAGGATGAAAACCTCTGAAATTCTGGCGGTGGCTCTACTAATCCAGCCGCGAGGACTTGGAGTGGCTCTTGCCCTATGGGTTTGGGTGCAAGTAATTGCAGTCCTAAACTCAGGGCTACGGCGTATTTCTCCACTAGATATTGCTTGCCATCATACAGAGTCGCCATAGGTACATTTCGCAACTCTCTATCTAATACAAATACTAGGGTATTGACTCCACTCTTTTGCAAATCCAACTCAATATTTTTGATTAACCAACCATAAACTTGCTGTGACAGTGCTTGCACTGACTCAGTTTTTTCAGGGTCTAACAGATTCTCGCGCAACTGTGTAAGAATAGTTTCAACTTCATTCTGGGATTTGTTAATTGTATAATTACCCAAGGGTTGTTTAGGAATTTTGACAATTACCTGTAGTTGTTGTGGTAGAATAATTGGGTAAATAATAGCAGCAGTAGGATTCTCTCGGTCTACTACGTTATCCAAGACTACAGTCTGAGCATCTATGCAAGCTTGACGAAAGTAATCATCTAATTCCGCTAATTGCAGTGCTTCAATTCTCTGTCTAGCTTTCTCTAAAATCTTCTCCTTTTTGCTAGGACTGGTTTGCTGTGACTGCAATAATAACGCAACCGACTGCCGATAGACAGGTTCTACACTTTCCTTAAAGGAATATTGCACATCTCGATTCACCGCCACTAAATCGCTGCGGAGAGTCTGCAAATCACTAATTGCGTTATCATAAGCAGCGATCGCACTTTGTATATTACCATGATGTTTCAATAAGCGCCCTAACTGCCAATGCCAACGGTAAGCAATATCTGGAGCTTTAATGGCTTGGGCTATGATAATTGCCTGTTGGGTAAGTTTTTGGGCATTTGCAAATTGCTGGTTTTGTTCGTATACACTGCCTAAAGTTCCCAGGGCAAAACTCTCAGCTCGCTTATCTGCTAAATCTTGGGCTTGTTGTACTGCCATAGCAGAGATTTGGACAATTGTTTCGGGTTTAATTCCCAATTTCAGCAAGCTTTGAACCAAATGAATGCGGGCATAGATTGTGGTTTGAGAAACAGGTAAGTTGGTGAGTTGAGCTTGAATTTGCGGTAATAGTCTCTGTGCAGCTGGGGTTTGTTTGGTGTTAACTAACAAACTAAACTGATTAATTTGAGCTTGGACTTTGGTAATCGGGTTAGGGGTGTTAGTAGCCGCTTTTTGATATAATGCGATCGCATCCTCAAATTTTTGTTCTACCCGTGCTGTATTGCCCAAACTAAACCAAGCAGCACTCATATTCTCAGCAGACTTTAACTTTTGAGCAATTTCCAGACTTTGCTGCAATACCTGACGTGATTGTTTTAAGTTTCCTGCTAATTGTAGGGCATCTCCTAAAGACCGTAATTCTACTGCTTTGGTAATAGAGCTAGGTTGTGATTGTAACTCTTTTTCCAATGCAGTTAAAATAGTCAAACTCCGACGATAAAATCCCAAAACTCGCCATGCTTGTGCTTGGTTAATGCGGCTACCAACAATACCACTTTGATGATTAATTTGTTTATATATTGCTTCTGCACGCTTCCAAGTTGCAAGTGCTGGTTCTGCTTGTCCCAAGTCTAGTTGAATACTACCTTGAATATCAAGGATTGGAGCCAAAACTTGCAGATTTTGGATTGAAGTTTGTTCTTGTCTCGGTGTCCCCACCCCTTCATTTGTCTGTGTCTGTGTCTGTTCCACAATACCAAACAACTTCAAGCTATCAGTAATTGCTTGCTGCGCTACATTCAACTTACCCAATTTTTGATATGCCAATGCCAGATTACTTAATGTTACAGCCTGTCCTAATTTATTCCCTTGACTGCCATAGGTTTTTACCACTTGTTGCAATATTTTGACAGATTCTGCAAATCGTCCAGCCTCATATAGTTCTTTACCTTTTTGTAAAGAGGCGATATATGGTGTTTCTAGAGTCTGTGATATTCCTACAGTTGCAGTTACAGGAGAACCAATAACGCACAAAAAAGCTGTCACCAGAACCAGGAAAATGAAAACAGGCAAGTAGGTGATTTTCAGGCGTTGCATATTTGCGGGATGATTTTCTTTTCTCTCTCTCCCAGAAAATCTTTTCTTCCCTTCGGGAACGACTTCGTCGAACGTGTCCTTTGCGTCTACCCTGCGGGAAGCCGCTGCGCGTCTAATGTGGTTCATTACTTCATCCCTATATTGTGCAACGCCAATTTTAAGAGACTTCCAATTCTGAAAATAACCCATTTTGTCTTGTAGGATTACTTTCCAGAACTTACCTATCGAAAGCAGGCAGGGATGCCTACCCCAGAATATAGGAAAATTGTTTTTTTGCTGTTGCATATTTGCGGGATGATTTTCTTTTCTTTCTCTATCAGAAAATACTTTCTTAGCGTCCTTTGCGTCTTTGCGGTTCATTACTTCATCCCTCTATTGTGCAACGCCGGTTTTTTGGTGTTTTCGAGAGGGAAGAATGAACCATCCGTTACCCATCCGTTGCCAGTTGTTATCTTTATCACTCTTGCGTTTCATGAAATTCCTCCTCCTACTCTTGGAGTAACGAATTATTGACTACAGAAAATGGCAGAGGGACTGGAAGAACTTTGCACAGAGTGAGCAACAAGGACAATATCACCATTATCATCTACAATCCATCCCTGCGCTGCCACAATCTGTGAAGTAGATTTAGTCACAGATGCCGTAGGTGGTTTATCTATTCTCCTATCAACCCCTGCTGACGGCAAATCCACCCAATTTGTAATCACTGCTCGCCCCCGCAAAGGTTGGTTGGGACTCAGAGGTAATCCACCCCGTCCCGTGGAGACAAAACGACTGGCATTTTGTCTGACCCTGGGAGTACAGCCTTGGGCAATTTGTTCGGATGCATCGACGAGGTTGGATGGTAGTTCAACTAAGCCGCGAGAAGGGTCTATATCCGGGGTATTGACAGTTACCTCACCACTAACCCCAAATTCTGAACTAGCTGTGATATCGCTCAGTAGTGTGGGGCGGTTTTGGGGATTAATACCGAAAATGCTAATGGCTGAAATATTAACATTGCCACCTATACCAGTAAAGGCATTGGCGGTAATATCGCTATTTTCTTTAGGGAAGGCGACTATAAAAGGGGTATTAATATTGATGTTACCGCCATCCCCGCCAAACTGCTGATTGCCTGCGGTGGTGGAGATTTGACTGCCATTGCGGAGTAATAATAAGTCTTGCAAATTCAGGTTAATATCACCCCCTGTATTGCTGCGGGTTTCAGCAGAGATGGTTCCATTATCCAGGGTGAGAAAACCTGCGGCAAGTTCGATATCACCGCCAATTCCTTCTCCCTGGCTATCTACAGCGATAGTTGCGCCATCTCGGATGGTTACGGTTCTGGGGTCAATAAAGATATTACCACCACTGCCAGTAGAACCTTCAGTTGTGTTGGCGAATAGTCCTGTATCTGAGCCAGAGAGGGTGATATTGTCTTTTACCTCTAAGATGATATTACCTGCTGAGGATTGACTAGAAGTAAGGCTAACAAGTTGACCACCGTTACTGACTTCCAAGGTGTTGGCGGTAATCTCGACACTGCCAGCATCACCTTCTGCAAGGGTACTGGCAGAAAGTATTGCACTATTGGTAACTTCAAGGGAGCCAGTGGTAATGGATACACCCCCAGCTTTGCCCACTGCTCCAGGTTCCACACTGCTGAATGCCCCACTGGGGAATCCATCCTTATCTTCGCCATCAAATTTGACTGAGGATGTGGCATTAATGATGACACTGCCTGCATCCCCAACTCCTCTGGTAGTGGCTCCAAGTTGGGCACCATTGGTAACTTCTAAGGAGCCAGTGGTAATGGATACACCCCCAGCTTTGCCCACTGCTCTAGATCCCACATTGCTGAATGCCCCACTGTTAAATCCATTTTTACCTTCCCCATCAAATTTAACGGAGGATATGGCATTAATGGTGACACTGCCACCATCACCTTCTCCAAACGTACCCGCAGAAAGTTGGGCACCATTGGTAACTTCAAGGGAGTTTGTGGTAATGGATACACCCCCCGCTTTGCCCACTGCTCTAGATGACACTTGACTGAATGCCCCACTGTTAAATCCATCTTTACCTTCCCCATCAAATTTGACGGAGGATGTGGCATTAATGGTAACACTGCCTGCATCACCTTCTCCAAGCGTATTGGCTCCAAGGAAAGCACCATTGGTAACTTCAAGGGAGCCAGTGGTAATGAATATACCCCCCGCTTTGCCCACTGCTCCACGGCTCACCGCGCTGAATGCCCCACTGTTAATTCGTCGATCCTTACCTTCGCCATCAAATTTGACTGAGGATGTGGCATTAATGATGACACTGCCTGCATCCCCAACTCCTCTGGTACTGGCACTAAATTGAGCACCATTGGTAACTTCAAGGGATTTTGTGGTAATGGATACACCTCCCGCTTTGCCCACTGCTCCACGGTTCACTTGGCTGAATGCCCCACTGTTACCTCCGTTGCCATCAAATTTGACCAAATTAGTGGCATTAATGGTGACACTGCCTGCATCCCCTTCTCCAAAGGTACTGGCATTAAGTTGGGCACCATTGGTAACTTCAAGGGATTTTGTGGTAATGGATACACCCCCAGCATTGCCCTCTGCTTCAGATGCCACGCCGCTGTTTGCCCCACTGGAGTTTCCATCAAATTTGACCAAATCAGTGGCATTAATGGTGACACTGCCTGCATCCCCTTCTCCAAAGGTACTGGCACTAAGTTGGGCACCATTGGTAACTTCAAGGGATTTTGTGGTAATGGATATACCCCCCGCTTTGCCCACTGCTCCAGGTGCCACGCCGCTGTTTGCCCCACTGGAATTTCCATCAAATTTGACCAAATCAGTGGCATTAATGGTGACACTGCCTGCATCCCCTTCTCCAAAGATACTGGCACTAAGTTGGGCACCATTGGCAACTTCAAGGGATTTTGTGGTAATGGATACACCCCCCGCTTTGCCTACTGCTCTAGGTGCCACTTGGCTGAATGCACCACTTAAACCTCCTTCGCCATCAAATTTGACCAAATCATTGGCATTAATGGTGACATTGGCAGCATCCCCTTCTCCAAAGGTACTAGCTTCAAGTTGGGCACCATTGATAACTTCAAGGGAGCCAGTGGTAATGGATACATCCCCAGCATTCCCTACTGCTCCAGATTCCACATTATTGATAACAAAACCATTATTAAAGGAAACGGTATCGGTGGCATTAATTGTAATATCTCCTGCCTGAGCCATTCTTGTACCAAAACCTGAACGAATCCCAGCAAAAAGTATACTTCTTTCTTTTATCTCTAAATTCTGGGCATTAACCGTAATTGAGCCTCCCCCACCAGCACGCACATCAACCCTTGCTCCATTAATGAGTGATACATTGCCTCTTGCCACATCATCAGGTACAGTCAAACTCAGATTGTTACC
>JASJCJ010000301.1 GCA_030066045.1 Calothrix sp. MO_167.B12
CTAGTAGTTCGCCAAGGGAACTTTGCAGGTTTGATGACAGGAAAATAGAGTTATTTTCTCCCCCTGCTCCCCCTGCTCCCTCTGCTTCCCCTGCTTGCCCTCACCCAGCAATTTTGGGTTGTTCGAGTACTAGCTGCCAGCTAGAAAAAAATATCAAATGGGTTTTATCGGTACACAAATAAAGGTAGAATTATCTCTCGCTCCTCATCTACCAACCTGTTGACACAATGCTCTGCGACTATCTGGTACAAATCCTCACTGCCCGTGTGTATGATGTTGCCCAGGAAACACCTTTAGAATATGCTCCCAATCTTTCAGCACGTCTGCATAATAAGCTGCTGCTGAAACGGGAAGATATGCAATCAGTATTTTCCTTTAAGCTGCGTGGTGCTTATAACAAGATGGCGCAGTTGCCCCCAGACATTTTAGCACAGGGTGTGATTGCTGCATCGGCGGGAAACCATGCCCAAGGAGTTGCTCTGGGAGCAAGTCGCTTAGGAACCCGTGCCATTATTGTTATGCCCATAACTACCCCCCAAGTTAAGGTAGATGCTGTCAAGGCGCGAGGAGGGGAAGTAGTCTTACATGGGGATACCTATGATGATGCCTATGGTTATGCCCGTCAGTTAGAAGCCCAAAAGGGTTTAACCTTCATTCATCCCTTTGATGATCCAGAAGTAATTGCCGGACAAGGTACTATTGGAATGGAAATCCTGCGCCAATACCAACAGCCCATCCATGCCATATTTGTCGCAATTGGTGGTGGGGGACTAATTTCGGGAATTGCAGCATATGTGAAGCGGTTACGCCCGGAAATCAAGATTATTGGGGTGGAACCAGTGGATGCTGATGGCATGAATCAATCCCTGCAAGCAGGCAAGCGGGTACGGTTGTCCCAGGTGGGTTTATTCGCCGATGGGGTAGCAGTACGACAAGTGGGGGAAGAAACCTTTCGCCTGTGTCAGGAGTATGTAGACGAAATTATTTTGGTAAATACAGACGATACCTGTGCTGCCATTAAAGACGTATTTGAAGATACCCGATCCATTTTAGAACCAGCAGGGGCATTAGCGATCGCCGGGGCAAAGGCATATGTGGAGAGGGAAAAAATAGAAGGTGAAACTTTGCTCGCAGTTGCTTGCGGTGCGAACATGAATTTTGATCGTCTGCGGTTTGTTGCCGAACGAGCAGAATTAGGAGAACGGCGGGAAGCCATATTTGCAGTGGCAATTCCCGAAGGACCAGGAAGTCTGCGTAAGTTTTGTGAATGTCTGGGCACGCGTAACCTGACAGAGTTTAATTATCGTATTGCTGACCAAAAAGAAGCACATATTTTTGTCGGAGTGCAAATTCAAAATCGGGCTGATGCTGCCAATATGGTGGAAACTTTTGAAAGCTGCGGTTTCGCCACCCTGGATTTAACCGATGATGAATTGACAAAAATGCACCTACGGCATATGGTGGGCGGACATTCTCCCCTCGCCCATAACGAACAACTCTACCGTTTTGAATTTCCCGAACGTCCTGGTGCATTAATGCAGTTTTTTAGCAATATGAGTCCTAACTGGAATATTAGCCTTTTTCACTACCGTAATAATGGTTCCGACTACGGAAGGATTGTGTTAGGGATGCAGGTTCCCCCCCATGAAATGGAAGAATGGCAAGCATTTCTAGATACCTTGGGCTATCCTTACTGGGATGAAAATAGCAATCCAGCTTATAAGCTTTTCTTGGGATAACCTGAGTTGGGGATTTTGAGCAGCTTTGACTAATTCTGACTAGGATTTATGTAACGGCAATAGGAACTTATACATGGATCACAATCCATTGTACCCCTGTGTGCATCTGACTTTCAAATGCACGCCAGCGTTCTCCTGTTTCCAAATCAACCACATCTACAAAACTATTTCTCGAATCTGGTGAGGAGTGAGATTCTCCCAAAGTCAAATAACGGCCATCTGGAGAAAAGGGATCGTCAAAATATTGCCACATTGGCTGGCGATAATTGGTTAGTTCAATAATGTGACGCAGCCTATAGCCTGAATCTCTTGCTTCCAATGGTTCCAGAGCAAAAAGGTCATTGTCTATTTTCACAAATGAACGGTTGCCCTTTTGAATTAGCTTGCCTGGTTTATATTCTGTTCCTAGTTCATAGATTTTCCCCTGATGCACAATTAGGGTGTGGCAAACTCCTTTAGCAGTAATTGCCTGCACAAAGAATCCATCCCCATAAGCAGTTGTTCTCATCTCAACAATCCTTCCATACTTGTCAAGAGGAGGTAACGAGATGGGCTGAACAGTTGTACCTGTGGCTTGAGCATTTTCTTCGGAGTTGGAAAATGGTTCCTCATATTCTTCTTCTGCAGATGCAATGGGGGTTCCATCCATCAACACCCGATAAACTTTTTCATCGCTACCAAGGATCGTGAGACATCCGTTTGACCAATTTTCAAATTCTGACCATTCATCATATTCAACATCACAACCAATGGAGATTTTGCTTACCACCTCACCTGTCCAACGTAAGAACAATAGGTATCCTTCTTCAGAATTCTCATTATATCCAACGCCATAAAGTAGCTTACGATCAGGTGTGGCTAATAGCCAACAAGGAAAGCAATATTTATTATCTTTCCAAGCTTCATCTTTTGGTAGCAATTGACGCTGTAATGGGTCGTAAAAATACAACCATTCTTCCCAAATTTCATAATCGCTGGTTTGGATGAACAAGGCATATTGTGTTTGTGGAGCATTAACTGCCATAGGTAAATCACCAAGATTGTGCTTGTGACTAATATAACTGGACTTTGGTTAAGCGATCAGTCTCAACACATATCTTGCACCTTCTCAATAAGGGTAAGGTGGGCAGTAGGTGGGTTACGGATAGATAAATAAAGGTTTCAGGCTCTAATTTTCTCAATAATTTTGTGGTGCAAGATGTCAGGAAGAGACGCACTTCTCCGCGGAGAGGGGGAGACGCAACAGACACCGATGTGGTGGGGGCTTGAGGTGCCCACCAATCGGGAGCCATCAAATTGCAGATTTTGATGGGGGAGGAGAACCCTTGGGGCTTATCGCCCCGGACACGGGGCTTGGGACACAGAGCGCTCCGCGTCCGGTGTGTCCCCGCGTCCCCGCGTCATCCGGTTGAAGGAGGCAGGAGCTGAAAGGCAGAAGCCAGTCCCGATGAAAAAATTTTTCACCGCCAAGCATGAAAGAGAGTTCTTTCCCCTACACCCACGGCCTCTTTCAAGTCATGAGGAGGGAATTTGGACTCTTGATTCTGACCTCTGCCAAATTCTTTTCGCCGATTATCGGCAAAGTTTGTACCGAATTAGGGGGAAGGGATGGAGGACAAAACATAAAAGCCTCCAGCAAAGCTGCCCTCTGCTTGACGAGGCAGAAGCCTCGGTCAATTAACCCGTTTTAATCGTTTTGGGTAGATAAAATAAACCTTTTTTTCCTGAAATTGATTGATATTCAAGAATTTGCTGAGAAGAAAATAAAGCAATTAACTATAGTATTGCTCCTATAATGTAAAGATTATTTGCAGCAATGATCCCTACAGCTCCAACAGTGATAACTTAATAAATGAAGCTACAAAGCTTCCCTGGCAGAGACAACAGCCTGGAGTTCTATTTAGTGAAGAGGTAAAAAAGCTGTTTTATCATCTGTCTCGTCAAGTAAACACAACACCCAACGCGAAAACTGATATTTCCTCAAAGTGATCAATGGGGGCTATGGAACTGGATTTAATTCATGCAGTGTGTGAATAAATGAATTCAGTGCAACCCTAATTTTAAGGATAAAAAAGAGGAAATTAGGAAGTGAGTAGATAGTTGGGTGTTGTTGTTTTCAAATAAAATAATCACACCAAAATATTTGAACCCATCAAGTATCTAGAAATCAAATAATTTGTTAACAGGGAAGTTGGAATATAGGGACTTCCAAATAAAAAAATAATCAATTGCTATGAATGCAGGGGGCCACCCGAGCAGGCAGCAGGGAGAGGAAAAGTCATTTTGGTGACAAAAATTGGGCAATTTATTTCTTTGAGTTCCCATCACGAATGATAGCTTTAATAAACCTGAAGTCATTATTTGTCATATATTAGCTGCTTTGCAGAAATTGATAATAGTAATATTATGCATGATCCCAGGCGATCGCAGGGTAGTAAAAATTTAGATACCTAACTTCTATGCTAGGGCGTGTTTTCAAAGTCGCCGTCACCCTGGAATGGTGCGGCTACACGTACCTTAGACGCGTAAAGCCTACGGCATAGCTTCACTTACCGTACAGGGTATCGCTACCTTACGGGAAGCCCTCTCCGGGGTCTAATGCGATTCAGCGGCTTCGGTGCAGGGTAGACACCTTCGTGGGCTAGGAAACCTAGCCTGATTAACTAATAGTATTACTCATATAATGTAAAGATTATTTGCAGTAATGATCCCTATAAATCCAACAGTGATAAATTAGTAATTGAAGCTAAAAGGAAAGCTTCCCTGGCAGAGACAACAGCCTGGAGTTCTATATTAGTGAAGAGGTAAAAAAGCTGTTTTATCATCTGTCTCGTCAAGTAAACACAACACCCAACGCGAAAGCTGATATTTCCTCACAGTGATTAATGGGGGCAATGGGACTGGATTTAATTCATGCCGTGTATGGATTAGTAAATTCAGTGCAACCCTGGTTTTAAGAATGAAAAAGAGGAAATTACAAAGTGAGTAGATGGTTGGGTGTTGTTGTTTTTAAGTAATAATAATTGCGAGTAATTCGACGTATTTGGGTTGATGAATTTAGAATACCAACAACAAAGTTGAATTGGCGTTTGAAGTGGTTGTGGCTTTACGGGTTTGGTCATCCACAGTCTGGGCAAACTTATTGGTGGATATGACCTTACATTAACCTGAAGTTATTTAACAAAGTACTTGCAGATTTTGCTCACCACTTTGACATCGGTAGGAACAAGCAAGTCATCTTGGTTGTTGACAGAGCCGGATTTAAATAGTTAAAAAATCTCCTGATTCCATCTTTAAATCTACCTGTTCCAGCAAGCAATGAGAACAGTTGCTCTAAAACATCTGCAATAGTAATTAATATTGTAAGAATTTAATAGGACCAGGACTTACGCAATTGTCACAATTGGTGATTGGTGTGTGAGGTTACAAGCCTGAATAGCAGTGTCAGGTATAGCACTACGCAATCAGGTTAGGACATTTTTGAATGCATCAAACCTATGAACAGTAAACTTATTACTCCCGGTTCGCCCATTTGAAATCGAGTTAGGAAAAATGCAGAACGAAATAATCAGGGTTTTAGCGTTTGATTGAGATTGTGAGCGCAAGTGGGCGTATTAATTTTGCCTCCAAATGCCACCAACAAACAACCTGATTGACTCCAAATCCCTCCTAAAAATTATGCTTTTGACCCTAAATTTAGGTAATTTTCAAAGTATCATTGCTTATTGACAAAGACTAATAACCTTACGTTATCAGCACGTTATCAGCAATGGTCTTTAACCGGACATGGTATCACGGGAAAAATCATACCTGTAATCAGCAACCCCATATTTGTGCATAGGCATTGATGAAACCATTGCCAGGCAAATATGTAGCTAAAGTTATAATTAATCACTTACCCAGTAAAAAATTTTTTATAAGTATTAACACTATTGCTAAAGTATAAAATAAGTCATATACTGCAAAAGTATTTATGTAGTTTAGTACATATAACTTGGTGATTTACTGGCTTAAACCTTTATTGGGAATGCCTTGTAGATGTTAAACTCTCCTAATTTTATTGTTGGAGTAAAGGTGTCCGTTCTCGTACAATGACGTTGGTGCGGATGGGGATTTATATGTTTATTTTCCATATCTAATAGTAATAAATAGCACTTCTATATAGTAATTTTAACAGGAAAATAAAAATGACCAAAATTGCCTTAAACAACCAAATAAAGACAATTTCCACCCAAAGGGTAAATTTAGCTATTTTTGATCCTCGCGTTGATGACTTGTCGGTTTTATTAGGGGGGTTGCAGCCAGGAGTTTGTGCCCATGTGCTGGACTCGGAACTTGATGGGGTCGAGCAGATTTCAGAAATATTACGCCAGCAGCCCACGGCATCGTTGACATTGGTGGCGCATGGGTTTCCTGGAGGGCTGCAACTGGGTGCGGGGACATTAGAGTTGGACAACCTGCACCGCTACGCTAGCCAATTGCGGAGTTGGTTTGAGAGGGGTGATGCGTCCAGCTTGACGTTGTTGGCTTGTAATGTGGCGACGGGAGATGCTGGAGCAGAGTTTGTGACCCAGGTGGCATCACTGACTGGAGTAACAGTTAGTGCGGCCTCTACCCCTGTAGGAAACGGTCAGTGGCCGCTGGTAGCCGCAAATACCTTTACTTCAACAGTCTTTGAGGCTTACGTGGCAACTCTTGGGGTATCTTTCAATCAAGTATTCAAAGATGAAACCGATGGTGTAGATGGTCTTGATGGTGCATACTCTGTCACAGTTAGCCCAGATGGTAAACAGGTTTTCGTTGCCAGCTCCACTGACGATGCTCTAACGGTGTTTGACAGGGATGCTTCGGGAAATTTGACTTTCAAGACAGTATTCAAAAATGGTACCGATGGTGTAGATGGTCTTGATAGTGCCAGAGCTGTCACAGTCAGTCCGGATGGTAAACAGGTTTTCGTTACTGGCAGTAATGACGATGCCCTAGCAGTGTTTGACCGGGATGACTCGGGAAATTTGACTTTCAAGACAGT
>JASJCJ010000302.1 GCA_030066045.1 Calothrix sp. MO_167.B12
CTGGGATTCTAGCAGGGCTATTATTGAAGAGGGACTTCATTAACCAGGTTCTACGGAGAGATATCATGCAGCAGTCTGTTATTTATCAAGACATTCTCCAAGAAGGCGAAGAAAGGGGTGAACGATCACTTATCCTGCGCCAATTAACGCGTCGCATTGGTGAACTATCTCCGGAAATGCGATCGCAAATTCAAGCCTTATCCCTTCCTCAGCTTGAAGCTTTGGGGGAGGCGTTGTTGGACTTTACAAAACCCGAGG
This sequence comes from Calothrix sp. MO_167.B12, assembly GCA_030066045.1. Classification (GTDB taxonomy): domain Bacteria; phylum Cyanobacteriota; class Cyanobacteriia; order Cyanobacteriales; family Nostocaceae; genus Calothrix_A. Next base: position 259 of record JASJCJ010000302.1, read on the forward strand.
ATTTGGATGAATGGATGGATTCACTTAGTATTTCTGGTAGTAAATCGCACTCATAGGTTGAAAACATACCAGAACACGGACATTTTTGTGGTTTCTTAGTCTAGAATTCAGTTACTATTCTCAACCCAGATCCGCGATCGCTGACTCCGCAAGTCCTGTTAATTTTGCTACCTGCTCCACTGTCATTCCTGATTGAAGTAGGTTGCGTGCGGTTTGTAATAATTGCTGCTCTATCATATTTGCCCGTTGGTGTTCCTGTTCTGCCCGTTGGCGTTCTTGTTCTGCCCGTTGGTGTTCTTGTTCTGCCCGTTGGCGTTCTTGTTGGGCGATTTCGTCAGCAGTTGGCAGCAATTCTCCTGCTAAGGTCTCCCAGCGTAACCACGTAGTCTCAATGCCTTTATAGCTACCTTGCCAACGCTGCAAAGCTAAACCCAAAGACTGACTAACTAATTGATTGTGGGAGTTGACTGGGATTGGTTGATAGATGCTATTTTGTATGGAAAATCCAGCCCAATCATCTGGATTGAAAGGGTTATACCAGAAATATTCTGGCACGCGCATTTGATTTTGATAAATTAACTTTTTCTCATTTTTGTCTGCGGCGGCGGTACTATCGGAAAGTAACTCAATTACTACATCTGGTGCTTTGCCTTCTTCCCACACAACCCAACTTTTTCTTTCTCCTTTTGGAACTCCCAACACGACAAAAAAATCTGGTCCTTTAAAATCTTTATTCTTTACCTGCGCCAAGCTGTAGTAGACAAACATATTACCGCCTACATAGCCATCATTCCTTTGCTCTAACCATGGTTGTAAGGCATCAATCAGTAAATCCATTTGCAGTTTATGGCGTTGGCTTTCCATGGGAGTACCATCATCATAGGGTAGTTCCTCCTGAGTAGGTGGTAAAGTGATGTTCTCAGGTGCGGTTGGGGTTTGTGTCATTTCAGTTATCAATTTCCCCATCGATAAATCGAGGTGCAAGGGTTACGGGAAAAAATTGTGAATGAAGAATTAAGAATGCAGTTGGGGAAAATTTCTACATTCTAAATTTTCAATTCTACATTCTAAATTCTAATCTAATAGTACAATTATATTACCAATATGTTCAGCGATCGCGTTTTGCAAATATTTGATTGGCAAATATAAATACCTATTATGTTAGAGTACAACTTATCCAAATATTTACCTTCAGCGGACGAGCTTCCTGATTCTGACGAAACGCCTGTGGATAATGAACTGCAAGAATTGATACCAGGGTTATTAAAGTCCATTTTGTTAATTCTTTGGGCTGAACGGATGGACTGGTTATTTGCCATTGACATGGGTATATATATAGATCCTGATCAACCTCCCATTGTCCCAGATGCATTTCTCAGTTTGGGTGTAGAGCGGGTTTATGATGAAGAATTACGTCCTAGTTATGTGCTTTGGGATGAAAATGTTGTTCCCATTTTGACAATAGAAATAGTGTCCCCAAATTACCGCAAAGAGTATACAAAAAAACTCGAAGAATACGCGGCAATGGGTGTACTCTATTATGTGATTTATTCTTCTCGTCGTCGTCGCAAACCGCGCTTGGAAATACATAAATTGGTGAATGGACAATATCAATTGCAACCAGGAAATCCGGTTTGGTTGCCAGAAATTGGCTTAGGAATTGGTTGTGAAAGGGGGAATTATAGTGGGGTGACGCGAGAATGGTTATATTGGTATGACGAAGCAGGTAAGCGTTACCCAACTCCACAGGAACAAATCCAACAAGAAGCACAACGCGCTCAGTTGTTAGCGAAAAAATTACGGGACTTGGGTGTAGACCCTGATACAATCGCGTAATTTAATATTACTGTAGAGAGTGAACGAAATTTTGGGTGGGATTTCTAGATAAATATCCAACAAATCACTCCCCACACTCCCCACACTCCCCACACTTTTTTCGCTCACCCTAATGTAGAGGAAAAAAACTTCTTCCCTTTGCCAATGTATACTCCAATAGTTCAAGATTTAGTACTAATTGGTGGTGGTCATAGTCACGCTATTGTATTAAAAATGCTGGGTATGCATCCCATTCCAGGGGTACGTTTAACTTTAATTACCGATGCATCGGATACACCTTACTCCGGGATGCTACCAGGACATATTGCTGGGTTTTACAGTCGGGATGAATGCCATATTAATTTGCGATCGCTCGCTAATTTTGCCCAAGCACAATTATACATTGACCGCGTAGTTGGTTTGGATTTGACCAATAATAAAGTTATTTGTAATAATCGTCCGCCAGTTAGTTTTGATGTGCTGTCTATTGATATTGGCAGTACTCCTGCGACTGTATCTGTACCCGGTGCATTAGAATATGCTATTCCGGCTAAACCTGTACCCAGGTTATTAACATGCTGGGAACAATTAACTCATAATGTGACTAAAAATCCCCAAGAGGCAGTCAAAATTGCCATTGTTGGTGGAGGTGTGGGAGGTGTGGAATTAGCACTTTCCATGCAGGCTAATTTACGCCGGATTATCAGTCAGGGGGCGTGGAGGAGTGGAGGAGTGAGGGAGTGGGGGAGTGGGGGAGCAGATATCCATTTATTTCAACGTCATCCTCAACTGATGCCCAATAACCATCAGTCGGTGCGCCGTCAAATCCAAACCATATTACAAGAAAATCATATCCAACTACATCTGGGAGAAAATGTCATTCAAATAGAACCCCAGGGGAAATCTATTGCTGGATTGCAACCCAGTGGCAATGGAAAAATTTCCTCACCAACCATGAAAAAGGGTTCTTTCTCCTACACCCCACACCTTACACCCTACCCCCTTCTTCAACTCGAATGTGAGTCTGGTTTCACAGGGGAGTATACTCACATTTTCTGGGTGACACAAGCATCAGCACCGTCATGGTTGCAAGCATCGGGACTGAAAACAGATTCCCAAGGCTTTATTCTAGTAGATGATACCTTACAATCTTTGTCCCATCCCCACATATTTGCAGCAGGTGATATTGCCACTATGGTAAATCATCCTCGTCCTAAAGCTGGGGTGTTTGCAGTGCGTCAAGGAAAACCATTATTTACAAATCTGCAAAGATTTTTATTAGGGAAATCCCTGCAACCCTATACCCCACAAAAAAAATATTTAAGCTTAATTGGTACTGGTGACGGCAAAGCAATCGCTACCCGTGGTATATTTACTCTACCCTCCCATCAACTTATCTGGTGTTGGAAAGATTGGATCGATCGCCGCTTCATGGAACGCTTCCGTAATTATCCCCAGATGCAGAGTAAGAAAAAAACAGCCCCAATCCAAAATCCACAATCTAAAATACCCAATTCAATTATGCCTTGTGCTGGGTGTGGTTCTAAGGTTGGTAGCACAGTCCTCACAAGGGTTTTACAGCGTATTCAACTAACCCAAGGAATGAGCGCCAATCAGCAAGATATTACCATTGGTTTGGATGTAGCGGATGATGCGGCGGTAATTAAGGTAACAGGGAATCAGGTTTTGGTGCAGACTGTTGATTATTTTCGCGCTTTACTCAACGATCCCTATATTTTTGGACAGATTGCTACTAATCATTGCTTGAGCGATATATTTGCTATGGGTGCGGTTCCTCACAGTGCATTAGCGATCGCTACCATCCCTTATGGTATTCCTAGTAAGGTAGAAGAGACTCTCTATCAATTATTATCCGGGGCGGTACAAGTACTTAATCGAACAGGCGCGTCATTAATTGGTGGGCATACCACGGAAGGTGCAGAGATAGTATTTGGCTTATCTTGTAACGGTTTTGCAGATGCAGGCAAGCTATTACGCAAAGGTGGAATGCAACCGGGAGAAGTGTTGATTTTAACTAAAGCACTGGGGACGGGCACATTATTTGCTGCTGATATGCGTCGTCAAGCCAAAGGTAGGTGGATTGATGGAGCGGTGGAGTCCATGTTGTTATCTAATCAATTAGGGGCTGAATGTTTATTACAATCTGGCGCTAGTGCTTGTACTGATGTTACTGGTTTTGGTTTACTAGGGCACTTGCTGGAAATGGTGCAAGCTTCCGGGGTAGGGGTAAAACTACAGTTAGAACATATCCCCGTATTAACAGGCGCCAGGGAAACCATCGCCCAAGGAATTTTTAGCTCCTTGCATCCAGAAAACTTACAAGCATCTAAGTATATATCTAATTTAGAATCAGTTTCTTGTCATCCTCATTATCCCCTACTATTCGATCCCCAAACTTCCGGGGGGTTATTAGCCTCAGTTCCCGCAGATAAAGCAGATGATTGCATTGCCCGACTAAAAGCTTTAGGATATGGAGATAGTTGTGCGATCGCTCATGTAATTCCCTTAGTTACAGGTAACAAACCAATTATCTTGATGGAAGAAACAATAATAAGTAATAAGTAATAAGTAATAAGTAATAAGTATTTCGGCTCTCCCACACATTTTTTCGTTCACCGGGAGAAACAAGGTAAAAATATTTGACATACTCCCCTTGTTGAAACAAAAAATAGAAACCCATAGGCTGTAACTATTGCCTATTGCCTATTGCCTATTCCCTACCTCCACAATTATGACCCCCTCAGCAAGCTCTACGTAGGGTGTGTTGTCGCGCAGCGCAACGCACCGGAGTTGAGATGAATGGTGGGTTAGCGTAAACACGTAACGCTACAAACACCTGGAAATTTCCAGCTTTTTAGCGTCTTATTGTTAACTCCAACAATTAATTGTCTGTGCTAATGCACCGCTACAATTATCACCAGATTCGGAATACAGAGGTAATTTATGGCACAGTTTGGAGCTATATACTTGTCGTTCCATAAGGGATTGCTAGAAAAGGTCAAGGAAATTTCTCAAATAATCAAACAGGAAGGTTATCTGTTTACCGTTCGGTATCACCATGAAGCACCTTGGATTCAACTGTATGTAGAAGAACCAGAAAACGTATCTAATTACTCCCAGAAGGTGTCACAAATATTTCCAGATAAACGAGTGATAGGCTTGGCTGCTTATACCGTATCTGACTCAGTGACTTTCTGTGAGTTCAAAGGTGGGAAAGTTGTCCGTTTGTTAGAGTCTGGATTCCAACAAGAACGTCAATGGGAAAAGATTGAAGGGGATACTCAACCTTGGGAGTCAGAGATTTTGGGGGATATGAAAATTGAGATTGGTAGTCCCGGTATGGTTAGCTACCACATTCAGAAAATTGGGAATTTATTTGCTCTACCAGGTTTTGGGGTGCCAAAATCAGGAGAAGCCTGGACTCAGGAGATTTACAATTAGTGATGGCATTCTGACTTTTCACATTAGTCAGATACAGATTCCAAGGAACCATCAAGACGACGAAACAGAAATATCCAGAATGGTAAGGAACTATTAATGGCAATTATTCTTACCAAATGACCAGCTGTAACAATATCTACATCGTGATGTAATCCCAATGCGACTAAGATAATTTCTGCCGAACCTCCTGGTGCAGTTACCAACAAACAGGTTAACCAATCCCAAGAAGTTAACTGCATAGCTATTATAGTAGCGATCGCTCCCGCACTGAGAGTCATGACAACGCACATTAAACCATAACCGATGGTCTTTTTACCAAAGTTAGGATTATGACCCCAATATTCCCCAATGGTAATCCCCAACAGTAATTGACCAATAAATTGAATTAAACGGGGCGGACTGAAGTTGATACCATCCACAAAAGGTATTAAATTCAGCATATAGTTAAAAGCGATCGCCACCATTAAAGCACCAAAAAAATCACTCGCTGGAACCTTGCATAATTTTGCCAGATATACTCCAACTCCCGTTAACACCAGTAATAACCCCAACAATCCCATATTGCCAGCATGGAAGCTAAAAAACTGGTCATTCCCCAGAATTGTTGGCGAACTAAAAAAATTACCAGTGGAAGTTCTGGCAACTAGGGGAATTAAAATTACCACGGATGTAACACGAATAGCTTGCACCAAGGCTACTAGAGTTACATTTTTACCATAATCTGCTGCGATCGCAGCCATGAGTCCCACACCACCAGGAACCGTAGCTAGCATGGCTGTGAGTATATTAGTCTGGCTCAACCGAGAGTAAATATAACCAATAGCAGTACCACACAATAACAAAAAAGCTGTTAACACCACAAACACAGGCATATTAGCGGTAATGTGGGCTAAATTACTATGACTGCTAGCAAAACCAGCCATAATTCCCACCAATGCCAAACCAATCCTTCTAGCAGTGCGATTTGGTTGGGGACAATAATCATAAAACAAGCGGCTAAATTGCAGCACCATCACACCAGCTGCCGCTCCACCAAAAATCCAAGCAATAGTTCCCAGGTGAAATAGTGACAGGATTACACCCAAGGGAATTGCCAAAAGTATTTCTAAAGCTAGAACGATAAATCGTTTGCCAACAACGGAATTTTGATAAATGCTATTCTTGCTAGATGAAGAATAGCTTAAACTTGGAATCATTAATACAAATTTCTTAACTTTATTTAACTATCCATCCACTCTAGTACTTATACCAATGATCTGGATCGCAACCTA
>JASJCJ010000303.1 GCA_030066045.1 Calothrix sp. MO_167.B12
CATCTCCTAATCTCCCAATCTCCCCATCTCCCCATCTCCCCATCTCCCCATCTCCCCATCTCCCCATCTCCCCATCTCCTAATCTCCCCATCTCCCCATCTCCCCACTCCCCCTAATGGAACTGTTGAGTATAAAATCCTGCATAGCGATGTTGTAAAGCTAACAGTTCCTCATGGGTTCCCGACTCCACAATTCTTCCCTCTTCTAGCACGAGGATGCGATCGCATTTCCGAATTGTACTGAGACGATGGGCAATAATAAATACAGTCCTACCATGCATCAGTCTTTCTATGGCTTCCTGTACCAACGCTTCAGAATTGGAGTCTAGGGCTGATGTGGCTTCATCCAGAATCAAAATTCTCGGGTTGAGCAGTACGGCACGGGCGATGGCAATTCTTTGTCTTTGTCCCCCAGATAGGTTTACTCCCCTTTCACCCACCCAGGTTTCATAACCATCGGCAAGTTGGGTAATAAATTTATGGGCATTGGCAATTTTCGCGGCCTCTTCCACAGCTGGCAAATCGAATTCAGCTTGCCCAAAAGCAATATTTTGGGCAACTGTACCAGAAAACATGGTGGTTTCCTGGGGAACTATACCAATTTGTCGTCGCAGGCTGTGGAGGGTGACATCCCGAATATCAACCCCATCGATCAGTATTTGACCAACTTCGGGATCGTAAAATCGGGGCAGGAGGTTGACAAATGTAGTTTTACCTGCGCCAGAAGCCCCTACCAAAGCGATCGCTTCCCCAGGCATTGCTAATAAGCTAATATCATTTAATACTGGCTCTCCGGCTTTGTAGGCAAAGGATATGTGACGATATTCGACTTTACCATCCACCAACGGCAGGGATAGGGCATTAGGCTTTTCTTCTACAGTGGGTTTAATTGCCAATAATTCAAACACGCGATCGACAGATGCCTCTCCCTGTTTAAATTCGTTGTAGTTGTTGGTAGTATGTCCCACGGGATCGATGAGCAAAGCGGCACCGGCAAGATAGCTAAAAAACTTCTCCACCGTCAGATTCCCTTGGGCAATTTGCCAAGCACCCACAAATATTAAGGTTAAAGCCCCCACTGCTTCTAAAAAGCCAATGATGGGAATTTGAATGGCTTTCAGTCTTTCGGTGTAATATCTGGCTTTAAATGCCCGTTCTGCTTCCCGACTAAACCGGGCAATCTCATAATTCTCCGCTGCAAATGCTTGGATAATGCGAATGCCGCTAAACACCTCCGCCAACATAGCTGATATATCTGATACTCGATTTTGACTTTTCAGGGCAAATTTACGGAGGCGTTCCCCAAACCAAGCAATTAACACCCCCATCAAGGGAGCAACAATCACCGTGGCGAGGGTGAGTTGCCAGTTGAGGTAAATCATGTAGATGGGAATTGCCACCAACTGCAACACGCAGGGAATAAAGTCATGAAATAGTTTGTGGACAACTTCCCCTACCCGGTCAACATCTTCCGTGAGGCGGTAAGATAAATCCCCAGCCTTTGCCGTTTCAAAGTATTTCAGATTGAGCTTTTGCAGATGAGAGTAGACTTGCTTGCGGAGATTAAAAGCTACCCTCAGTGCCGCCTTAGCCATGTAGATATCTTGTACAGATTGAAAGAAACCCCTGACTAAAAACACTGCACCAAGTATACCTGCAAATTGGGCGATCGCTACCACATCCCCTTGACTAAAGGGAGTGGATAATTTACCAGCAAAATTAATTAATACCAGGGTGGCTAAGACGTATCCGATAATACCTACAAACCCCTTAAGGATATTATGCCATTGGGGTTGGATATAGGGGAGAAGGTGCCAATAGTTAGAGCGCGTTTTCAATCTGTCACATCCATAACAAAGATTTTAATTTTACATTGTTTGACGTGATTGGCTTGGCTGTAGTTTCTGTTGTGGAATTTAAGGCAACCTGTCTGAGTTCGGTGTTAGGAGTTCGGTGTTAGGAGTTAAAATTAACGTTAGTTCGACGGAGTATCCCAACTATTGGTAGTGCGGGCATCTTGCCCGTTTTGTATATCACTTGCTCGTTTTGTATATCACTTGCCCGTTTTGTATATAACTTGCCCATTTTATAATCAAGGGAGCAAGATGCTCCCACTACCGCATATTTTTGAAAAATAGGGATGCTCCCGGAGTAAGGGAGTGTGGAGAAACAAGGGGACAAATTTTTCTTTATTACTTAACTCATTCCTGTATTTCTTCAGCAATACCTTTAAGTCGCCTTAACTGTGCTTGCATATCTGCTTTTGTCAGGTTTTGAGCAAAAGTCTTAAAACCCCAACTCACGATGGGATTGGGAATTTGAAATTCAAACCGATTCAACAGACGAGTAGCATTTTCGAGGGGTTGACATTCCCAGCGATCGCGTCCTATAAAAAACCCATCAAATTCCCACACTACCAAACCAGTCTTCCTTTCCACAACGGTACTATATAGTGTTGGTTGGAGAATTGGTATTTTAATGATAAATCTGGTTTCACTTCCCACATCCGTACTCCAATCCCCTACAGGTTCGCAAGACAGAGCCGGATTTAGCCAGCGATGCATTAAAGTGCGATCAGTAATACAATTTTCTACAACTTGTGGTGTTGCTTGAATTTCTATGGATTGCTCAAATACTTGCTGGCTAAACATTTGATTTTCAGTGAATATTTAGGGCGTTGCTGATGTTCGATCACAAATCATATGAACTACCCCATCTTACTTCGCTGAAGATGGGGTTTCTACATCCCCATCAGTAAGTTGAGATTTTTGACGTTTCACACGAGCCATTTGCTTCATACTTCCCGCTTGCTTGCGCTTACGAGTACCTGAAGTAGAGATGGAATCATCTACGTCTAAGAGGCTAGTTCCTAACCCCTGTAGATTATTTTGTCTAGTTTAAATCTCAGCATTGACAGATGTTATGAAGTCTATTATTAGCTGACGTTGAGGCACAATTTTGGCATAGCGGTTGGTTAAATAGCGGTTAAGTTTTCTTTCCCAAGCTCTGAAAGTTTTCAGTAGGGATTTGTTATCAGAACTCAAACCAAGTTGGCGCATGAAGGGTTTGATAATGTTTACTTTACGCTGTCCCCCTAATTTTTTGTACTTGGTTTTGAAGTAGCCGTCTTCTGATAAATTCCACTTTTCCCGGATATGTTTTAAACTCTCCAAAGTCCAAGCATCGCTCCAACGCAGCATAAAGTAATGCATATCTGTTAATTCCAAGGGAGAACCGGGAAGGTAGGTAACAAGGGCATCTGGTTCAAAGTATACCTTACCTCCTGCGGCTGCTACTGTCATACAAAAATCAAGATGTTCTTTGGTATTGAGCATTTTTTCATCTAACATACCAATTTGATCAAATATCTCAGTGCGAACTAATACACAGTGAAATTCTGCTAACTCAGTTTGTGTGCGTTGCAAATGGGGACGAAGCTCTGCAACTTGATGACCTTGTTTATATATTTTTTCACGTAGATGCCGCCTACCATGAATGTCGGTGACAATATGAGATTCTCCACCAGCAAAGTGGACTCTTTGGTGTATGGGTTCTTTTTCGCATATCAACGGACCAACTACCGTGGCTCCTGTTTCTTCGGCACAGCTCATCAGAGCCTGCAACCAACCGGGTGAAACTACCACGTCATTATCAACAAACACTAGGTATTTAGTATCTACTTGACTGAAACCAATGTTACGGGCGTGGTTGGGTGATAGGTAGTAGTCAGTACGAATGAGTTGAAAGTCTTTCTCCTGAGCCTGGGTTTCTAGGTATTTTTTTACTTTAACTGGTGAGTTACCGTCTACATAGACCAGTGTGAAAGGAATATCTGTGTGTTGATAAATACTTTCTAGGGAGCGTTGGGTACAGCTAAATCTTTCGCGGGGGACAACAACGATAGTAACTTGTGGTTCTTGCATGATTGTAAATCCTTTCTTGAAAATAGTTGTTAGTTGGTAGTTGTTAGTTGTTAGTTGATAGTTGACAGTTGAGGGTTGATGGTGAGGGTTAAATACTTAGGCTTGATGCAGAGTAAGTTAATACTTCTGTTTGCGGTAATTGCTCATGTAACAGCTGTTGATAGATGGTAATTAATTCACTGTTGAGTTTATTTATGTCGTATTTCTCCTCTACGCGGATTCTGCCAGCAGCACCCATTGGCTGCCATACTTGGGGATGGGAAATGAGATAATCTAATTTATGAGCGATCGCATTTGAATTTCTTTCAGGAATTAAAAATCCAGATACCCCATCTTCTACTAATTCGGGAATACCTCCGTGGTAGGTACTAATTACGGGTAAACCCATTGCCATTGCTTCTTTTAAGGTATTAACGGGTGCGTCTTGATTACCATCCCTGGCGGTGACACTGGGAGCTACAAAGAGATGACTTTTGTTGAGTATTTCAATAATTTCTGGTTGTGGTTTCCAACCCAATAATTTGACAAGATTGTCTAGTTGTAATTCAGTTATTAGTTGTTGAAAATGCTCTTTTAATGGATCATCACCCATAATATTAAATTCAATATTGGGATAGGTTTGGGCAACTTTAGCAATGGCACGAATGGCATATTCAATACCTTTTTTTTCTACCAAACGACCAATGGTAGCAATTTTGATTTGACCATCTTCAGGATAAAAACGGGGTTGAAAAGCAAATTTTTGACAATCAATTCCCGAACCATGAACCAAAATTTTCTGGGAATTGCAACCCAAACTAATGGCTCTCTTTTGAAAAAACTTACAATTAGCCAAGAAAAAATAGCCTTCTGCAAACAAGCGATCGTAAACATTAATCCCTTGTTCTTGTACATATCTACTAATATCAATACCGCGAAAGGTAGTAATAATTTTTCCTTGGATAATACCTGCTTGACGCAGCATCAGGGCTACCGTTCCCAATGTGTCAAATGCGTAAGTCCTAACTTATTATTTATTACTTATTTACCAAAACTTGCCAAGTTTTCAGTCTCAATTTATTGCCAGATTTTTGGCATTTACTATGTTTCATATCACTTATCTATTCATTAATAATTGTTGAGTTGGCTCCAGAACTTCTCTAGAATATCAGCAGTATTACGAGCACCGTCAAGGTTGAATAGATGAGTGAAATTAGTATCTGATTCTTTGTCTAAACAGCTAATGATTCTTTGGGCGAGATAATTGGGTTGTAAATCATTGAGATTAATTACTTCCACAATTCCTAAGGTTTTTAACTTTTTAGTTCTCATTAATTGTTCGTGGTCTTTGCTATAGTGACCTATGGGTACGACAATGGCACGAACGCCTGTTTTAAGAATATTCATGGTAGTGTTATAGCCAGTTAAACTGATGGAAAGGTCAGCATTTTGCATATATTCCAGCAGTCTATTGGTATATCTTTGTAACTTAACATTTTTTCTGGTAGATGCCGCTTTTTGTAACTGTTTAAAAAGTGGTTTTGGCATAAATGGTCCAGTAAATATCTGGAATTGATGAGGAATTTGAGATTCAAGCATACTGCTGGATTCTATAACTGCATCTAAGAGTTCGTATCCTAGTCTACCGCCGCCTACACTAACCAAAATAGTTGGTTGATTGGTATCTAGCTCATCTAATAATTGATAGTAACTTTTGATCGAATTTTCCGGAAATGATTGGGCAACAAATCCAGTAGGTTTAATTTCACAATTAATTTCTCGATAATTAGGGAATGTTTCTGCGAACGACTGGAAATTAGGATCGGAATGGGACAAAATTAAGTCAAAGTACTGGTTAACTAAGTCACAAATTATATCTTTTTCTTCATGTAAATTTTGTCTACCGATAAAATCTCTGACACTAGAAACAATCTTCGTTTGCGGATAATTAGCTTTTATATGTTGTATAAGTGGCAACAGCTCAAACAATAATTTATGCCTGCCAAAGGGGAAAAATTCTGTAATTACACAATCAGGTTGTACTAAATCAATGCTTGTAATTAATTGATCTTTTCTAATTTGTTTAACTTCTTCGACTTCTAGAGAATCTTCTGCTATTTTAAATTCCCCACCCTCTAGCCATAATGCTGGTAGTTTGATCAATTCTACATTGTTAGGAATTTTGAAATCTGCTACGGGCTGACCGCCACTAATAAAATAGACTTGAAATTTTTTGGCTAATTCGCGAATAATTTCTGTGCTGCGAACTAGATGTCCCATACCAGTTAAATACTGGCAGTAAAACATGATTTTTTGCATATGTATATCCTCATTAATAGTTTAATAATTAGTGTAATTTGTGTATATTCACATCTTGCACCATAAGATTATTGATCAAATTAGAGTCTGAAACCCTTAATTTTTCGTAACCCACCTATTGCCCACCTTACCCTTATTGAGAAGGTGCAAGATATGTGTATACCAATTATTTATTGCTAGTCACTACGGTTAATAATTGATTCTTTTTAGGGTAAAGATATCTCACCTTAGACTCGCCCAGCTTGATAGATAACTGTCTACTAACATAATGGGAAATACGCGGCAGTGCATTCATATCTAGTTGAATCCTAGGAGTAAGTTCAGACCGCAAAAAATTAAACTTTTAAATTGACGCTCTTGTGGTACCAAAGCTAAACCATCCAAATAGGTATTAAGTAGGTGATAGCCATCTTGGTTCAAATATTGGTGACTTTCCAGACTGCATTAATGCAACTTTGGCGACATTATTGTCTACGCAGATAACGTGGTGTCCGATTCCCGCTAGACTTGCTCCTGTAACTAAACTCACATATCCAGTACCAATCATGCAAACACGCATGGAGTAAACCCCCTACAAAATTACTGGTGTGAGAAACAGCAAACAATTGTGTTTCCTATATGGATATAATTACTATTTCTTATGAGAAGTTTATGAAAATTTAATGAGAATATTCTCACCATC
>JASJCJ010000067.1 GCA_030066045.1 Calothrix sp. MO_167.B12
GTTGAAACAGCTTTTACTTCGATGTGGGAACGTAACTTTGGATTTCCCAGATTTAAAAAACGTGGTCGGATGCGGAGTTTTGTTTTTCCTCAGTTCAAAAACAACCCAGTCATGGGTAATAAAATTAAATTGCCTGTAATTGGTGTGGTTGCGTTCAGGAAGTCCCGACCAATACCAGAAGATGCAAAAGTTAAGCAAGTGAGAATTGTTAAGCGTGTTTCTGGATGGTATGCAATGATAACGTTGCAGTGGGATGTAAATGTACCTCAACCGATACCACATGGTAAGGCTTTGGGTATAGATGTAGGTTTAACGTCAATGGTTGCAACTTCCAATGGTCTTTTGATCAAGCGTCCAAGGTTTTTTGTTGATGCAGAGCGTAAGCTGAAATTGCTACAACAGCGTGTTTCCAGAAAGCCCAAAGGCTCGAACAATTGGCATAAGGCACTTAAGAAGGTTGCAAAGCTCCATGAATACGTTGCTAATTGTCGTAAAGATTGGCATAGAAAGCTTTCACATCAACTATGTGAAGGCGTAGGGATGATATTTGTTGAGGATTTAAATTTAGTTGGTCTGTCCCGTGGGATGTTGGGTAAACATTGCCTTGATGCGGGTTTTGGTCAATTCTTTAACATCCTTGAGCAAACTTGTTTTAAGCGTGGTGTCTATTTTCAAAAAGTGGATGCAAAGCATACAAGCCAAATATGCCCCAATTGCCAACACGAAACGGGTAAGAAGACATTAGCCGAACGTGTTCACAAGTGTGACAATTGCGGCTATACAACCGATAGAGACATAGCCGCGTCTCAAGTAGTTCTGATTAGAGGGCTTGCAGCCGTAGGGCATACGGTGAAGATGCTTAACGAGGGTAAAGCGGTTGCGCTCCCTATGAGTTAAGAATCTCAGCGTCTTTAGACCTGAGAGTGTCAATGCAATATCAAATACTGCTAAATGGTGTAGAAATGTATAGAATCGTTTAGAGATATAAAATATATTTTTTAAGATGCAGACACTTTTAACACCTTACTCAATGCAGCTGTCTACTAAACCTACTCAATGTCAGCCTTTAAAAATTATAGCCCTGGGGGATAGTTTAGTATATGGATTTGGCGATCCCGAAGGTGGGGGCTGGGTAGAAAGATTACGCCGTTGTTGGATGTCTCCTGATAGTGCGGGTCATGTGCTTTATAATTTAGGAGTACGGGGCGATCGCGTACAACAGGTAGCTGAAAGACTAGAAGTAGAGTTTCGTCACCGGGGAGAGTTACGCAATCAGGTTCCTGATTTGATTATTCTTTCGGTGGGGGTAAATGATTCCGCACGGTTGGGTCACGCCAATGGGAGAAATTATACAGATATTAATGCCTTTGAAACCCAAATTTCGGCATTATTAGACAGGGCGCAGCAGCTCTGTCCTGTGTTATTTGTGGGTATGACACCAGTAAATGAGGCAAAGATGCCATTTTGGGATTGTGTGTATTACAATCATGCCGATCAACACAACTACAAGGAAACAACTAAACTGGCTTGTTTTCAGAAGGGTATTCCCTATTTAGATATATTTGAACAATGGATGGAACGAGGTGAGAAGTGGGTAGAGCAGCGCATCAGTGCTGATGGCCTTCATCCCAATTCCCTAGGTTATCAAACATTATTGTCAGATGTGGTTAATTGGGATGCGATCGCTCGGTATTAGGAGTGAAGGAGTGAGGGAGTGTAGACACGTATCCCTCACGGGACGCTTTGCGACTCAGTGGCTTCTCGTAGAGAAGGAGGTAAGGAGAGAAGGAGGGAAGGAAATTACTGGACTTTTATACTCTTGAGCTGATTGAGGTATACCTTATACTTTTCTTGCTTTGGGTTGCGGAAAATGCGATCGCCTTGGTGAAATTATGAATAATGGGGACTATTAATAACTAATAACTGATAACTGATAACTGAAATGACTCCCACTTTATTTGGTCGTTGGCAAACTCGATTATTTCTACTTGCGACTGTTGGTGTATTGGTAACTTTACCCTTTGCTATAGGTTTGATTGGTTCTGGTGATAGTCCTGCATATTTTTGGATACTTGGATATGTTGCTATTTTTGGTTTAGGGTGGGATGTTGTTTATGACAAAATGCAAAAGTCTCGCTGGGATAGGGACTGGCCCGCAGCTTATCAATTATTTGCTGGCATTTGGGAAATGATGTTTATTTGGTGTGGTTTAAAAGTATTTGGGTTTTTACCTCTCTCCATACCTAAGGAGTTTCTAATTTGGGGGGATTTCTTCCTTCACTATAGTGCTGTTTGGTTAGCAGTTTTTCTTGCTTCTCAAAGCTTGATGCGAATTATTTTTGTCCGTTGGCGTTTCTTTGGTGGCCAGTGGCTGTGAAAGAGTGAAAGAGTGAAGGAGGGAAGGAGTGAAGGAGTGAAGGAGTGTAGACACGAAGTGGCTTCTCGTAGACACGCAGTGGCTTCTCGAAGAGTAGAGTAGGAGTGAAAAAATTGTTTCCTCACTCAAGCCTTAAATGAAGTGCAGGGATGTCATCTAATGCAGGAGAACGTACCCGCAATTAGTGCAGATGAATTTCTCTTTTTAAAAAAGAAAATCCGTGGCGTTGGAAATCTGTCGGCGAACAACCTTTGGATTCACCATTAACTATCAGATTGACCAAAGAAAAAAAAGAACAAATCAAAAAAGTCCCTGGCTGGCAAGGACTTTTAAGAGCCTATATCGATGAGTTAATTAAAAGCAATATTGACGGCACGTAAACGTGCTACCTTGTTCTACATCCTCCGGCTAAAAGCCAGGAAGTTTTGAACTTCGACCTTTTCTATAAAATCCAACTTTAATTCATCGGGATTGTCATCAGGTAGTATCCCTTAGGGTATGACAAGCGACAAATATCGAAAACCAAACCCTGAAAGCCTAGAGCATATTTTCTAACTTCATTATTTCTAAGATTAAAGACAGCCTACACAAGCTTCAGAAATCTCATTTTTTGTAGTCTGGGTAGACACATCTTTTAGGGTATTAACAAAGAGAAAAAACATGCTCTAGGCTGACAAAAAAATAACCAGAACAAGATTATTATTTAAGTTTTTTGGTGAGAGTTAAAACCCTTATCTATAGGTCACCAAAAGCGATAAACGTGAAACCACTATCAACAGGTCTGTCCGGTGATGAAGTAGTGCAGACTAAGTGCCATGGAGAAACTTCAGGTATTGAAATCGACTTGTTAAAAGTCTCCCACTCATTTCCGTAAATTGTACAGACTGCTCCTGGCTCTTTTGCAAACGGCTTATCGAACTCTATTAGGTAGAGGCCATATCTAAGTTTGTGGGAACGGAAACCTTCACCAAACATTATAGAACCGTCTGGAGTGATACCACCGTAAATATGCTGGACTGGGTTTCCACCAGCTGCATTTTGAAGAATTGCCATAATTACTTCCTGTTATATTTACCGTAATTTATAGTATAATTTAAACAAAATTTTTGCAAATTTATCAATATTTTTTAAGTAAATTGTATAACCTTAACTGGTAAGTCTTGCAAACCTACCGCAAGGATAAATAATGTTTGTAAGCCTTGCTATGCAATATTTTCCATCTTTTGTTTATGATTTGATTAATTCCCGGTAAAATTACTTGAAAAGTATAGCAGGTATTCAAAAGAACTTGCAAAGTATGGCGTAAATTTGTATGATTAGACACTGTAAATTACATAGGAGCCAATTATGGCTATTCTCAAAAATGAATCTGGTGAAGACAGACACCAGCACATCTACGGTGGTATTGCTCCAGACGGTTCTACAATGTTTGGTGAAGGTTTCCATTGCGATAAAATTAGGGAAGGCACCTACATAATCAAGTTCGAGATGCCGTTTGCAACACTGCCAGCACCCGTCTGTACGATTACCGGACCAGAGTGGAGAACATTTAATATGTCGGTTGCTATTGTTGAAGTTAATCCATCCTATTTCATCTGCGTCACTTCATCACCGGACAGACCTGTTGATTGTGCTTTCACATTTATCGCTTTTGGTGACATATAGTCCTCTTTAATCACTATTCTTAGATAAAAACCCTAAATTCTTATTTTTACCGACTTTTATGAGTTTAGGTGTAGGTTAGGTTGTAGCTTGCTTCTTCGTAGAGGTGGAACGTAGACGCGCAGTGGTGAGGCAGTACGGTCTTGGGTTCTCCCCCGCAGTCGCCACAACTCTGGGAACTAGAGCAAGGTGCTGCTCTCCAAGTGGAGTAACTGCCGTGCCCGGAAGGCTTAGGAGATAAGGCTGCTCTGACGAGAAGTCTCTCTATGGTCATCTATATTTCGTACCATTACCCTAGTCTTTGGATTCTCTTATGGGGTACGAGAACACTCCGTGAACGTGGAAGCAAGCTATAACCCAACTTTACATTTCTCCAGAACTGAAGCAAGCATTACAAAATTTGAAAATCCAGCTACCAAAAGAAGATATGGAGCCAGAAATCATTAGACATTGACACTCCCAGCATTCCGCTTCGCTAAAATACTGGGATTCTTTCACTTACAGAGAAGTCCTACACAGAGGGGTCTGACTCGACCCGTGCCATAGCTTGACTCTAGCTGCGGTTGTCAACGTCCGCCTACACAGTTTGCTTAGGTCTAAGCCTAAGTTTCTGCTTACTTTACGCATTATGTTCGCTGAACCGTTCAGATCCGCGTTTATCAAATACCCTTGAGAAGTACGATACAAACCGCGTCTAGTTCTGTTACCTGATGCTTTCCAGCCGTCTGGTTTTTCTCCAAACTTAGGCAGGGAGTCTCCATCTAGATAGCTAGACTTGCTAGTGTACGCCTCTTCTGTCTCGGTAAACTTAATCCGGTGTAGCTTACAAAGTTGTTCTAATCGGTGTTTAAGCTTGCCCAGTGGCATCTGAACAAACTTTTGATTGTTAACCCGACCCATATCGGCATTAACTTTAAAGCTTTCGTTCCACCCTATTACTAAGTTGCCGATACCATGCTTCAAGCAATAGTCAACAATTAGCTTTGCAGCTTTGTTAATACCGTCTCTTAATTGGTGGTTGCGCTTCCTAGTCACTCGATCAAGCCATTCGTTCCAAAAGCCTTGCGGTTTGTTTTCTTTGTAGGTAGCTACTTTCTTATTCCACAGTTGGTTCATCGCTTTCATGTGGCGAGCATCTACTAAAAAAGAGTTACCACACGTATCTACGCAAGCTGCTAAATTATCGGCTGTTCCTAAGTCGATAGACAGGGCTTGTTCAAAGTCTAAATTAGGTGCTTGCGGCGTTAACTCGTAGCTACATTCAAGATAGTACGCGCCGTTTTTAGGAAGGATGGTAAACTCCTTGACCTGATTAAAATCAAGGTTTGACGGCATAGGCAGAAAAAATTCACCTACACCAAACCACCGTTTAACAGTCAATCCAAGAGAAAATCTTAACTGACCATCAATCAGTTTCGGCTTCTGTCCACCAGAGTTAGGGTAAGCTACTTTGAATAGCTTTGAAGCTTTTAAGTAGTTAGGTGGCTTTGGCTTAAAATGTAGTTCTCCTTGTTTGTATTTAGCTCTCAATTCCCGATACGACTTGAACGCCTCTACCACAGACCTTAAAGTTTGCTGCATAGGGGTTGATGGCAAAGACTGAGCCAACATGGTTTTAGAAACAGTAGGCTCAAAGTCTAGGTCAAACTTGCCTGTTAAAAGCTTTCCAGTTTTAAAAAAAGTCTGACGAGCAAAATAAATACCGCAATTATAGAGCTTACCCGCTTGTTGACAAAGGTATTGCAATAACGCTTCTGTTTCTTTGTCTGGGTGCAGCAATATTTGCTGAATCCCCATATGCTTCTTAATTTTCTTTGCTTTACTCATTAGTATCTCCTACGGAGACGCTACGCGAACGACCTAACTAACTTTGTGTTGACAAGCATATAGTAATCTACTAAATTAGTATTTGTCAATAGGTGCCGAGCAAAAAACAAATTATTATGTTAGCTGTTAACGAATACAAGACTCACAATCACGTTAAATTCTTGGTTAATTACCATTTCGTTTGGATACCGAAGCGAAGAAAAAAAGTTTTAGTAGGGGATGTAGCGACAAGATTAAGACAGATATTTGCAGAACTAGCAATAGAAAAAGAATGGGATATTCTAGCTTTAGAAGTCGCCCCAGACCATATACATCTATTTGTAAGCGTTAAGCCAACAGATACTCCACACTTAGTAGTTAAAGCTTTTAAAGGTCGTTCTAGCTGCTACTTAAGAAGGGAGTTCCCAAACCTTAAGAAACTCCCTTCATTATGGACAAATAGTTATTTTATAAGCACTGCTGGTAACGTTTGCAGTGATGTAATTAAAAAGTACATTGAAGACCCACACCACGGTTAATATTAAAGAACACGGCGGTTAAAACCGCTCGTGTCGCTTCCCTCCCAAGTCTAAAGACGTTGGGCTTCCCGCTTACCGCGTGTTTTCTTGTGAGTATTTCACGGTTGCAGATTGTATTCATGTGTATTGAAATGCTTAGAATAACCATCAAAACAACACTGCCACTTATTGTCCGAGATGAACCAAGAAATAGTTATTTTTAATACTAGCCATATTGCTATCAAAGAAACTCCCAGAGGGTTTCATTACTTGGAAAGAAAAGGAAAAGACTCTGTTGCTATATTCCTGCTGAGAAAACAAGACTTTAACACCAAAGAGTACGAAGTGTTGATTAGGCTGCAACCCCTATGTATTGATAATCAAGAAATTGACGGCAAACTAAAACTCTATCCTTGCCCCATAACTGGTAGTATCGGCAGCAACGAGACACCAGAGGTAGCAGCCATGAGAGAAGTAGAGGAAGAATCAGGTTTTTCAGTTCGGGTTTTGCCCTTGGGTAGATATATTGTCAGTACTCAAACCAACGAAATCTGTTATCTGTACTACGCAGATGTCACTGGACTAGAATCGGGATTTGCACAGCAGGATGGCAGCTATTTTGAATCCATCAGCAAAAATGAGTGGCATCCTTTTGAGTATTTGAGTCAGTGTGATTATGCAGCTTGCCAAATTGGATATTTCAAATTGAAACAAATTCTTTCCCAGGAATAGATATATATTTATAATTTTATCTATAAAAAGTGGGAGCATCCCATTTGATAAAAAACGCCCGCAAGCTATAAGCCTGGAGCTATATGAGCTAAGCTTGGGACGGCTGGCTAAATCAATTCTTATAGTCTGCGAAGGCAGGCTTTGTCCCTGTAGCGATACCCTTCTAGGGTATTGCATAAAAATTGGAATACTCCCGAAATAACCGTGACGAGAAGAGATGGGGAGGCTGATGGCGAAACCAGTTCGTAATGGTATGGAACAGAACAAATCCCTGAGAAAAAGTCCCTCAATTCGTCGCAGATTTATGAACTTATGTAATCAGATAAAGAAAGCGAACCCCCTGGTATTAAAAAAAGTGTCTATGAGCCTTCCTTTCCAGATTGGCTCAGTGGAAGTAGAAATTATTAACCGCACACAGCGCAGGGCTGCATGGTCACTTTACGTTGAACTGGTGACTCGCATTGCTGTTCAGTCTATGGAAATAGATCAGGGATTGGTGCGTGAAGCTTTGAATTCCCTGCATACTTTATTTGGGACAACCCGTGAAATCCTCAAATCAGCGGGTCCCGATGTTGGTGTTGAACGCAACTCGGTTGGTGGTATTGCTATTGCCGTACTCAACAACGGTTTGCGTCCTTTTCTGGCGGAATGGCATCCGCTCTTACAAGCCTGGGAGGCGCAACGTCCAGCAGAGGTGAGTCCCAAGGAACATGAGCAGAGTTGGTCTGAGGAACCCAAGCTACGAGAAGAGTTAGCTAGTTTGAGGAATGATTTGGAAGAATATGCTCGTGCGTTAGCTCAGATTGCTGGTGTGGAGATGTAGTTGGGAGAAGCGTGTAGATGAGTAACAAGCCTTTTGATGTATTCCTGGCTCACAATAGTCAGGATAAGCCACAAGTTAGAGCTATTGCCAACCAACTCAAACAGCGTGGTTTGAAGCCGTGGCTAGATGAGGAGCAAATTCCACCGGGTCGCCCATTTCAGGACGAGATTCAACAAGCGATTCCCAATGTTAAATCTGCTGCTATTTTCATCGGTTCAGGAGGACTAGGACAATGGCAAGTGATGGAACTGCGAAGCTTAACTAGCCGATGTGTGACCGATGGTATCCCTGTGATTCCGATCTTGCTGCCAGGGGTAGGCAAAATTCCAGATGATTTGCTGTTTCTCCAAGAATTTAATTGGGTGAGTTTTGCCAGTGGAATTGATGATATTGAAGCACTGGATAAGCTGGAGTGGGGTATTACCGGACGGAAGTCACAAGGCGGACGGAAGCCACAAGGGGAACAAGAACAGCCATCTACTTACACACCCCCAATAGAATTAAAACAGCCTATTTACCTGCCCTCTGAAAAGGGAGTAGACTACTCCAAACTGGAGAAGTTGCTAGCAGATGGCAAATGGAAAGAAGCAGATCGAGAAACTCTAGCTGTGATGCTGAAAGCTGCTGGCAGAGAAAAAGAAGGCTGGCTTAATACCGAATCCATCAAAAACTTTCCTTGCACAGACCTACGCACCATTGACCAACTTTGGATACAATATAGCAAAGGACTTTTTGGCTTCAGTGTGCAACAGGGCATTTGGGACAGCGTCGGACACGACTACTATAAGTTTGGTGATCGCCTCGGTTGGCGTAAAGGAATGTTCTTTAACAAACAATGGATCTACTACAGTGAATTCACCTTCTCCCTAAATGCCCCCCAGGGGCATCTCCCCAGCGCGTTACATGGTGGGGTTTGGACGTGGGTGTATGAAGGGTGGAGTTTGTGTTTCTTCTCTCGATGTTGGACTTGTGAAGTGTAACATATAGTGCGATTCGTTAGCTATAAACCTTATCCAATAAGGATTTGGAGGATTAGCCGTCAGGGAAAAAGGAAATATCCCAATTACCTTGATAACTGCATCATCATATAGGTGAGACTGCAAAAGCCAAGTCCTATCCCGCAGGTGCAGGAGTGACAGCGTATCCCCCAGCTCCGAGACTAGTCATCAAAGAGTTGAAGCGGGGATAAACCCACATTCCGCAGGTTAAATTAACAAGGTAGTATTTTTATAACCCAGGTATAACGAGGCTTTCAGGCATTAAATGAATATGGGTGCATGAGCGCGATACTCCCAAAGGTAGCCCCATCGTGGGTGAAAACCAGAGCAGTAGTTGACAATGGTATCAATAAACCATGATTTGGCGATTATTGCTCGTCTTATAATTAGTGATCGCCCTTCTTGCTTAATTATCGAAAAGGCTTACCAGACAAGCGTTTTAAAAATACGGAGAAGTTTTCCTCTACCTGCGGAATGTGGGATAAAAGGAGGTAACCCGGAACTGAACCGAGAATCCCTTCCTCTCGTTACAAGGCTGTGCTTTGTAACCTAATTCTGGGAGGCTCTACCTCCCGTTAAAGAAAAGAGGCAGAGCCTCCCAGAATGGATTCCCAGAGTCACGCTGGGAATCAGTTAAACCAGTCAGTGTAATCAGCTATCATAAATTTGGCGATATTATTTTATTACCCTTCCCCTTCACCAACTAAACTACTAATAAAATATGACTACTAACTTAATCAAAAATACTGCTGATAATTTATCCAAACTCAATTATTCAATATTAATTGAAGCAAAAGAAGGCGGATATCAAGCAACAGTGTGGGGTTTACCAGACTGTCAGGTATTTGCGACAACAAAAGAAGAAGCTATCAATAATTTACAGGAACTTGTAAAGAATCGCTTACAAAATGTAGAGATAGTTACTCAAGAAATAGAAATAGAAATGCCACAAAAAGAGCATCCTTGGATGAAATTTGCGGGGATGTTTAAAGATGACCCCATGTTTGATGAGGTTTTAGCAGATATTGAAGAGTATCGTAGAGAACTCGATGCAGAAATGGAAGAGTATTATCGCCAATTGGATGCAGAAGAAGATGCAGAAGAAGGGGAACAATCGTGAGTTTGTGGATATTAGATACCGATTCGGTGTGACTGTTCCAAAATGGGCATCCTAATATTAGCAAACGTATTAGTGCAATTGCTCCTGAAAACATAGCTGTGACAATTATTACATTTGAAGAGCAAGTTCGGGGAAGATTTAATGTAATTAGGAAGGCTGATTCTGCGGATAAATTGGTAACAGCATATTCCAGACTGCAAGCGACATACAATTTCTTTAATAGTATTAATTTAATTGGGTTTTCCCAAGAAGCTGCTAATTGCTATACAGAATTACTGCGTCAAAAAATTCGTATTGGTACACAAGATTTACGAATAGCGTCAATTGTAATTTCTAATGATGGAACTTTGGTAACCCGGAATCGGCGAGATTTTTCTCGTGTACCTGGTTTGCAGTTTGAAGATTGGACAATAGAAAATTAACGAGATAGATTTGCAATCGCGCTTTGGGCGGCTCGCCTTGGGAGCATCGCACAAAATTATATCAGATTGAAAACCCACTGCAAGCCCTTCCTAATCTGATTTATCAGGCTTTGTCTATGAGACTGGATATTTAATTCCTAGGCAGATTATTGAGCTAAAAAACATTGCTGCAATTTATCTGTATTATTGCGTATTTTTGCGGATTTCACGGTTGGTTTATTGTATTCATAGTACGGAAACATCTAAAATACACACAATCACTCCAGCTATTCCCATGATGACAACATCCAATATTCAACTCACCATTTCCCTTTCAGAACTGGGTTTAGATAACGAAGAATTAGAAGCAGAAGTAGGAAATTTGCTACCCCAACTTAAAGAAGTAGATGGGGTAGAAGATGCAGGGTTAGTGGAGGTTACAGGAACCCCCCGAGGCGCAAAAGCTTTTGGGGGTTTATCTTTGGGGATGTTAGAAACAGTTTTAGATCCGGCACATCTGAAAACTGTTTTTGGCTGACTGCGCGATCGCTTTAGCAATAAACCCATTAAACTAGTACTTAAAGCTCCTGATGGTAGGGAGCTAAATCTGGAAGCTAGCAGTAGAGAAGAGTTTGCATTTGCGATGCAACAAGCTCAGGATTTTCTCAACAATACCATGCGATAATATTTGAAGATAGTAATGAGACTTATAACGTCACGCATCAACCACAGATTGTGACACGCAGCTTTAGTCCTGATTTAATTTTCACCAGATGTCTCATCTAGGGCAGCGTTTCCATTTTAAGTTAAGAATGGTTTTAACTTTTTTACTAATAGAGTCTACCGTCACTGTATTATAGCCTTTGACGGGACCATCAATACGAAGCCGCGTATCCACTGTCATTGGTACACCAACTTCTCCACATGGCGCGTATTTTGTATTTATGTCTTCATGGACAATTGTATAATCCAATACTTTCTTCGGGAAAGTGTAGAGACGTCGTGCATCAAATCCACCAGCACCAGGGATATAATAACGTGCCCTTAATTGTCCTTTGCCACCCCTCTTGAGCTGACTGAGATCTGCGAAGCCACGGTGTTCAACCCGATGCCAACTAGCTGTCCAACCACGAGGATATGTCATTTTGAAGGATACACCACAGTTAGAGGTCCTAGGAAACTCTGTTCGTTTGCGATCCAGTTCTACAATGAATTTATCAAATAAAAGTTCGATAGTTTTCAGATCGTCAGATATGATGTAGCCAACTGAACCTTGCGGGCAACCTCTGCCACCGTGGGTAAAACCTGTGATTTTTACCTCACCTTTTGCAGGTGCAGGTTGTGCATTACTAGGCATAGGTAGACTCAAACCTAAACCCACTGCCATCACAGAAGTCAGTAAAGATGCTTGCAAACCTTTCAGAAATTTTTTATTCATAAAACACCCTTCCTCTTCCTCAGAACCTCAACACTACTTCTGAGGAAAATATTTCATTAATTCCTATCCTTATTTAGCTATTTTCAAGCTACATAAACTCTATATCTAAATATTGTTCATAAGGATTTCTGTTTTCATTGTAGAATCTACTTAAATACAAATTTTGATCAGGTTAAATAATCTTAGCTTTTGTAGAAAAAATGTAACCTAAATCAGGATTTTGCTTGTGCAAATATTGCAATATTTTACTAATACCAATTGACAAGTCAAGGGGAATGAGCGAATTTAGAATTTAGAATGAAACCTCGTCCTTAAGGACAAGGTCTAATCCCATCGATAAATCGAGGGGCTTGTATCCAGTCTATTTTTTGGTCACTATAGTACTTGTGCTATCGCATCAGTTGAGTCTGGCAACGCCTCCACTTAAAGCGAGGTATATTCAGATTTTTGACTGTGAGAGTATTGTCTGTGGTACTACTACCAACCAGACGAAGCCTTGCATTTACAGTCATGGGAACAGTGCCTCCGCAAGGCGTATAGGCAGTAGAGATTCCCTTATGGACAATTCGATAATTTTTGAATGTGTTTCTTTTGGGAAAATTATAAATGCGGAATGCATCTTTTCCCCCAGCACCAGGAATGTAGTACCTTGTCCTGAGCTGTCCGCGAACCCTGCTAGATAATTTAGCGAAACCACGGTATTCTACCTGCTGCCAACTGACTGACCATCCACGGGGAATTTTCAGTTTGAAGGAAACTGTACAGTAAGAGTGACGGGGAAATTGAGTCTTTTTTCTACCTACTTTGGCAATGAATTTCTGGAAGGTTATCTGACTAATACCAGAATATCTACTATATTTTACCTTTACCGAACCCTTGGGACAACCGCGACCAGCATAAGTAAACCCCTGGAGAGATACAGAGTTTTTTGGTGGTGCTAATTGTGCCCAACTAGGTTGATGTATACTCAAGCCCAGCAAAACAGTAGTTAGCCAGCATAATTGCCAAAGCTTTGATTTTTTTTGGTTTATCATCGCCTACTTCCAAGAAGGAAGTGAGTTAGGCTATTGAGCATATGATGTACTTAATAACCGTAAATATTTACTCTTCCTTCATCAATAATATCCTTGTATTTATTATAATAAAAAATGTATAATTATGTTGCTTGCATACCTAGTGAAAAACCGATTTTTCATCAAAATTTTTATTAAAAAAAATTACACTAATTTAAATAAAAATGACAAATCACAAAGAAAGATTAATAGGTGGGCGTTACAGAATTATCCAAGAATTATCGCGAGGTGCCTTTGGCATAACCTATATTGCAGAAGATATTTTAGAAAAAATGCGGTGTGTAGTTAAAGAACTAGACCCGATCAGTGCTGATATTGAAACAGCAAAAATATTATTTAAAAGAGAAGCATCCATATTACAGGGTTTACAAACAATTCACCACATTCCCCAATATTTAAATTATGTTGAGGAAGGAGGAAAATACTATCTCATTGAAGAATATATTAACGGTAAAAACCTAGGTGATTTACTTCATCGAAAGTGGTCAAAGCAAGAAGTCGTAAAACTTTTGATGCAAGTGCTTTGGATACTAAAATGCCTTCACGAACAAAACATTATTCATCGTGACATCAAGCCTTCAAATTTAATCAAAAGAAATGAAGATAATAACTTTGTCATGATTGATTTTGGGTCTGTTAAGCAAATAGACAATGCATATTTGTCTAATCAACAGATGCAATCTCTTCATGGCACAGTTATTTTTAGTCGTGGATATGCTCCTCCAGAACAAATAGAAGGAAGACCAAGGCTAAATAGTGACATATATGCTTTGGGTATGACAGCAATCCAATTCTTAACTGGAATTAATCCAGCACAACTGCAACGAGATCAAAATGGTAATGTGATATTGAATGGTGTAGATCCAGGTTTAATTCCAATTTTAATCAAAATGGTTGCTCTCAATCCTGAAGAGCGATACCAATCTGTAGAACAAGTTCTCCACGACGTAGCATTCCTCCCAGATTCATATAGAACCGAAATTCAACCAGCTTACACTCATTTGCAAACAAATAAGCAACAAGAATTTCAGGTATCACAAACCATCAATAGTCCACGAATAAACTCACAATTAATATCTCAAAACAATGATAACCAGTCTGAAATATCTAGAAACAATAGCAGAACAATAGGTTTACCAACTATCAAGTATTGGCAAATTCCAGCTTTCATTGCAGCAGTAGGTGCAATAGTGGTATGTATAGAAATGGTTAATCCATTTATTCGACCTGCATATTATTGGCTTCAAGGTAATCGTCTTCTAGATCGCGGCAAACCAGAAAAAGCTTTTCAAAATTTTGAAAAATTGAAGGAGATAACACCCAAATCTGCGCGAACCTGGAAGGGATTAGGTGATGCTCTTTTTACTTCAGGACATCGCTATGAAAAAGCCTTAGCATATTATGAAAGAGCAATTGACCTCAAACCAGATTACCAAAAAGCTCTAATTAATAAAGGTCGGGTTTTATATCAAATAGGAAATTATCAACAAGCATTAACTAACTACGATCGCCTGCTGAAAATTGACCCTGACAATACTCAAGCTTTGAGTGGTAAAGGAATAGCTTACCTCGGTTTGCGTGAATATGCAAAAGCATCAGATTATTTTACTAAAGTGAAACAGCTCCAACCTGACGAACCAAAAATTTGGTATAATATTGGACTGGCTGTAGAACAGTTACAAGAACCAAAAACTGCAAAAAAATCTGCAAAAGCATACTTTGAAGAAGCAGTTTCTTCCTATGATGCTTTGCTCAAGAAAAACCCAAAAGACTGGATTGGTTGGACTGATAGAGGCTCTGTATTACTCAAATTAAATCGCCCTGAAGATGCTCTCAAATCATATCAAAAAGCCCTCAAATACCAGAAAAAATTCTATGAAGCTTTAATGGGTAAAGGCAATACCCTAACTATTATCGGCAAACATCAAGAGGCTTTAGAAGTTTTTAATCAAGCTAGTGAAATTCGTCCAGAAGATTATCTGGTTTGGTATAATCGAGGACAGATACTGGCACGAAACTTAAATAAGCATGAAGAAGCTTTACAATCTTTTAATAAAGCGATTAAGCAAAGAAATAATTTTTATCCCGCTTGGTTGAGCAAAGGATTAGCCCTGTTAGAGCTACAACGCTACGATGAAGCTCTAATTGCTTTCGACAAAGCCAAAGAACTTGAACCTAACAATCCCCTTGCATGGGCTAACCGGGGGTATGTCTTAGGTAAATTAGGACGAAATCCAGAGGCTCGTGATTCCTATAATCAAGCTGTTAAATTGGGATATCCTCGCGAAAAGTTAACAGATATTAAGTGACACTCCTACACTTCTCTATGCCTTCGGTACGCTGGGCGCAAAGCGCACGCTACGTGTACCGCAAGGTCGTCCGTAGGACTTACGCGAACGAGTAAGTGTAGACTTCTGGCGGATTACTCCTGACAAAAATTCGTTCGTGGTACTCCAATTGTTTCCCACTACCGCAGTTTTAAGTCAGGCGCGTGCCCCTCCCGACTTGAATGATTAAAACATTCTCCTAGGTTCCTTGAAGATTTTACATACTGGAGGCAGTAATCGGCTGTTTGACAGCATATTTAAGACCGCACTTCCCAGTAAAACCCCCTATCTTCAGTTGTCTAGGTACAGCGTGTGGACAGCATTTTCGGCTTGACCATCACTCTTTTATGATAACAGCCTCCGGGAGTATAATTTTTATTTTTGTTTACAGTTTAATTCGTTTTAGACAATTAATAGTGAGTGGTCACATCTAACTTTAATTAATCAGCTTAATAAAAAATATAAAATATCTTGTGACTGTGCAATCTATGGATATTACATTTGCTTTTTGGGAGTAATTACAGCAAATAGTTAAAAAGTATAAATTTTTCAATCACTATGGCTGAAAATGTATTTTCATAGAGGTAGAGCTATTTTGGTAAATCTGCTATTTTCTGCTTATTAAAACTTAAAATATCTTAGATGCAATTGCCTTAACTGCTGCTTGCCAGTAAAACCACATTGAAATTTAAAAATTAAATGATTTAGTGCCTGAAGGGATTGATGAGCAGAGGTTGTTCTCATTTATTAGATGTGAAGCAGCTGATTGGCATTGCCATCGAAACTAAAGTTTCGTGAGGAAGGAGCAAACTAATGAATGGGATTAGGCACAGCAAATATTTCCACCTCAACTTAGCTGCTTTCTTGATATTAGAGGTGTTAATTTCCTGTTTTAGTTCTGCAGCATCCACTGCAAGTTTATCTCCCGAAATCGATGGTAATGAACCAGGGAGAATCAGGAGTAAAAAAACAATACTCAAAAAACAACCTACATCTTCTGTATTGACTCCTCAATTGCCAATGCAGCCTTCTGATCATATAACTAAAACATCGAATTTAATTCTGTCTCAGGCTAATAGTCGTCCTAACCCAATTACTCCCACACCAGCACCACAGCCACTTCCAATTCCCCAGCCATCACCAGAACCTCCTCTAGATGAACCTCCAGCCAGACCTCCTGATTCCCAACAACGTCCGGAAATACCAGGAGAAATAACTGTTACAAAGTTCGAGTTTACAGGTAACACAGCATTTAGTGACAAAAAGTTGCAGTCAGCGATCGCAAATTTTACCAATAGACCAATTACCTTTGCCGAACTGTTGAAAGTGGAGGGTGTGATTACTAATAAATATGTGCAGGCTGGGTACATCAACTCTGGTGCGGTTATACCTGCGAACCAAAGATTCCGCAGGGAGGGAGCAGTGGTGAAGATTCAGATTGTTGAAGGAGCTGTAGAAGAGATTAAAGTCACAGGAAATCGGCGGCTGAAACCAGGTTATATACGTAGTAGAATTGCCATTGGTTCCTCTAAACCCTTAAATCGAAAACGCCTGCTGCAATCTTTGCAACTGTTACAACTAAACCCCTTGATTGAAAATATTTCTGCGGAATTATCAGCGGGACCACGTCCAGGACGGAGTTTACTAGAAATCAAAATTAAAGAAGCAGACTCCTTTAACGTCGAATTTTTTGCCGACAATGGTCGCGCTCCTAGTGTCGGTAGTTTCCGTAGGGGTGTGAGTATTAAAGAAGGTAATTTGCTCGGGTTTGGTGATGCGATCGCACTCAAGTACACTAACACCGATGGTAGTAACGCCTTTGACCTCAGTTACAGTCTGCCCGTTAATCCTCGCAATGGCACCGTGACCATAGCAGGGGGATTTACAGACACAGAAGTGATTGAACCGCCCTTTGACCGAATTGACATTACGGGTGATTCTTACTACCTAGAGATTGGGTTCCGCCAGCCAATATTTCAAACTCCGACCAAAGAATTTGCCCTGGGGATTACAGCCTCCCGGCAAGAAAGTCAAACCAAACTCCTAGGACAAGGATTTCCTCTGTCAGCAGGTGCTAATGATGATGGTAAAACGCGGATATCTGCATTGCGGTTCTTCCAAGAATGGACACAGAGAAGTCCTCAAGATGTTTTAGCACTGCGTTCTCAGTTTAGTGTGGGTTTGGGTGCATTCAATGCGACTATCAATGATGACCCTCCTGACAGTCGGTTTTTTGCTTGGCGAGGACAAGGGCAATATATACGCCGATTAGCTCCAGATAGCTTACTGGTATTGCGTTCCGATCTTCAGTTTGCCAGTAGAGCCTTAGTGCCCTTAGAGCAATTTGGTTTAGGAGGTTTTCAAAGCGTCCGGGGTTATCGGCAGGACGCACTACTCACTGATAATGGCTTTTTTGCCACCGCAGAAGTAAGGTTGCCGGTGCTGCGAGCTAAAGATATCCAAGGGGTTTTGCAAGTTGTACCCTTTGTGGATTTCGGCATCGGTTGGAATAGTTCCGGTAATTCCGATCCCAGTCCTAATACCTTAGTGGGTGTGGGGATGGGTTTGCAATGGCAGATGGGTAACAATTTTACCGCCCGCCTCGACTACGGGATTCCCCTGACTGATGTGGATAACAGGGATAGAACTTTACAGGAAGAAGGGGTGTATTTCTCCGTAAATTACAGTCCGTTTTAAGAAATGGGGGGAATTGATAATGAAAGCCACTTACAAATCTTTATTATTAATCACCTTGCCCCTAACTACTTTAGGATGCCTAACTTTTCTTGGCTCTGCAACAGCGCAAATCACCCCTGATACCAGTTTGGGGGCTGAAAGTTCTGTTGTGACTCCCAATGTTGAGATTAGGGACATTCCCAGCGACAGAATTGATGGTGGTGCAGTTCGCGGGAATAACCTGTTCCATAGTTTTAGTGACTTTAATATTAATTCAGGCAGGGGAGCTTATTTTTCCAATCCATCAGGAATTGCCAATATTCTCAGTCGGGTGACAGGGGGTAATGCTTCTAACATTGGGGGCACTTTAGGGGTTTTAGGCAATGCGAATTTGTTTTTTGCCAATCCCAACGGGGTGATATTTGGACCTAATGCCCGTTTAGATGTATCTGGTTCCTTTTTTGCCAGTACAGCAGACAGTTTCATTTTTGACAATGGGTTTGAGTTTAATGCCAGTAATCCCCAAGCACCACCTTTGTTGACAGTGAATATTCCCGTGGGTTTGCGATTTCGGGAGAATCCGGGGAATATTAGTAATGCAGGGAATTTAGCTGTGACTTCCGGACAAAATCTCACCTTATCAGGTAAAACCATCACCAGTAATGGTTCCTTGACTGCACCAGGAGGAATAATCCAGGTTTTAGGGGAACGTGTGGGTTTGTTAGATAATGCCAGTATCGATGTTTCTGGTGACACCAATGGTGGTAATGTTTTCATTGGTGGTAATTTCCAGGGTAAAGGTCCACTTCCCAATGCCAAGCGTACCTATATTGGTCCGAACGTCAACATTAAGGCTGATGCGGTAACCAACGGTGATGGTGGCAGAGTGATTGTCTGGGCAGATGAAGTGACTGGTTTCTATGGGAATATTAGTGCCAAGGGCGGTAACGTTTTTGGGAATGGTGGCTTTGTAGAAGTATCTGGAAAGAAACAACTAATTTTTCGTGGTAATGTTGATACTAGTGCCATACGTGGATTTCCGGGTGTTTTGCTGCTTGACCCGACGAACATCACCATTGCCGATGGTACTGGGGACAGTGGTAGTGATGGTACAGATACATTTGCTGGCAATAATTCTGGGGTAGCTGGTTCTATACTTAGCACTCCCCTGAGTGAGATTAATGATACAGCCCCCACAACCATCTACAAATCGGAATTGGAGGGGTTGTCTGGGGATACTAATGTTTTCTTGCAAGCAACCAATGATATTACAGTTAATGACCTGAGTGGAACACTTAATTTTCCTGCCGGTAATGGTTTGATTGCATTCACTGCTGACGCAGATGGGAATGGGGTTGGTGACTTCATAATGAACGACAGTATTGACAGCAATGGGCGGGATATTTCGATTTCGGGAGCAAACTTATTCCTTGGCAGTATAAGAACCAATCCTGATTATTATGGTTCTTCAGTCATTAATACAGATCCGAAGATTGATGGAGGAGCAATTACCCTGACTGCAAGTGGTAATATCTCTGCAAACGAATTACAATCCTACTCAACATGGGGAGGCAATGGAGGAAACGGGGGAGCAATTACCCTTACCGCTGGCGGCAATATATCTCTAGACTACGTAGACTCATTTTCTGCCGATGTTGAGAATACGCTAAATGGAGGAGCAATTACTCTTACTGCTATAAATGGTAATATTTCTACACAAGGTCTAAGCTCCTATACATCTGGAGAGAACAGTGCTGGAAATGGGGGAGCAATTACACTTACCGCCAAAAATGGTAATATTTCTACAGGATACCTACGCACCGGCTCATTTTCATTTGGAAATACGGGAAATGGAGGAGCAATTACCCTTACTGCAGGCGGTAATATCTTTGTAGAATACGACAATGGAAATCCTGCTTACCTTGACTCCGATTCAAGCAGTTCTGATGGTGGTGATACAGGAAATGGGGGAGACATTAAGCTTACTGCTATAAATGGGAATATCTTTATAGGCGAAGTAAGTGCTAACTCATTTGCTAGTCCCAACTCATCTTCTACCCCTGACCCTACTATTAAATTGGATGCTGGGAATACGGGAAATGGAGGAGCAATTACCCTTACTGCTAAAAATGGAAATATCTCAACCTCCGGCATAGACTCCTACGCCTTCTCCACGGCTGTCAATGGCAATAGCGGCAATGCCGGACATGGAGGAGAAATTAGACTTATTGCGGGCAGCAATATCTCTACAGGAGACATAAACTCTTTCTCCTATTCAACAACTAGCAGTGCCGGAAATGGAGGAGCAATTACCCTTTCTAGTAAAAATGGGGATATTGTGGGAATTTCCTCCCCTACCTTTACTTCTTCTTCCCTCTCTGAGAACGGAATCGCAAGAAACGGTGGAAAAGTTATTTTAGAAGCTCAAGGCAATGTTACAGATATAGAAATCTTAACTCAGTCTTCTGGCTCCAATTCCGGAGCAGTTCAGTTAACAGGTGTTCGGGATTTATCGGTAACAAATACTAGTATTGTCACCAGCAAGCAATTGACAGTGACTGAGCCAGGGGGTAAAGGAAGAACATTTACCTTGAATATAGGTGAAGAAGGTCAATCAGGAAATGTCACCGTTACCAGTAATGGTAATCTCACCTTCAACAACAGTAGTATAGAAAGTGACACCAAAGGCAGTGACCCCGCAGGAAATGTAAATATCACCAGCCCTGGTCTAATCACTTTCAATAATAGTAAAATTGTCAGTGACAGCAACAGTATAGGTGATGCTGGTAGTATTATTGTCTCGGCAGACAGAGAAATCACCTTCACAGACTCTAACAGTGGAATATTTGCCCAAGCTAACGCTGAAGGCAAAGCTGGAAATATAGAAGTTACCACACCAACCTTAACTCTATTGGATACTGCCCGGATTACCGCCACTGCTACCGAAACTGCTACTAGTAAGGAACAGGGTGGTAGTATCAGCCTTAACGCCTCCAAGATGGACTTAGCAGGAATTGTGGGTGTTTTCGCCGAAACCCAAGGAGAATCCCCCGCAGGCACATTAACCCTACAACCAGATAATAATAAACCCACCTTAGACCTCACCTTAGCACCAGGGTCAAAGATTTCTGCTTCCACTTCTGGCAGTGGTAAAGGGGGTGATTTATTGGTGAATGCCCCCCAAGCCATTAACATTAGTGGATCAGGGGAATTGGCAGTGGAAACCGAAGGAGTGGGGAATGCAGGTAAGATTGAGATCAACACCCAAAAATTAACCCTCAATGATGGTGTTAAAATTTCCGCTTCTACCAAAGAAAGCAGTGGTACAGGTGGTGATTTGATCATTAATGCCTCTGAATCCACACTGCTGAAAAACCAGAGTAGCTTGTTAAGTGAGTCCAAGGGTACTGGTGTTGCAGGAAACTTGACAATTAATACCCCCTTGCTCACCCTAGATAACAAAGCCTTCATATCTGCCGAAACTGCCAGCGCTCAAGGTGGCGACATCAATATAAATCTCAACGATTTGCTGCTGATGCGGGGAGAGAGCTTAATTTCAGCAACGGCAGGTACTGAAGGAGCAGGTGGTGATGGCGGTAACATTACCATCAATGGTAGAAATGCTTTCATTGTCGGCTTCCCAAAAGAAAATAGCGATATCATTGCCAACGCATTCAATGGTAATGGGGGAAAAATCAATATTGATGTCTACAATGTCTTTGGATTTGTAGAACGTTCCCGTGCAGAACTGGCAAAACTATCAAGCAGATTAGACCCCAGAGATTTACCCACCAATGACATCACGGCAATTTCCCAAAAGAACCCGGAGGTTGACAAACAAGGTGAAGTCAATGTTAATACACTGCAAGAATTCCAACCCACTGAAGTACCCGAAGTTACAGTTATCGATCCCAGACGGCAAATCGCCCAAAATCCATGTCAACAAGGGGTAGGCAGTGAATTTGTGGTTACTGGACGTGGTGGTTTGCCACCTAGTCCCACACAAACTACTCGCAGCGAAACTGTGCGGGTGGATTTAGTTAAACCTGCGCCTCAACAAAGCAGGGGTAATAGTCAGAAGGACAGAATTAGGAGTAGCAGGGAAGAAAAACAAACTACTTCTAGTTCCTCAGCTACAAAACAAATTGTTCCTGCCCAAGGATGGGTATTTAAACACAATGGGGAGGTGGTTCTTACTGCCCATAACTCCAACAATACAGTTACTTTACGTTCTCGACGCACACCCGGTATTTGCTCTGGGCGTTAATGTCGGCTCTGGGTATTCTTTAGTACGTTGCAATTTTTTAGAAAAATCCTCCTGATTAGAAAACCCAGAATTTACTTGTGAATTTGAAATGGGGGAATTGATGATGAAATCTACTTACAAATCTTTATTATTAATCACCTTGCCCCTAACTACTCTAGGGTGTCTAACTTTTCTTAGCTCTGCAACAGCGCAAATCACTCCTGATACCAGTTTGGGGGCTGAAAGTTCTGTTGTCACTCCCAATGTTGAGATTAAGGGTACTCCCAGCGACAGAATTGATGGTGGTGCAGTTCGCGGGAATAACTTGTTCCATAGTTTTAGTGACTTCAATATTAATTCAGGCAGGGGAGCTTATTTTTCCAATCCATCAGGAATTGCCAATATTCTCAGTCGGGTGACAGGGGGTAATCCTTCTAACATTGGGGGCAGTTTAGGGGTTTTAGGCAATGCGAATTTGTTTTTTGCCAATCCCAACGGGGTGATATTTGGACCTAATGCTCGTTTAGATGTGGCTGGTTCCTTTTCTGCCAGTACGGCAGACAGTTTCATGTTTGACAATGGGTTTGAGTTTAGTGCTAGTAATCCCCAAGCACCACCCTTGTTGACGGTGAATATTCCCGTGGGTTTGCGATTTCGGGAGAATCCGGGGAATATTACTAATACTGGAACTTTAACAGCAGGGCAAGACTTGACCTTAGCAGGTGGTAATTTAGATTTGCAGGGTCAGGTTTATGCAGGACGTGATTTAACACTGCAAGCACAAGATACAGTCAAAATACGAGATAACGTAACTAATCCTTTCATTGCTGCTGCTGGGAATCAGATGTTGATTCAAGGAAATCAAGGGGTAGATATCTTCGCCTTGAATCATGGCAATAGTGGCTTCTTCTCTGGTGGGGATATGGTGTTACGGAGTGCTAACCCTGTTAGTACTGATGCTCACTTTTGGACTGGGGGTAATTTTCGGATTGAAAATTTAAATGGTGATTTTGGTAAGTTATTCAGTCTTTACGATCCCGTGATTCGCGCTAGGGGTGATGTCAGTTTCAATGGTTATCAAGGTCCTTCTTTGCATATATTGGCAGGAGGTAGTGTAACAATTTCAGATTATGTAAATATAACAGGTGAAGATCCTGTTTATGGTCTAGTGGAGAATGTTCCCTTATCCAATGGCATCAAGGTTAATATTGATGGTCGTAACCAACCCACTTTGGATATTAGGGCTGGCACAATAGCTTTTGGAAATCCAGAAGTATTACCATCAAGTTTTACAGTCCCTAGAACAGAACAACCTAGCAGTGCGAATATCACCATTGGTAATATTACCAACAAGGGAGGAACTGTTTTGATTACAAATCAGTATCAACCCAATCCCAATTTTGAGGGCATTCCAGGCAAATCAACTTTGACTGTTGGTAATATAGACACTTCTGGGGAAGTTATAAATATTAATGCTGGCAAGGGTGGAGATATTACACTGACTTCTAGCGGCAATATCATCACAGGAAACATTAACTCTGTACCTGAGTTTAGAGCTTATAGCCGTGCAGATGAAGGTGGCAAAATCACCTTAATAGCAGGCAATAATTTGGATGTAAAAGGTAATATACAATCTTACTCATCTGCAGGTACTCGTGCCGGTCGAGGGGGAGAAATTTCACTCTTTGCAGGCAATAATTTGGATGTAAAAGGTAATATACAATCTTTAACACAAGGGAATACTGCCAACGATGGTGGAGCAATTACCTTAACAGCAAATAAAGGGGATATAAATATAGCAGAGAACATAGAATCCTTCTCAAGATCCGAAACTTGGACTAGTGATAATGTTGGTAATGGAGGAAAAATTGAATTCAAAGCTGGCAATAACATCACGATTCAAGGGAATATAAACTCGAGTTCATTGTCTAGGTTGGGTTCTGATGATAGTCCTAGCGGTAATGCAGGAGAAGTTATCTTAACGGCTGATGATGGCAGTATCAACATTAAAGGGAATATTGAATCAAATTCAACTGCCAGGAGTGGCAGACTGGGAAACGGAGGAAATATCACACTCACTGCTAATAAGGATGTTATTGCAGGGAATATAAGTTCGACTTCTTCAGATGTACTAACAGGCAGACCCAGACAAGGTGAAGCTGCTATTACTGGTACTGGAGGAGCTATTACCTTAAGTGCTTCTAACGGGAAGATCCAAACGGGAAACATCAACTCAAGTTCAGAGGCTGCACAAATTAAAGGTGGAGATGGGGGAACCATTATCCTGACGGCTAAGAAAAATCTCACAACAGGGAACATCAATTCCAGTGCATCTGTTTTCGGACTTAAAAGCCCTGGTGCTTTTCGCATCACAGCAGAATTGGATCCACAAGATATACGTGGCAATGGGGGTGAGATTAAGCTAAATACAGAAGGAGAGATTTCTGTTGGTGATCTTGATGCTCGTGGAAAAGATGGTGGCAATATTACCATCACCAACCAAGCAGGCAAACTAACCTTAAACAATATCATCATTGACAGTAGCACTACAGGAGGAACTTTAGGACAAGAAGAGACTGGCAAAGGTGGTAATATCCGCTTTCAAGCTCCTTCAATAGAATTAACCAATATCGAAGTCAAAACTACTGCTATAAATGCTGGTAATGCGGGTAATATTTTTGTTGATTCTCCTGGCTCTTTTGTCCTGAATCGAAGCCGTTTATTCACTGCTTTAGAGCCAGGGGCAGAAGGAATTGGTGGAAAAATCACAATTAATGCTCCACAGGTTGATCTCACTAACCTCTCTCTGATTGATACTGCCACCTTTGGCACAGGAAACGCGGGTGAATTGACAATCAGGACAGATAATCTTTCCCTGAACAACAGCAGCATCCTCAGCATTAGCGTAGGAGATGGGAATGCAGGGAAGATTACTATCAGTGGCAACAAAAATGATGTTTCTAATGTAGTTTCTTTAGCAAACCAAAGTAACATCAGTACAGCAGTAAATCTAGGAGCAGTGGGTGATGGAGGTGAAGTTAAGATTGATTCCCGCTCCCTTTCTTTAACTAGTGGTTCTCAAATCTCAGCTTTGACAAGAGGAACAGGTAAATCGGGAAATATTCAGCTTAATCTTGGGGATGCTCTCAATATTTCTGGCATTGGTACGGACGGATTTGTGAGTGGGGTATTTACCTCCTCCGAAGCCAATAACAGTGGCAAAGGAGGAGACATTTTCGTCAACAACACTACAGGAAAATTAAACGTCTCGATTTCTGATGGGGGAGTTTTAAGTGCCCAAACATTCAGTACGGCAGATGGGGGTAATATTACCTTGAACGCCAATACCTTTAAATTGAGTAATGGAGGACAATTACTTACTAGTACTTTAAAGGATAGTGAAACAGATGGAAAAGGTGGAAAAGCAGGAAGTATAACCGTTAATGCTACTGAAAAGGTTGTCATTTCTGATATTGATCACAAGTTTGCCAATCGTGTTCCTCCTCCACCCAGACCTAAAATTACTCCTCCTTCTACCTTGGCTGAAGTAGAGCCAAATGACTCAATTGCTCAAGCACAGCTACTGAGTGATAATGACTTTTCCATCAATAGCCCCAATAACTTTAACCAGAATGTGGAACTAGCTACCAGTATCCCCTATGTTTCGATTGAGGGAACAGGAAATGACACTGTAGATTACTACTCCTTTAACGTTAAAGAAGGAACTAGAGCAATTTTTGATATTGATGAAGGTGCTACTACTGGTGTACAGGGAGAAGGAAATGTACGTTTAGAACTCATCCTCTTTGATAGCCAAGGAAACAAACTGGCATCTAACAGTATTGCCTCTCCTTTTTCAGGTGCAGATGGTAGTAAGTCACAAGATGACCCCTATCTCAGGTATGTTTTTCCTGAAGCTGGTAGATACTTTATTCAAGTAAAAGAACCTTCTTTTCTCGGTTCCGGAAATGAAATTCGTAATGGTGCTACCTATAAGCTACAAATTTCTCTAGGTAGCCCTAATATAAGAGGCAGTGTGGTGAATACAAGTCCAGAATCTGGGTTATTTGCCCGTACTCAAGGAACTGGCGATGCTGGGTTTATTAAAGTTAACACTCCTAGTTTGACTGTTGAAAAGGGAGCCCAGATTTCTACCTCCACCTCGAATAGTGGTAAAGCTGGAGACATCAACCTGATAGTGCGAGACACCATCAATTTGACAGGTACTGGAACTGGGATCTTCGCCAACACAGAAATAGGTTCCACTGGCAAAGGTGGTAGCATTACCATCGATCCCGAACGTATCAACATCCGTGATGGAGCGAAAATAGCTGTTGATAGCCAGGGAGAAGGTATTGGTGGGAACATTAAACTAGCAGCAGGCTTACTCAATCTGGATCGAGGAACAGTCTCCGCCGAAACTGCCAGTAACACGGGTGGCAATATCAATCTGAACATCAACGATTTGTTGTTGATGCGGCGAGGTAGTTTGATTTCAGCAACGGCAGGTACTGAAGGAGCAGGTGGTGATGGCGGTAACATTACCATCAATGGGAAAAATGCTTTCATTATCGGCTTCCCAAAAGAAAATAGCGATATCATTGCCAACGCATTCAAAGGGAAAGGGGGAGAAGTCAATATTAATGTCTACAGTACCTTTGGATTTGTAAAACTTTCCCGTGCAGAACTGGCAAAACTATCAAGGGAATTAAACCCCAGAGATTTACCCACCAATGACATCACGGCAATTTCCAAGGACCCAGATGTCAATAACCAAGGTGAAGTAAATGTTAATACATTGCAAGAATTCCAACCCACTGAAGTACCCGAAGTTACAGTTATCGACCCCAGACAGCAAATTGCCCAAAATCCATGTCAACAAGGGGTAGGCAGTGAATTTGTGGTAACAGGACGTGGTGGTTTGCCACCTACTCCCACACAAACTACTCGCAGCGAAACTGTACAGGTGGATTTAGTTAAACCTGCGCCTCAACCAAACAGGGGTAATAGTAAGAAGGAAAGAATTAGGAGTAGCAGGGAAGAAAAACAAACTACTTCTAGTTCCTCAGCTACAAAACAAATTGTTCCCGCCCAAGGATGGGTATTTAAACACAATGGGGAGGTGGTTCTTACTGCCCATAACTCCAACAATACGGTTACTTTACGTTCTCGGCGTACACCCGGTATTTGCTCTGGGCGTTAATGGTGGCTGTGTCTGTTTGACAATGTTGGGTT
This sequence comes from Calothrix sp. MO_167.B12, assembly GCA_030066045.1. GTDB lineage: Bacteria > Cyanobacteriota > Cyanobacteriia > Cyanobacteriales > Nostocaceae > Calothrix_A. The sequence continues at coordinate 27,433 of JASJCJ010000067.1, forward strand.
ACTCTGCTCCAAGCCGCTCCGCGTCTACGTCCCTCAACCCAACCTACGGCATTTTTAGTTTTCAGGCTTAAGTGAACGGTATTGACTGATAACCGATCGCTCTTACCTGTGAAAGGAGGTTACCATGAAAAGACTTTTTCCAAGAAGATATCATAGCCGATCGCGTCTCACACCACAAGTGCGATCGCTATGTCTGGCAATGTTGTTTTTTCTCGGCTCTACTGCTATCTCCCCGGTAGTAGCTAATATTACTAGCTCCAAGTTGATGGTGCAAATTCAACAAAATGCCCCACAGCTAGGGAAAAAAGCCAGGGAATTATATCGCTCTGGGCAGTTTGAGAAGGCGGCAATTGTATGGAAAGATACGGCGGCAGCTTATGCTGCCCAACAGGATAGCTTAAACCAAGCAATGGCATTGAGTAATCTGTCCCTAACTTATCAAAAACTAGGCAAGTGGGAATCAGCAAAAAATGCGATCGCAGATAGTT
>JASJCJ010000304.1 GCA_030066045.1 Calothrix sp. MO_167.B12
TCAGTTATCAGTGAATCTGGTTTTTTTCAGAATTGAGAATAGGATTTTTCCTATTTCATCTGCATCTTCGTATATGCTCAGGACTTACGCAATTGTCACAATCAGTGATTGGTGCGTGAGGTTACAAGCCTGATGAGCAAAAAATAGACAGAATACAAGCCCCCGGATTTATCCGTGGAGAGGAAAAATGAAACGATAGATTCATTAGCCCTTCGATTCATCAATGTGGTAGTACTTTTGACTTTTGAATGCGTGACTTTTGACTTCCGCGAAGCAGTTGACTACGTTCAAATATTCTTGCAGCGTCACGCAACGGCAATAATGCGGCAAGAGAATCTACACCGCATTTTGCCTCCCCTATAGAAAAAAGCTAAAGTCCCATTAAGCAAAGGCTGTGTAAACTCTTCTTTCTCCGGTAAAAGGAAGCCTACCATGCCCGAGACGATAATTATCTAAAATTAATACATCTCCTTCTTGCCAGGAAAATATTTCTGCGTTTTGCCAATAACTCTTGACAATATGATATAAATCCCAAACAGATAAACTAGAACCATCCTCAAAGGCCACATCTAAAACTCGATATTGGCGATTACCTGAAATCAATTGCTCAATACAGATTTGCACAAACGTAATTAAAAATAAGATAAAAAATATTAACCAACTCCTGAATTTACGTTGATAATTAGCAACAAACCACGCCTCAATACAAGTTCCCCAAATGTGGAACCGAGGGAACCATCCAGTCCAGAAAATTTCCTTGGTAGTGGGATGAGAACTAATTGTCTGCATCGGACAAGAAACAATTAAGTCACCATTAGGAAGCCACTTAATCTGTCGCCCTGCATTGCGACATCTTTCTTCAACTAAACCCCTATCCTCGGTGTCAAATACAGCTTTCCAAGATTTAGCAGAACCAAACCAAGGCCACTTCCATAATCGCACGTCAAATAATTTTTTCTGGGTACTTACCCAAAACAGTTTTGTCACCAAACGGGTATGGGAGCATTTATGCCGTAACTGTTCCGGTAAATCTGACAAAACTGATTTCATATCAATAACTGGAGTTTCACCCCCACTAGCAGCAACTTGAGGGCAAAAAAATAATATATAAGCAGGTTTATCTGATGGGGAGTAAGACAATTCTGTATGACCAGAAATTGGCAGATAACTTGTTAATCCAGAAGCAGTCCAGACATATTCAGCAACTTTTTGACGCGGTGCCCCACCTGGATATTGATTTTGGAGATTCGGGAAAATACTCAATCCCACTTGTTGAAATTGCTCGGGAGTTTTTAGTTCATATCCTCGAATAACAATAGCCCCATAATTTGCCAAACTAGACTTTAGTTCATGTTGATAATTGTTGAGATAATCAAGTAAGGAATTAAAATCGGTGGCATCTTGTTTAGCAGTTATTGTATGAAAGTTTTGAGGTAATTTGTTATCGTCTTGATTAGGATTCATTTTTATTGCCTTCTAAACACGTATTAAATTAGATGTAAAATGGTGCAATACACGTATATGTCTTAGATGCAGATATTGCCAAATGACAAATATTTAACTCAAGGTCAAAAAGAATTTTTTATCAAAGTAATTAATTAATTACTATAACATCTAAATTAGATCCCCGACTTTTTGGAAAAGTCGGGGATCTGGACACCGCGAGTCGTCAGATTATTCATTAAAACTATTGGATGTTCTATACCAGATAATTTGTTTTTTGGCATTTTTGAGATTGCTTCAATGTCACCTTGACAGGGATAGGTGGGTAGTAGGTAGGTTATGAGATATTAATGGTTTCAGACTCTAATTTGATCAATAATTCTGTGGTGCAAGATGTGAATCACCTGGATATTGGCACTTCCCACAATTTGATTGTCAGCTCCAAATACAAGGGATTATACTCAAATTAATCTTGATAACTGTTCCCTGATACCTGATAACTGAACTATGCTGGCTGGACGTTATGAAATTATTCGCCAATTGGGGGGAGGTGGTTTTGCCATCACCTACTTGGCAAAGGATACCATGCAACCCAGCCAGCCTGTATGTGTAGTCAAACAACTGCGCCCTAATCACACCCATGCCCGGATTATTGATTTTTTTGAGAAAGAAGCCGCAATACTAGAAAGATTGGGTAAACATCCCCAAATTCCCCAATTCATGGCACATTTCCGGGAAAATGATAATCTCTATATTGTCCAGGAGTTTATTGAAGGGCAAGATTTAAGTCAAGAAATGCAGCCAGGGAAGCGGCTGAGTGAGGGTTATGTTATTAGGTTGTTGCAAGAAGTCTTGGAAGTATTATCCTTTGTCCATGAGCAGGGAGTAATTCACCGGGATATCAAGCCTCAAAATCTCATGCGAAGACGGCAGGATGGTAAGATTTTCCTAATTGACTTTGGGGTGGTGAAAGAAATAGCTTCCCTAATGTTCAATTCTCAGGGAGAAATTGTTTCTAGTATTTCCATTGGTACTCCTGGCTATATGCCTACGGAACAAGGAATGGGTAAACCCCGTTTAGCTAGTGATATATATGCTTTGGGGATAACTGGAATTCAAGCTTTGGTTGGTACTTTACCTAGTAACTTAGAAGAAGATCCCCAAACAGGGGAAATAGTTTGGCAAGACAAAGTTCAGATAAGTGAACATCTTGCTAAAGTACTAACCACAATGGTACGCCGTCACCATAGTTTGCGTTACTCTTCAGCCAAGGAAGTACTGCAAGCACTGATACCTCCACCGCCAAAGCCAGAGCCACAACCACAATCACAACCAAGAGATTGGAGCCGTCGCCGCATTCTGCAAGCAGCAGGGTTAATGGGAGGGGGTTTTGCTGTAGCGGTTTTGGGTAGGGAGATACTGCAAATTACCAACCGTCGCAAGCTACAAGGGAAATACTTCCCAGAAGACTTGGGGAATGGTGTCACCTTGGAAATGGTGCAGATACCAGGGGGAAGTTTCATGATGGGTTCACCAGTAGGGGAAAAAGGGCGAGATGATAATGAAAGTCCCCAGCGTCGGGTTACTGTTCAACCCTTCTACATGGGTAGATATGAAGTTACCCAAGCCCAGTATCAAGCAATTATGGGTAACAATCCCTCCAGGTTCCCAGGGAAAAAGCGACCTGTAGAACAGGTATCTTGGAATAATGCGGTGGAGTTTTGCAAAAAGCTGAGTCAAAGAACAGGAAGAACCTACAGATTACCCAGTGAAGCAGAATGGGAATATGCCTGTTGTGCTCGAACTACTACACCATTTTACTTCGGGGAGACTATTACTAGGGATATTGCTAATTATGGTAATAACAACAATGGGACAATAGAAGTAGGAAGATTCCCACCTAACGCCTTCGGTTTGTACGATATGCATGGGAATGTCTTTGAATGGTGCCAAGATCACTGGCATGATGATTATAATGGCGCACCTACAGATGGTAGGGCATGGATTGGTAATAGTAACGATTCAAGCCGACGAGTGCTACGTGGTGGTTCGTGGCTCCACTCTTCTGATATAGCCCGTTCTGCTAGACGTGGCTGGTGGCATCGCTACAATAACAGCCAGCACAGCGGTTTTCGTGTGGTGTTGTCAGGAAATATATAGTAGTCCTTTATACCTTATTTTTTGTGTCCTCTACTCTTCTTCTTTTTACCTTTTAGGGGTATTAACTCGGCGTTCGCTCATTTTTGACTCGACAGTTTATTAAGCCTTGTAGGACTTTTAACCTAGGCTATTCAGCCAGTAAAATGCGTGACTTTTGACTTGCGCGTAGCACTATATTTTTCTCTTCCCAGAGTGACAGAAGCTATTCATGAGTGATTCGCCCACTATGTATGTAAAGAAACAAGTATACCAAAAGACATATTCTCAACAATAAGCAAATAAGTATATGTTTGTTGTTATGTTTATTTTTGATTTGAATCATAGTTAATCACTGAGTGTAGCAATAAATTTGGATGATTACAGGACTTACGCACGAGGTGCCAGAACCCGTGTTTCCGTAGATTTATATCGCTTAAACCAACGATTTTTAGTAGAAAATGGGTTCCTTTGCGTAAGTCCTAGATTAATTTTTGTTTAACTAATTAATCTAAAGATTTAGAGGTCTAAATAATGATAATGAATAATTTTTATTTAGTCTATAAAAAAGAAAATAAAGATGGGGCAAATCCGTGGTTAATTTACATAGCGATTTCAGTTATGCTTCATATACTGGGATTTCAATTAGCATCAATTATTTCGACTACACCAACTCCCAACTCAACGCATATACCAATTCAAGTTATAAATTTGCCACCAAGTTCCCAATTAACACGTAAACCAAGTTCCCAATCAACACGTAAATCAAACAGACGAAGAGATATTTCACAAGCTCTTTCACAAAAAGAATCCTCAGAAGCTACAAATCAACTCCTAGAAACACCTATACAAACTCCTCAACAAACAGGTATACCAAGAAGTTCCCAACCAAAGACTACAGGAAGTGAATCAATAACTCCTACACCTACACCATCTATATCCAAACCTATAGGTGTACCAAGCTCTCAAGCAACACGTATACCAAATTCTCAAGGACAAACTATAGGAAGTAAATTAATAACTCCTAAATCTAAACCATCTGTATCAACACGTATACCAAGCTCTCAACCAACAGGTATATCAAATTCTCAACCAAAGACTATAGGAAGTAAACCAAGAACTCCTGCATCAAAACCAACTCCTATACCAAGCTCTCAACCAATGGGTATATCAAGTTCCCAACCAAAGACTATAGGAAGTAAACCAAGAACTCCTGCATCAAAACCAACTCCTATGCCAAGCTCTCAACCAACAGGTATATCAAGTTCCCAAGAACAAATTATAGGAAGTGAATTAATAACTCCTACACCTACACCATCTGTATCAACACGTATACTAAGTTCCCAAACAAAAATTATAGGAAGTAAATTAATAACCCCTACACCTACACCATCTGTACCAAAACCTACACCAAGTCCCACGCCAACTCCTACACCAGTCCGTGATAAAGACTTACCTGATAAGTCTTTTAAAGAAGACTTGGATGATGATGTAACTCCAGAAATGGTAAAAATTCCCGGTGGTACTTTCATAATGGGTTCACCAGAAAGAGAAAATGGTCGAGATTCAAATGAAAGTCCGCAACACCAGGTAAATGTCCCTACTTTTTTCATGAGTAAGTTTGAAATCACCCAGGAACAGTATCAACAAGTGATGGGTGAAAATCCATCTTACTTCAAGGGATATAAACATCCTGTAGAAAATGTTTCTTGGAATGATGCGGTGGAATTTTGCAGAAGGTTGAGTCTAGAGACAGGGCGCAACTATCGTTTACCCACTGAAGCAGAGTGGGAATATGCAGCTCGTGCTGGTACTACTACACCGTTTTATTCTGGTGAAATAATTACTAGCAATCTTGCTAATTATGGCAATAACAACAAGGGGACAACAGAAGTAGGAACATTCCCACCTAACGCCTTTGGTTTGCACGACATGCATGGTAATGTCTTTGAATGGGTACAAGATCATTGGCATGAAAATTATATTGGCGCACCTACAAATGGTAGTGCATGGATTGGTAATAGTAACGATTCAAGCCGACGAGTGCTACGTGGTGGTTCGTGGCTCCACTCCTCTGAGATAGCCCGCTCTGCTAGACGTGGCTGGTGGCATCGCTACAATAAAACCTATCACTCCGGTTTTCGTGTGGTACTCGATGATGTCCCTGAAGAAGCTGAAGAACCAGATTCACCGATAACTGATAACGGATTTTAAGGTAACCAGTGGACACCGCGAGTCGTCAGATTATTCTTAAAACAATGGGACATATGATTGATTGTAGGGCGTGGGTAATTGGAGATTAAGGGCGGGGAAACCCCGCCCCTACAGGGATTGGTGGCAATATATTGATGCATTATGTATAGTGCTTTTTTGTGGAAATAATGCGATCGCTAATATCCTATTACAAAGCAGAATCAAAAATTTGCTGTGCGGTTAAATTTAGTTGGGGTAAGGTGGGAGAAACGATTAAGTTATTACCAGTAAATGGGTTCATTTGATATTCCTCATCTACTAACTCACAGACAAAAATAGTAGGTTGTTTGGGATTACCAATAAATTTTTTACCTCCCAAGGCAGCATAATCTAAAATCCAGTATTCGGGAATACCCATCTGCTCATAATCCCCAAATTTATTATAATAATCGTCGCGCCAGTTAGTACTAATAATTTCAATTACCAAGGGAACAGATTCGGGTTTAATTACAGTGGATTGCTTTTCCCACAAAGGTTCATTGACCAAATTGCTATGATTTAATAATAAAATATCTGGAGAGTAGGTAGAATCTCCGGTTTTGATAAATGCGGTTTTGGGTATGCGATAGGGCAATCCCATTTGTAACAGTTGAAACCCGATTTGTACTGTCAAAAATCCGGTGACATTTTCATGTTTTCCTGTTGGGGGTGGCATCTCGACAATTACTCCTTTATGCAGTTCATAGCGTTTGCCATCGTTAGGATACCACTTGACAAATTCTTCGTAAGTTATAGGTTTAGGTAAAACATGGGTCATGTTATTTATTAGCTTAGTAAATTGTACAATCAAACAGTTATCCGACGATTAAATTTCCTCTGGATCTATATTTAACTCTCTTAATTTAGCAGTTAATCTCTCAGCTTTTTCCTGAGCAATTTCCTTTTGCTGGCACTTATATTCTTTTTGTTGACGTTCCGATTCTGCTAATTATGCAATTTCTTCTAGTGTGGGAATCAACTCGTTTCCTGATGTAAAAAATCTTAGTAGACCATCTTGGAGAGTGTCTAATTCTTTGGCTAGGGACATTTTATATTTTGGATTTTGGATTTTGGATTTTGGATTTTAGATTGTGAAAGAGCTACTATAGAAACTTTTCAAACTTCCATCTGTCACAATCATTCTTCAAATTGATATAAGATG
>JASJCJ010000068.1 GCA_030066045.1 Calothrix sp. MO_167.B12
CCGTTTGCCTCAAGGGCGGAGTGATATTTCCACAAAACCCTGCCAATTCAGGTGTTGGGCGTCTACTTTCCGAGAGTCCCCCGGTAGGTTTTAGTGTCTTGTACTGACACATACATTTTACCATTTTGACGGTTGTTTCAACAACCGTTGGTGCTACATCTCTGCTCTGAAGAGACAGAGTTTTGCGCCTATCGTCATTACCTGATAAAAAAATGTTTGCGACAGATTCAACGGTAAGGGCGAGGAAACCCCGCCCCTACGAATAAATCATGTGTCGCCTTCTTTTTTAAATTGGTATTACCAGGACTAGTTAGAAAATAGGGGCTGAAACGACCAAAACACGTTGGCGAGTGTTGGATATCCCTATTTTCATCCTTGGTTGTGTACCAAGGTTCATGTAGATGCGCGAAGCGCGGCTTCTCGCAGAGTGGGACTAGCTTGAAAATAGGGAGTGAGGGAGTGAAGGAGGGAAGGAATGTAGACACGAAGTGGCTTCTCGTAGAGTAGGAGGGAAGGAGTAGGGGCGGGGTTTCCCCGCCCAGAGTGAGGGATTATTTTCATGCTTGGTTGTGGGATTTTCCCGTGGGGGACTAACTTGAAAATAGGTAAGAGGCGCGGAGTTTGTAGGGGCGCATTGCGTGCGCCCTTGAAGATTTAGTCACAAAGCATTTTCATCCTTGGTTGTGGGATTTTCCCCCGACGCAAAACGCGCTGCTTGTAGAAGCAGGGGAATTGAACCCCCAAAGTTGGTTAAAGGAGCAAAATATTATTTTTTCAAAGTTATTTTCAAAAATATTCTCAAGTAAACAAAATTATCATAAAAAGAATAAATATTACTCAGTTATGCCAGTAAATTTACTAAGTTGTAGCCTGGTGGATGAACAGTAATTTGATGATGATTAACTCTTGCCAGACAAGGCTTTGAGACAATGGCGATCGCTAATTTTTTAGCGATCACACAATTTAGCGATCGCCAAACAAATATTACCGAAAGTTAATATTTCTCCAGCCTTCTCTTACATATTTCCTAGAGATTTTGTCATCAACATCCATGTCATCAATGCCAAGGAGCAATGGAATGACTCTTACTAAAAGCCAGGCACGAATTCACCCCAAATTTAGGAGTACTGATCCTCAGGGGCAACTTATAGAAGCACTTCAAAAAGCAGCCCTTCTAGAGTTTTCTACGATTCCCCCTTACCTGACAGCTCTGTATTCAATTAAAGATAAAACTTCTCAAGCTTTTCAGACCCTCAGGAGCGTCATATTGGAAGAAATGCTCCACCTGAACTTGGCGAGCAATTTAATGAATTCGATTGGGGCTTCTCCCCAATTTATTGGCTCAGTTCCTGACTATCCCACCTATATCTTTAATATAGATCCTCCAAGTGGTCCATATGTGCAACTAATGGCTGCATCCCCAGAAGTGTTGGAGGATATTTTTATGACAATTGAACAGCCTGCACCCTCTGATGCACCTCCACAGTTGGAAGATCCAATGACAATTGGGCAATTCTATAAAGCCATTGAACTGTTGTTTGAGCTGTGTGTAGCAGCAAATCCGGACATTTTCAACAACGATACTGGATTCCAGCGAACAGACTTATATTTTGGCAGTGGTGGGGGACAAGCCATCTATGTCAATAGCTTGGATACTGCGAGACAGGCAATTCATGAAATCATGCAACAGGGAGAAGGTGCCCTACCACCAGATCAAAGGTTGTATCAAAAACAAAAATGGGGAGCTTATAACCACTATGGACAGCGTAGTGATGATACCTATGGTCCGATTCTGGGAACTCCCTTTGACTTATCTCACTACTTTAAATTCAAAGACTTAGCAGATGGGACTATTCCCATTGGCGATACCTATCCCATGCTGCCAAATCCCTCCCCAGACAAGTTTACCAGTCCTTGGACGGGAGACCTTGCAAACCTGTTCGACGGCTGTTACGGACTCTTAGTTAAAACCTTACAAGCACTCTTTGGTACCCAAACAGAACCAGACCCCTACTTTACAGTGATTGTGCCTCTGATGCAGAGCGTTTTTCCCGTATTAGCCACCCAGTTAATGCAACTTCCCGTATTAGCAGATAGCGATCCAAATGTTGGTCCCAATGCAGGACCTTGTTTTCAATATGTCGATACTTCTTTGGATGATTTAGTTATCCAAGCTCAAACATTGAACAACAATTTACAAGCTGCGGCTACCGCAGATCCGACCTTACAACCCCTTGCCGCTAATGTGAACACAGTTTATCAAACCCTGGAAGACATCAGTGGACAAACAGCAGGCCGCAACCTGAGGACGCTTTTATAACCCCTTGAGTACAGGAAAAATACAGTTGACACAATCAAAATCAGGTAGATTTCATGACAAACACTTACACTTTTAAAATTTATCCTTCCATAGGTATTTCCCGTGTTGGTAATAGTGATGAGTATTATTTAGCTCCAGAAGAGGCTGGGGGACTTCCCATTAAGTTGGATCAGAGCGATTTTCAACCTAATGATTTCCGAGCTGGTGATAAAAAGCTACGTCGCCAAGGAGCCAGGTTTCGTATTTATTACGACAACTTGGGTAACCAGCAAGAAGTTATCCTAGGAGCGAATATTGGCGGCAGTCTGGTCACAGCAATTGAATGGACTGTTCGTTTAGCCAATAAAAAAGCTAGCTGGTATCAGTTTCAAACTTGCAATGGGGAGGAAGGATATGCTTCTAACCATCCTTTACGCAACAGTAGTATTACTGATCCTACCGAAAGATATCAGCTGATTATTGATCCAGGTAGCAGAACTGTAACAGCTACCACAGAGAATCCCGAGCAATCTGCATCTTTTGACCGCACCCCTGTAAATGGATATACTCCTACCTTCCCCCCTACGGACTTAACACCTGCTGGCAATGATATCGACACCCTAGGGGAAATATATACAGATGAACAGGGGCGCTTGATTGTAGTTGGGGGATTTGGTCATTCTGGTTCCAAAGAGTCTAATCCTGTAATTACTGAGTATGCCAATAACGATAACTGGTGGGATGACATCTCCGATGGTTCAGTTACAGCACAAGTGACCTTGGGGACTAATGACCCTGAGGAAGCAGAGCCTGCTTGGGTGATAGTAGCACCTCCAGCTTATGCCCCCCAGATTCTCAATTTGGTCTCTCTGTACGACACCATATTTGATGTGGCGGTGCGGCAGATGGGATACCGTCCGGATATCTATGAAAATAGTTTTTGGAACCAGGATTATCAACCAGACTTCCAGCAGGAGATTCAACCAATCTTGGAACGTGGTTCTGTATTTCCTTGGGTGACTGCCATACCCCCGAAAGCTCACAAGTTTGACTTTAACCTTTTGGGCAATCCCGAGCCTGAATACAATGGTCTGCGGCAATACGTTTTTACCCAAATCCGACCACCAAATCAGCAAAATGACTTAAAATCTTCCACCACAGGCTATCCCATGATGCCCTATTTAGCAGGGGATGATGCCACAGGTAGTAGCCAGAAATCAGCTCAATTTCTGACTTTGACCCAGACTCAATATTTTCTGTTACAGCAGTGGGCAAATGGTAACTTTACCAACGGTGCTTCTGCTGAGCCGGAACAACCTGGAGACCAACTAACCCGTGCTACTTTAGAAAACTGTGTAGGAGGTGCTTTTTCTCCAGGGATTGAAATCACTTGGATTTGCCGCAATCCTCAGATATATACCCAAGCCTTCCGCATCAAACATAAACCCTTAGGAGCAAACGATCCACTCAGTTTAGACATGAACTTGGAAGAAGGTCTAGAACCGGGGGATCTCTCCAAATACATGGCTTTACCTTGGCAGGCAGACTTTAATGAATGTTCCAGCCAACCCCTGCAAAACCGTTATGTTTGGTGGTGGCCAGCCCAACGTCCGGAATTTGTCTATTTGCCACCCCCACAACCCGAAATGTTAAAGGCAGTTCCTGACGAAAGTATTAAAGACCAGCAAGTTCCTTGGATTGGCATTGATTACGATCAGACAGCTCCCAATTACATTATGTTTCCTGATGATGTAGATATGGTTGAGAAGTGGGATAAACTGGGATTCATTATTGATATCTCAGAATTTGACGAATATCAACAAGCTTTAGCCCAAAAGAATTGGACAGAATCTTATTACGCTGAAGTAGACAGAATCTTGCCCCGCGATGAATAACAACCTACCACCGGAAATTGATGTAGTAATTATCGGTGGTGGTCCTGCAGGGGTGGCAACAGCACTTGCTCTGAAAAATCAAGGACAAAAGAGTGTTGCCATCCTGGAAAAAACCCGCCAGGATAACTTCCGAATTGGTGAAACTCTTCCTCCCAGTGTTCCGCCTATTTTAAAGCAATTAGGGGTGTATGATGTTCTGACCGAAAATGAACATCTTCGCTCTTGGGGAAATTCCTCTGCCTGGGGTGGGAGTCAACTGGGCTTCCAAGACTTCTTTTTCTATCCAGGGGGACAAGGTTGGCATCTGAATCGCTCACAGTTTGATGCTTCATTAACTAGAGCAGCCCAGAAACGGGGTGTCATGGTAATGTGGGAGACAACTGCCCTGGGATGTAATCAACTTGCTGATGGTCAATGGAGGTTGAAACTGAGAGCTAAAGATGGTTCTCAGTTCCATATCAAAACCTCCTTCGTAGTTGATGCTACTGGTCATCGTAGTTTATTTGCTACCTGGCAAGGGGCAAGTAAAGTCCGTATGGATCGTCTGATTGCTGTTGCTTCCGTATTTACTTGGGACAAGAACGCTCTTGAGGATTACTATACCTTAGTAGAGACCACAGAATTGGGCTGGTGGTATGCTGCTCGGCTACCTCATGGGCAGGCGATCGCAACTTTTATGAGTGATAGCAATTTGCTGCAAAAATATGGGTTATTGCAAGCTAAAAACTGGACTACTTATCTGCAACAAACCCGTCATATTCAGAAGTTAACCCATAATGCTAGTAAACAATCTAGGCTGTTGATTCAACCCGCCACTTCCCAATACTTAGACCAGATGAGTGGTGATGGCTGGCTAGCTGTGGGGGATGCAGCCTGTACCTTAGATCCACTTGCTTCTGCGGGTATTTACAAGGCTTTACAATCTGGGATCAAAGCAGGTGAAGCGATCGCCCTTTATTTTGCCGGTAATGGCAATGCTCTGACTACATACGAGTTGGAAACTCGGCATCAGTTTGAAGTGTATTTGCAAGACCGGATCAAATACTATGCCCAAGAAAAACGCTGGAATAAATCCCCTTTTTGGCGGTCAAGAAGAGGTAGGGTGAGCTTATCCCCTGCACAACCCATCTTTTTCCCAGAATTTCCTCAAATCCCTAGTGCTTTAAGACGACTGAACATGTACTTACCTCCCCAGGATTTACAACTGCTATGCCAGTTGTGTAATTCCTCAAAAAACGCTAGTCATGTAGTTGCTCAATTTCTTGCCCAAAGCGGTGGGCAAATATCTGCCTACCGAGTTATTGAAGCACTTCAGGGTCTTTTAGAACGGAAAATTTTGACCTCCCATTAATTCTGAGGGCTAGGGACTGTTTTCAAACCCAACATTAGTATCAATTGTAGGTTGGGTTGAGGAACGAAACCCAACATTTTCCGTACACTTTCCATTAGTTTTGAGGGGTAAAATAATTGTAGTGGGAGCGTCTCGCTCCCTGCTGTAATCAGCAAGCGGGCAAGATGCCCGCACTACAATAAACTATCAAAATTAATGGGACAAAGCAGTAGGGGCAAGGCATCCACAATCTTTTGGTGTATAAAATTATCACTCTGATGCCGTGCCCTGACGAAGAATCTATGTGTCGCAAACATTATTTTACAGCAGTTTTCATCTATTTGAACCACATCTTCATGTAGGGGTTTAGCAGTGCTAAACCCCTACGGTGTGGTCTATTTACCTGAAAATCGCTGTAATTGGTATAAACACGAGGGATAAGCGATCCCCGACTTCTTGAAGAAGTCGGGGATCGCTCACACCTGCGACTTGGTAAAATTAATCGGACAAAGCGCTAGATTGATTAACAATAATTTCACCTAATTTATTAATTTTGAACTGCTTATGAGGAAACGCTTTTCTATTCAAATAACGCAATAATCCCACAGTCCGAAAACGTTGGTCAATATAAGGTATACCTCTGCGAGTCATCCGCATTGGTATAATTTTACCGCCAACTAAATCACCCCACTGATTGAGTTTTACCTCTAAAATCATGGAATAACTAGCTTGTGCCTTGGTGGATAAAGTCCGGTATCCTAAAAAATTTCCCAAAGAATAGGCAATAAGTTTATCCTTATAAATCTCCATTGCTCTTGGTACATGGGGACCATGTCCTAGTACTAAATCTGCTCCCGCATCGATCATAGTTCTGGCAAACTTAATACTATTACCCCGATTTTCCCCATAAAAATATTCAGTTTTATTTTTCACATACAGTGCTTTCCTTCCTTCCGCTCCTGCATGCATAGAGACCACCACAATATTTGCCCTACTTTTTGCTTCTTTCACCAACGCGGCGGCAATTTGTAAATCGTGGATGGAATTGTACCTTGTATAAGGAGCAAAACCAATCATGGCAATGGTTATATTTTTCTTCTCTAAAAAAAGAATTTGATTTTTATGACCAACTGTTTGAATCCCAACCTTGTCAAGGTTACGCATCGTATCCCGAAATCCGACCTTACCAAAATCAAAAGCATGATTGTTAGCGATATTGAATACATCAAAACCCACATCAGCAAATAATTTGGCATATCTTGGTGGCGAGCGAAACGCAAATGCTCGACCACTACTAACATTTTTAGGGGTGTAGGGATGATTAGTCAGGGTGCTTTCAAAGTTACCAAATAATAAATCGGCTCTTTGTAAATATGCTCTCACTGACCGAGGAATTAATCGATTTTTATTACGGGGAAGCCTGTAATTAGGAAAATTAGTTCCTGGAACGATATCTCCAACTGCTTGGATAGTGATGTTTTCTTCAAAAGGAGGTAAATTATGGAAATCTGGTAATAGTTTAGGCCCTTTGGCAAGTTTACTAGGGGTAGGGGCTGCATTTGATGACTCTATTTGACCAAAACGGAGAAACACCCCTATGCCGATACCCATACAAAAACAACTGAGCAAACTCAAAGATAGCAGTTGTCCTAATCGTCTATCGAACATGGATGCGCTCCTTACACTCTGAAATCAGTGTATACCAGAAAACAACCCTATTTTTATTAATTTTTTCGGCGAAAAATCATTCTAGGGAGCAAGCCGCAAAGTTAATAGTTGACGGTTGACAGTTGACGGTTGACAGTTGAGAGTTGGGATTACCGAAGAAGATAAATTTAATCCTCTTGTCCTCCTTCCCTCCATCAAATAACAACTAACAACTAACAACTAACAACTATCATTCCCTCACTCCGGGCGGGGAAACCCCGCCCCTACTCCTTCACTACTGTTCCTAAAGAATCACTACTATTCAACAACTTGACAGTAGCATTGGCAATAATTTGCGCCGAGCCTGTAAAAAATTGCCGCTGAATATTAGTCGGTGTATCGCTTGGCTGATGGTAATGGGGTGTACGCAAATTACCAGTATCTGTAATTAATACTGCTCCCACTCCCTGAAACCAGAATGGAGCATGATCACTACGTAAAGTATCTGGTATGAGCAAGCCTTTAAGGGGTACTGGTAAGGCAAATATTGGTGGTGGGGGTGTTTTGATATTTGAGCTTTTTAGACGTTCTGCAAGGGGCTTTTCTGGAGATATTTTGGGTTGTGGGTTTTCAAAGGCATAAAGTAAGGGCAAATGTTCCGTATCCCCAACGATGGTGAGAAAATCCCCTTTTTCGCTAGGTGGAGTTACAGGTAAACCCTGGGGATATTTTTGGCATCCAGGGGTATAACAGGCATAACCCACCATATCCATGATTATTACACCTTGGAGATTATTTAAATTTGCTTCTTGAGCGACAAAAGCCTTACTACCCCATAATCCCGATTCTTCTTTGTCAAAAAAAGCTAATTGTAGGGTGCGGGGAGTTGTTTGAGAGCCGAGTAGCCGAGCAATTTCTAAAATTACGGCAATACCAGTGGCATTATCATCAGAACCGGGGGATTGGGCAACGGTATCATAATGGGCACCTAGGAGAATCGCTCCTGCATCTTTGTTGCTACCTTTGCGTTCGGCAAATATATTAATACCTTGGTCAAACTTTTGTAGTTTGGGTTGCCAACCGATTTTTTGTAATTCTTTGGTAATGTAGGTACGAGTACGCCATCGTTCCCTATCAGTGTAGCGTCGAAAGTTTAAATTTTGAATGTGGGAGAATAAGCGATCGCTAGATACTGGGAATATATTAACCTGATCATTGACCTTGGGGGAAACTGTTGGCTGAGATTTTGGGGTTTCTACTTGAGCCGATGCCATGACAGATGGTTTTTCTGGCTGTTGCCAAAAGCCGCTAGTAATGGTCACTGTGGCTACAGTCAAAGTTAAAAATACTAGCCAAATCCATTTTTTCATTTCATGCATCCGTGCCTTGCTGAGTGAGGATTGTACTTTCCTCTATACCAAGTATGACGACTTGTCTTTTGACTGAAGGGGCAACTTGACATAGAGTTCCCTATAAAAAACATTTCATCTCTGTAATGCTGAAAAAATTTTTCTTGGTTACTAGTGGATTGGCTGGTTTGAGTATATTAGGACTTGGTAGTTATGCGATCGCTGATAAAAATAATCACCATCATAATCATACCAGCCATTCCCACAAACCAATTGAAATTACCAATGAACAAGCAATACCATCAGTTGATTTGGTAGTACATAAAGATACGAAAAAAGGATGGAATTTAGAAGCGAAAGTTACTAATTTCAAGTTCACACCAGAGAATATAAATAAAGACCATCAACCCGGCGAAGGTCATGGTCATTTATATATAAATGGTCAAAAAATCACGCGTATTTATGGTTCTTGGTATTATTTGGAAAGTCTTCCTCCTGGGAAAAATAAAGTAACTATAAGTTTAAATGCTAACAAGCATAATCCTCTAGCTCACAATGGAAAGTTAATCAAAGATACGGAAATTATTGAAGTATCAGCTCAAAAATAGCAACTAAACTTAGGGAGGTAAATTAAATAATATGCTTCCTCTATAATTGAACCTCACCCTTACTTTTTACTGCGTAAAAATCTTTCCCTCTCCTTATTAAGGAGAAGGATGTCTGACAAAATTCTTCTAGTTGGCCACGTTTCATATTGGCAGATGAAAGTTGGTGATTCTTCTCTCATCTTCCAATGAAGGAGGTTTGTGTTAACCGCAGACTGTCCTTGTAGAGAATTTATACCAATGACACCTAAGCTCCAGTAAATTTGTTAGATAATTAAAAAGCTAGCTTCGTGACAGCTAGCTTGATTTAAATTAAGCATTTGAGGATATTGTAGCAATGACTAACGCACAACAACCGGAAGATTTAGAAACACGGGTAACGACGATTGAAGAACAATTAAACGAGGTGCTTGAGAGTCTTGATTTAATAGCTACCATCCAACGGGGTATTCGGGTTGAGGTTCGCGATACTTCCCAGACATCAGCACGCTTAGAACGCACAGTAAGACAACTCGCGGAAATATCCGCAAGGACGCAAGCTGTAGTAGTGCGTAACCAGCAAGAATTAGAACAGTACCGCGCTGATATCCGTCAAAATCAAGAAAATATCAATCGGATACTGGCTTGTTTAGAAAACCCGAATCGTGGGGATACGCCGCCCAATTAATTTTTATTCTTATCGCCCAACTAAGGGCGATGAGGACATTTTATTTATAAGAAAATAGGGGTTTGAGATTTAAAAACCTTGCATTGACGAGCGACCCCGCGACGACGACAGTCGCTCTGGGTAGCGCGAGTCGTGCTCATTTTTTCTGGTAAAAAGAATAGAAAAAACCAGGGATGAAACTGTTGCCTGTTGCCTGTTGCCTGTTGGCTACCCTCACCCAAAGACTTTTTGCTGCAAGCCCTAGTTAGCTATCTTGTAATAACCAATGGTTTGTGGGTACGGCGAGATTCAGATTCTGGCATGGGAAAAAGTGGGTAGATGCCGTGCCCCTACCTAGTTCTGGGTACGTCATAAGTTGAGTAGGATATTCGCAAGCAACAACTATTGATGAAATGCTAGATTTTTGGTTAATTGCTATTTTAGGTTTCCTGGGAAGCTTCGGACATTGTGCGGGTATGTGTGGTCCGTTGACAGTGGCTTTTTCCCTGTCCCATCAACAACAAACGCCCTCCTGGCAACAACAATTAAAATTTCATACCCTACTTAATTTAGGCAGAATACTCAGTTATACCCTTGTAGGATCTGGGATTGGGGCAATAGGTTCAGTGCTGTTGGCGAGTGGGCAAATGGCAGGGGTTGGTAGTGAATTACGCCAATGGATGGCGATTATTACTGGTGTTCTGTTGATTTGGTTTGGTTTGGGACAAATTAAACCAGAATTTTTACCACGAATCCCTTTTTTACATCCCCTATTGCCAACTAATCTCCACAACCGCTTACAAACAGGCATGATGAAATTATCCTTGGGTAAGCAATGGTGGACACCAGTACTATTGGGCATGACTTGGGGTTTGATGCCTTGTGGTTTCTTGTATGCTGCCCAAATCAAAGCTGCGGAAACTGGTAATTTGTGGATGGGTGGATTAACCATGCTGGCTTTTGGGGCGGGAACCTTACCCACAATGTTGGGTATTGGGGTATCTACATCTTTACTCAGCCAAGATAGACGCAGTCAGCTATTTAGATTGGGTGGTTGGGTAACTCTTACCATTGGTATCCTCACCTTGGTGCGGACTGGTGATGTAATGGTAGATTACACAGGACATGGGGCTTTAATTTTGCTGTTTTTAGCCTTAATTGCTCGTCCTGTAAGTGGTTTCTGGCCATCTCCACTGCGTTACCGTCGCGCTTTGGGGGTGGGTGCTTTTGTCCTGTCTGGGCTACATATGTTGCATATGATAGAACATTCTCTACAATGGAATTTTGCCGCTTTTTGGTTCCTCACACCATTATTTCAGTGGGGTATGGCTGCGGGTGTTTGCGGACTAGTTTTGATGGCTCCTGCGGCTGTGACTAGTTTTGATTCCTTACAAAAGCGATTGGGGAAACGTTGGCGACAAATACACCTACTCAGCTTACCAGCAATGATTTTCAGCGTTATCCATGCCTTGATCATTGGTTCCAATTATTTTGGCTCTTCCCAATTAAACTGGGACAATAGACTTGCCGTCGGATTTTTATTAATTGCGACTGTTGCTGTATTTCTACTCAGAAATCGGTTTTTTTGGTCATTGTTATCCCTAGAGAAATTTTATGTTCCTCCCAGCAAGTCAAAGTAGATATGCTTGTGGGTTATGCAGTTTGATGATGTTGGTTTTGACAACAGGGGTTGAGCCAGCATTTGCCCATAAGGTGAAGGTGGAGGGTGATGTAGGTGCAACTCTACACATTGAACCCAATGATATTCCCCGTGCTGGAGAGCCATCCCAAGCCTGGTTTGCTCTCACCCGTAAAGGTGGTAAAGTTATCCCCCTAGCGGAATGCAATTGTCAATTAGTGGTTTATGCGGAGCCTCATGTACCCGGAGAAACACCGCTTTTACAACCCACTTTAACACCGATCGCCGCAGAACGTTATCAAGGTATTCCCGGTGCTGTGATCAATTTTCCCCGTCCTGGGGCTTATCAACTACAACTGAGTGGCAAACCAAAGGTAGGAAAAGCTTTTCGACCTTTCACCTTAAAGTTTAATGTCACCGTGGCAGTTGGAACTAATAACAAAAGTAATCCGAATAAACCAACTCAACCGGCAGTTAGTACTGAGGGAAATGAGAGTAATAGTTTTATCTTACCATTAGTTGCGATCGCTCTTTCGATTGTAGGGGTGATCGCTTTCTTTGTGTCCCGAAGAGGGAAGGGGTGAGTTTACAAGTAAGGAATACTGCATACTAAAGACAAACTTGAATTCTCTCTGCTCCTCATTCTTCTGAAACAGGATCGCAGCGAATCTCCACCATAAACCCATCGGGATCGTAGAAGTATACTCCCCTCCCAGTAGGACGAGAAACAGGACCATGAGCGATGGTAATTTGGTTATTTTTTAGCACTTTTACCGCACTCTCAAACAACTGTGGATCGATGTCAAAGGCAAGGTGATATGCGCCAGTAAAAGTCTTTGCTGGATCTGGATCTGGTGGTGTTAATTCTGGTGACCAAAATAAATCCAGAATAGTACCATCAGGAGTGACAAAATTAGCAACTTTACCCTCTTTTACCAAATTGACCAGAGTTTCTGGCACCTGCTTACCTGTCAATTCGTGCAAACCTAAGATAGTTCCGTAAAAGTGGCGGGAAGCCTGCATATCTTTCACGTTCAAGGCAATGTGATGGACTTTACGCAGATTTCCTGGGGAAAGGGTAGGGTTGGAGTTGCTATTGGTGTTCATGGCATCAGTTGTTTTCTTGAGAAGATGGTAACTGAGTAAAAGGGTTTTATCTCACTTTACCGATAATTTTGCCACTACTGGCATCATCAGCTTATCCTTGCGGCAAAGTTATGGTTGATGTCGATTGCCAAATTATTTGACCACTTGATAAGTACCTAAGGGTTACTACTGAGGGAGATGAGAGTAATAATTTTATCTTACCAATAGTAGCGATCGCTCTTGTGAATGTGGGGGTGATCGCTTTCTTTGTCTCCCGAAGAGGGAAGGGCTAAGACAAGCATGACAAGGAGGGAAAGTAGACAAGGCTTCGGCCGTGAGCTCAGCCGAACGGGAAGAAAACCGAACTAACTATTGTACGGTTGCCCAAAATAGAAACTGGTTCAAAAGCCTATTTTTCCCTTGAACAATCTTCCTTACCAACGGATGTCACTACCTTGTCTACCTGTCTTCTAATCTCCCTTATCTTGCCTCAGCCCGAATGTTCAAAACCTACCCTTGTGAGAAGAGTGAGGGGAGAACACAAGATTTTGTTAAAGGCTTTATATATTGAACTCAAATTGGTAGTTAATAGATTTTCCATCCGTATTTTCTCGGTTATTTTTTTGTCTTTGTATTTTATTTAACTTAAATTTATCGCTTTTTTATTAAAAATTAAGTTAACTTGGGTATACTTCAATTTAAGTAGTTCCTAATTCAGTCAAACTACTTAATTAATTCAGAGTAAATTACTTCATAAAATCTTTAAAAAATGACTCCTAAATTATCTATTCTCACTATTGGGATATTACTTAGTTATGGTTTTGTAGAAGCCAGTATTTTCACAACTCCAGCCCAAGCATTTCAAATAACAGCAGGTCCTAACAACGAGTTTATATTTGATACAGATAATTCCGTTACAAATGCAGAAGTTCTTTCTGGTAATAGCATTACTTTTGGTCATGGGCATACACCATTTATTAACGATCCTAACAATAACGTAGGTAATCTCACTGATGGCAATCAAGGAACAGTTGTTGGTATTGGAGAACCTCAATCTGGATCATTTTCTGCCAGTTCTTTAAAAGCATCTTGGAGCGATCGCCCCAATGGAGATAAGTTCCTCGTTAATCAGTCAGGAATTGATTTCTACATTTTTGAGTCGGGTAATAGAAACAATATTGATACATTAGCTGTAAGTGCAAAAGGAGCGAAAGGAACAACAGACTTTTTCTACGAAAAAGCGATTAATTTTACTCCCACAACTAGCTCAGATGTGGGTTACTGGACTTTTGGCTATGATTTAAGCTGGTTGGGATTTGAAGATGGGGAAACCATTGAATCCTTGACAATTGCCAATTTTTCTCCTTTTGCCACAGTTAATCCGATTGCTGGATCTCAAGGTACTGGAAACCGTGGTTTTGTTGACTTTAATGGTAATACGGGTGAAAAAATTGCAGGTGGTTTGGGTAACAGATTTTTAGGAACTAATCAATCTTGTGGACTAGTAACAGATGATGGAGGTTCTAATGCTAATTCCTACTATTTTTCTTGGTGTAATACTGGCTTTGAAAATTTAGATACCGATCCCGATCTCGTATACATAGCAGCAGCAGGAGATGCCAAGTTTAGCAAGAGCCATGTAGTAGCTAAACCTGTCCCCGAACCCAAATCTATGCCATTATTGGGAGTACTAATAGGAGGGGTGTTTGGTGTTGGCTCTACTATAAAATCTAGATATAAGAAGCAGGTTTAAAGGAGTGGGAGCATCTTGCTCCCTGCTGTAAGGAAGCGGGCAAGATGCCCGCACTACACCTGCCCATCAGAATTAATGCGATAGACCACTAGCAATGAGAGTTATCTATTGGTGATTTTCGCAGTTGTGATATAAACTTTTATACTAATTATTTTCACGTTCAATCGGGATGAATGCCTGTTATATGAGGATATTCATCTAAGTTCCCTTATGTGATTAATTACCAGAGTTTATGTTGAGTAAGTGTTTTCAGGGTTTAGTATCTACATTTTTGATTACTCTCATTGGCAGTAATTTTTTTGATTCCCCCACAGCATTAGGGTCTGTGACTGTCCAGGCTTCTCCCCAACAAAGGCTTTTAGCATCCAAAAAAAAGCCAAACTTACCCCGTACCGTCTTCGTACATCTATTTGAGTGGAAATGGACCGACATTGCCCAAGAATGCGAAAATTCTCTCGGTCCGAAAGGCTACTCAGCAGTGCAAATTTCTCCCCCCCAGGAACATCGTCTAGTTAAAAATTTTCCTTGGTATCAGCGTTACCAGCCTGTGAGTTACAAATTAGAAAGTCGCGGGGGTACCAGAAGAGAATTTGTGGAGATGGTACAGCGATGTAAAAAAGTTGGGGTGGATATTTACGTAGATGCAGTCATTAACCACATGACTGGGGTTTTGGAACCAGGAAAACAAGAAATCGGTAGTGGGGGTTCTCTCTTTCGCCGCTATCAGTTTCCAGATTATAATTATCAAGACTTTCATCATTGCGATCGCAATGGGAATGATGATATTCAAAACTGGAATGATCGCTACGAAGTTCAAAATTGTGAGTTGTTAAATTTAAGTGATTTAGATACGGGTGCTAAAAAAGTGCGATCGCGCATTGCTGCCTATCTCAATGATTTAATTAGTATAGGGGTAGCCGGTTTTCGCATCGATGCGGCTAAACATATGTCTACCAATGATTTAGAGGCGATATTCAGTAAACTACGGGGCAAGCCTTATATTTATCAAGAAGTAATTGCTAATCCAGGGGAACCGATACAAACAGCAGAATATTTTCCCACTGGTGACGTGACTGAGTTTAAATATAGTCTGGGTATCGCCCCCATATTTCGTAACGGTAAATTGGCAGATTTACAGAGATTTGCTACCGACAAGACGATGATGCCTAGCAATAAGGCCATAGTATTTCTGGATAACCATGATAATCAACGGGGTCATGGCACAGGTGGTCAAGTTTTAACTTTTAAAGATGGTCAGCTGTATGTTCTAGCTAATATTTTTATGCTGGCTTTCCCCTACGGCTATCCCAAAGTGATGTCTAGCTACCAATTTCAAACTGACTCCCAAGGACCACCATCAAATACCCAGGGACGAACTAACAATATTTACAATCCCCAAGGGAAAAATATTGGTTGTCAACAAAACTGGGTATGCGAACATCGAATTAAGGCGATCGCTAACATGGTAGGCTTCCGTAATTACACTAATAATGACTTTGTTGTCTCTAATTGGTGGAGTAATGGTAAAAACCAAATTGCCTTTGGACGAGGGAATAAAGGTTTTGTCGTCATTAATCGGGAAAATAATTCCCTCAGTCGTCGGTTTCAAACCGGCTTACCTGGGGGAACTTACTGTAATGTGGTGACGGGTGAACTAACTAAGAATGGTCGAGATTGTACAGGAAATAAAGTCACTGTTGATACCCAAGGATTTGCCAATATCCAAACTCCAGGTCAAAATGCTGTTGCCATCCACGGAGGACAAAAGGTATCAAGGTAAATACTTCTGTACCACGCTCCACCCCGTTAGAGAAACCCAAGCAAAAGCAAAAAATAGGACTATGTTCGTAGCAACATGAATCCGCCTAGCCCACTCATACCCACTGCGGATGAGTAGGGCACTTCCTCCAGAAACTAAAACCAGCACCACCACCGTCAACCCAGCAAATAAGTGGGAAGACTGTCCTAATGAGCCAAAGTGACCTAAAGTGCCAATAATGCCAATCAGTAACAACAACAGCACTAAACTGACCATACACCAGCCCATGAAATAGTGGAAATTACCCAAATTTCCGTAATTACCAATCCTCCACATCCAGTCTAAAAAAGCTGTATTATCTCCATCTCTGGTTTTGGTGCGTAACATCCAAATACCACTAAATGCCAATATGACATAAGCTACCAATGACAAACCCATAGACCAAGCTGCTATTTTCCACAGCCAGAGAAAAGAAGGTAGGTTCATAGCAGATGTTGTTTGTTTACATCTTAATTATCTTCCCACTATGCGATCGCTATTGCTCAGGGAATACCAAGAAATAAATTATTCCATATTGTGGAGTAGAGAGCATCTCTCTGGCGGCTTCTCACCCTAGGCAACTGCTCCCCATCCCTGGGAGCATTACTTATTACTTCGCTCATATCATAAAATAAAAATCGCCTATCTATTACCATAGAACAGGCGATTTTAATCAAATTATTTGTGGTGCTTTAAAATTGCTAATTAAAAAAGGGTTGTATTAAGATAAACAACCCCAAAAGAGAGCAAATTTATTTTTTTAATCAATAGATACTAAACCAACAAATGATAAGGGTTTTGCAGTATCTAAATTTGTTGTCTTAACAGATGACATTATTTGTCGATTGGTGATTGTATCCGAGTCTACTGCCGAGCTGGATGGTAACTCATAATCATCTTCCTTTATTTCCAAGCGATCGCAAGGAATAGTATCCGACAAAATCGCACTTGCCATCATGCCTGTATGAATCTCTAGTAGAGCTACTGCTGGAGATTCAAATACCAGTCGTTGTCCAGGAAAAACAACCCTTTCAAAGTACCAGTTAGGAATATTTGAGATGCGAGCCACCTGTATTTTGCTCGTGGCATTTACGTAGCAGCAGAGGATTTTTGCCGATTGCTCGGAGGGTAGGGGATCTAATATTTGAGCCATAACTGCTGATGAGCTGTACGCCACAATTCTATGTTACATCAGCCACGCTAACACCGAGTGATCCCCGATGACTGTAACCCCGACTACCAAGTGACACTTTCTTTAGAGAATTTATGTCTATAGATAGGGGGCGATTGTGAAAAAAAATAAGATTTTATGCTGTTTGTGTAATTTTACAGTAAAAGGTTAAGTTTTAATATTTTTTATGTAATAATTTTGCTTCAGAACATCCAAAGGAGTTGCTTGGGGACAGGGGAAAGGATGGGATAATGGGGTGATGGGGAGATGGGGTTTCTTCCATTCATCGGCAGGGAATTTAATACTTTTGACTTCCCCCCTTGTGGGGGCGCTTTTAGGGAACTTCAGAGCATAAATGATCCCCCTGCCCCTGCCCCTGGAATGGGATATTAATATTTTTTTATTTGCAAGTCCCTTGGCGATCCCCACATGGTAAAGATAAGAGAATCGAATGTTCCCCTATTTAATAAGCTCAATGTTATTGTAAAGATATATAGATAATACTTTCATAAAAGTAATCCCTCAAATAACCCACGGGCTTTTAAATGACATAAGAGGGGTTATATTCCCAAGCTTACAAAATTCGGGGATTGTATGTAATTTCTGCTCTCACAATCAGCATCATCGAATAGCCATATAACAATGAACGAGAACCGAATTCTTTACGTTCGCCTTCCATGTAACCCCATCTTTCCCATTGGAGTGGTCTATCTTAGTGATCATGTCCACAAATTATTTCCCCAGATAGAACAGCGAATTTTTGATTTGGGGACAGTACCTCCATTAGATTACTCTGCTGCTTTAGAAAAATGTATTGATGAGTTTCAACCCACATTACTAGTCTTTTCATGGCGGGATATTCAAATTTATGCTCCTGTAGGGGGACGTGGTGGAAATCCACTACAAAATGCCTTTGAATTTTACTACGCCAAAAATCCTTTAATTAAGTTACGTGGAGCCTTGGGAGGTTTGCGAATCTTCATTGCTTACTACGTAGAATTGTGGCGGAACTTGGGATTAATCAAACGGGGGTTAAAACGCGCCCAAAGATATCAGAATCATGCCCGTGCAATCATTGGTGGTGGTGCGGTGAGTGTGTTTTACGAGCAGTTAGGCAAAAGCTTACCCCAGGGAACTATTGTCTCCGTGGGTGAAGGGGAAACCCTGCTAACAAAACTTTTAAGTGGAAGTGAGTTTCGAGATGAAAGGTGTTATGTGGTTGGAGAAACTCAACCCCGCCAGCGTCTAATTCATGAACAGCCCACCCCTCTGGAAAAAACAGCTTGTAACTACCAATACATAGAGAGTATTTGGCCAGAGTTTAATTATTACCTGGAAGACGAAGACTTTTATATTGGTGTGCAAACCAAGCGTGGTTGTCCTCACAACTGCTGCTACTGTGTTTACACCGTAGTTGAAGGTAAACAAGTACGTATTAATCCCGGCGACGAAATAGTAGCTGAGATGCGTCAATTATATGACCGTGGTATCCGTAATTTCTGGTTTACCGATGCTCAATTTATCCCCGCCAAAAAGTTCATAGACGACGTGGTGGAACTGTTGCAAAAAATTGTCGATTCTGGCATGACAGATATTCACTGGGCAGCATACATTAGGGCAGACAACTTGACCCCAAAGTTGTGTGAATTAATGGTGAAAACCGGGATGAACTACTTTGAAATTGGGATTACCAGTGGTTCCCAAGAATTGGTGCGGAAAATGCGGATGGGGTATAACCTGAAAACGGTGTTACAGAATTGTCGGGATTTGAAAGCGGCTGGGTTTAATGATTTGGTTTCCGTCAACTACTCCTTCAATGTAATTGACGAACGTCCAGAAACTATTCGTCAAACCATTGCTTATCACCGAGAATTAGAAAAGATTTTTGGTGCAGATAAAGTTGAACCAGCTATCTTCTTTATTGGATTACAACCCCACACTCACCTAGAAGAATATGCCTTTAAAGAAGGTATTCTTCAACCAGGGTATAATCCCATGAGTTTAATGCCTTGGACAGCGAAAAAATTACTCTGGAATCCTGAACCCCTTGGTTCTTTCTTTGGGGAAGTTTGTTTGCAAGCTTGGCAACAAAATCCCAATGATTTTGGACGGGAAGTGATGAATATCCTGGAACAAAGGCTTGGTTGTGCCCCATTGTCAGAAGCATTATCCGCACCAATTGAAAAGAAAGAAAAACAACTATTAGGAGTATCTTAAACAATTCGTAATTCGTAATTACGTTTTATAATGGGGATTTAAACCCCTAGGAGTATAGATAAAAAGGGGTGAGTGAGAAAGACTGTGGTCAAATAATAAGTAATAAGTATCTTGGCTCTCCCATACATTTTTTCATTCACCCATAGAAGGTAACAAAAAGGATAAAGTCTGAAAAATTCAGACTTTATCCTTTCTGATATTAACCCAAGTTGCTAGTTATCACAAAACGCCTATTTTTAATTACAAAGCCCTAAAATTTAGTATTTAACAATACTCAAAATCATGCTTTTTGTATCATAATGATACGATTTTGGGGCACTAACTAGCAACTTACGTTATTAGGATTCATATTTGATTCTTGAAAAAACGAGCGTACACTTTCTGTTCCCTCTTAAGAGTTCCCTACCATCACGAGTGATTTCACAAATCAAACCGGATTCCTATATATAGGACCACCTACCCTCCGGCAACGATAGAAATAGAAAGGTCCATTTGGTCCTTGGGAAGCATACAGCTTGCATACAGTATTAGGTTTTTTGGAAGGGTATGGCAAGCAAAAATAAGGACGCCTGCAAAGTCTTTTTGGATATGGTGATTTAGGCCTACCATTAGTTCTACGCCGACTACGATTAGGACGTGCCTGGGCTATATGCCCATTAGTCTTTTGAGTAATTGGATTGTCAGCATAAGCTGTAGATGTAGAAACAAGTAAAATAGTAGTTAGGAAAAAAGGAATAGACTGAGTAGAAAATTTCATCGATTAATTCTCCTTTAACTAGTACCATTCCCCTCACATTTGACTACAGATGTATTAGATATATACATCACCAGCACTAACACAAGAACTTGTAGTTTTGATGGAAAGAAATGGTATAACACTATTTCATTTTCTGCTCCTATCATCAAAGTTTCTATAGGGAAAAATCAGGTATTAAAAAAATAGTTACTTCTTATTTACTGTGGTTAATAGGATAAAATCAGGTTTGTGCTCAAATAGGAATTGGTATCAACTCCCTCCGGAAGAAGGAACTCTTAATTCACATCTCGCACACATGATTATTGCGAAAATTATCGACTGTAACCCTTATTATTTCGTAACCCACCTAATGCCCACCTTACGCTTATTGAGAAGGTGCAAGATATGTGTTAACGGGCAACAGTGAAGGTTTTCGCTTACCGGATAATTTATTTCTTGTTACTCTCGTTACAAGGTTCTACCTTGTAATGCATTTTTGGGAGGCTCTGCCTCCTATTAAGTCTGGAGGCAGAGCCTCCCCATGTGCGTTTCCAGGCAGAGCCTAGAAACGAGTTACACACATCCAATTGTAAGGGCGGGGAAACCCCGCCCCTACGAATCAATAATGTGTCCCATTATTTTTTTCCAATTTACTCTCGTTACAAGGTTCTACCTTGTAATGCATTTTTGGGAGGCTCTGCCTCCAGAATTAATAGGAGGCAGAGCCTCCCCATGTGCGTTTTCAGGCAGAGCCTAGAAACGAGTTAAACACATCCAATTGTAAGGGTGGGGAAACCCC
Source organism: Calothrix sp. MO_167.B12 (assembly GCA_030066045.1). Taxonomy (GTDB): domain Bacteria; phylum Cyanobacteriota; class Cyanobacteriia; order Cyanobacteriales; family Nostocaceae; genus Calothrix_A. The sequence continues at coordinate 20,971 of JASJCJ010000068.1, forward strand.
GCCCCTACGAATTAATCATGTGTCCCATTATTTTTTTCCAATTTGTATAAATTCGGGTGAACGAAAAAATGTGGGGGAGAGCCAAGATACTTATTACTTGTTACTTCCAATTCAGGAACGCCTCTGCCACTCTTATTATCCCCCAGATAAGAGCGATACGCGTTCGCGCAGCGTGTCGCGAAAGCGACTCAGCGTCAAGCCTCCGGCTTATCGCTATCTTTCGCAGTCTTAATCACCGGGCACTCGCTCCTTTCCTTGAACTTGGAGAGTCTGAAGATAGATACTGTCTCAGGAAAAATCATAGAAAGATATAAAGATACTTCTAATCTACGGTATATATTTTAATGAATCTGGTGAGGCATCATGTAAAAATAGGTTGTATAAATTGAATCTGGAGTAAGGTGTAAGCTTGATCTCCCAATCACAAGTGTTCAAGTTATTTTTGCAAAGCTCCTTAAAATTAAAAACCATCCCTCAGTGATACCGGAGACAGAAAGATGCCATCGCCACAAGAGGAAATCAAACAACTAAAGGAAGAACTAGAAGGCAAACAACAGGAAAATGACGAATTAAAAACACAACTTAGAGAGGTAAAAAAGGAAGCAGAAAAAGAACGCGAGAGAATGTCAAAAAAACTTGCGGATAACAATAGTAAATTACAAGAAGAATATGCTCACAAAGAAAATACTAATCGCGAAAAAATTGACCTCCTGAAAGTAGAGAATGAAGCATTAACAAATTATATAAATTCATTGGATTCTATCCTTGAACAACTAACAGCTATTGATAAGGCTAATGAAGAATATCAAGAAGGTATAGACTTTCTATCTACCACAAAGTTTAGGGATTTGGTTCCTGAGGATATAGAAGATGAGATACGTCAAAAGCACTCTCAACAGAAATCCGAAAATCAATAATAGATTGCTATAGCACTCCTTTTATTTTTACTGAAATACATTGTTTAAATTTACATAAACAAAAAATGCACCTCGCCAGCAGGTGCATTGATTATTTTTGCACATATTCGCGTAGTCAAAACCTTGAAATAAAAGCTGTTAAGATAACATTTTATTTCAGTACACTAGGTCTTAGAATTCGTTCTACGAGGTATGACAGATATTCTCTCACTTTAGGGGGGACATTTTGATTTTGCCGAATAGAATTGAAATACTTTATATAAGTATTAACAGATTCTGCAAGGTTGGCACGATTTTTATGGTGACCAGGATTGCCCCATTTGTCTAGAAAATACTTATCTTGGATAACAAGGCAGAAGTAAATGAGTTCTTGGTATTGGTCGATATCTTTGTAGAAATCTTTGCCAAATAAAGGCCGTTTTAGTGTCAGGTATCTATCTGCCAATTGAATATATGACTTATTTACGTCCTTTGTCTGCTCTACTAAATTTTTGAATCTCCTGACAATCTGGTTTGCATCATTGTGATTAGGCATATTTTTTAATCCACAGTAAAAAGTTTTGATGTGCTTTTGGTAGAAGCCCTGTGGATTCAGTTAGTTTTGAATTTTAGATGTTAGACATCTTGCTGTAATTAAAAGCGACTAAAATAGTTAATTTCAGTCATCGTTCACTGTCTTAATGTATTATATTAAACTAAATATTTTTTTCTACGAAGATAAAGTGTTGTTGCAAAAAATTTATGGAATATGGAATTTAAATACATATGTCATATCCATGCCTTAAGATGTTCAAAATTAGCACGATGTTCTCACTAGAACAAGAATTATTGTGGATATTACGGTTGCTAGCTATACAGTCCTTTCTATTTTGTCCGGAAGAATTTATAAAATTATTAATATATTTAAAATAACTTAACAAAAGTGGGAACATTTTGCTTTTTGCAAATGCATGGCTATTAGAGTGAGTTTTCAGCAGTTTTCAGACTAAGCAAACATCTTTAATCATATGCTGATGCCAGCATACGATTAAGTTTATCAATTTGTAGTAGATCCTCATATTTTTTAGGTAGATTATTTATCCTTTTTTTAATATAAGAGAGTATATCTTTATCAATTAGGTTTATATGTTGTTCTATAATCTCCTGCATAGCATCTAGCGTGTTTTGCACCCAAGTTTCAGAATTGCTCTCCACAGCCAAATCAATCATCTTTAGATATCTCCGCAATGCATTATCAAAGTAACCTTCAGATTTGTGCTGTTTCGCTTGAACATTGTAGAGACGGTACTTTATATCACTTAGTTCTCTCAATGTTGTGTTGATACTGCTTATTTGTTGATTGATCCCCCTTAACTCGTCTTCAACATTGTTATTAAAAAAAACCTTTGCTGTTTCTGAAGCAGATTTTGTAGCTGCTTCTACAGATGCTTGTTTGAGAGATATGTATGGTTCTTTTGTTGTATCTTTTAAATCCTTCATGTATTCTTCTCGAAGATTTTTGAATTCATCTTTATCTGATTTATAAGTCAACCAACTGAAACCCGCGATTATAAATGCTACAGTTCCTACAACACCAAGTGCGTACCAAACAGTACTCAAGATGCGCCCGTCGAATTTGCTCATATGTTCTAACTGTTTATTAAGAATCTCATTTTGTTTTTTGAGTTCTTCATTTTGATTTTTTAGTTCTTTAACTTGAGTTTCAAGCCCTTTTATAGTTATATTTGAAGGCGGAGAAGCAGAATCTTGAGCAAGAAGTGGTGGAGTGAAGCTGAGGTTTCCAAGCAGCAACACTACAAGCAGAAATTTTTGTCCGAAATTAATCATTGGTTCGCTACTTTTGACGCTATTTACGCAGGGATAATTTAGCAGTTTATAGCTTTTTCCGTTCGTCTGCTACTCACAACCTAAAGTACTCACTGTGATTAAAACGTCCTTTCCCAATACACCAGTGTTTTGCTGAAATATTCATTTGCCAAGGCTTCTAAAAAAATTTACGACTCAAATACCTATATACCAAGCTTTCCAGGCTTTGAACGCCGTCGAACTCACATTAACCTAGTTACCAGGCTCAGTCTAGTAACCAGAAACCAATCCTGCAAAATCACTAACTAGACTCTAACTGGCCCAGTAATTGTTGACGCTTCTTTCCCAAACTCGGATTATCCGGGAAAATTTCCAAGGCATGATTGTAACAATCCACTGCATCGGAGAGCATTTTTACGGCTTGTTCCCGTTCCCACTCATAAACCTCTGTATATTCCACCAACACATCGCCCCAATATTCCCAAGCCTGATGGTAATCTGGATCAATTTCCAATGCCTTCTCCAGACAAATCATGGCTTCCCCATACCATCCATTACATGAATCCGCTAATGTGGTAGCCCAATCATACCAACCATCTGGATGACGAAGCCCCTCTACCATTGACTGTTCCTCTGCTTCATCTGGTTGTAACCCCCAAGAAAGGCGAAAGGCTCGGTTGCCACTGACAACCGCTGCTTCAAATTGACCTAAATTAATTAGTGAAAGACACCGAAGTTGCCAAATTTTGGGATTTTGGGAATATTTTTCTAGAACTTTGTCAAAGCTGACAACAGCATCTTCATAATTTTGTATTTTATATAACGCCATACCCCGGTAATACCAAGCAAGCCTATAATCGGGGTCATATTCTAAGGCTTTGTCAAAACTAGTCGCCGCCTGCTCATATTGTCCTAAATTATACAGGGCACTTCCCCGTTGCCACCAAATCACCTCAGGAGTTTCGATATTATACTCCAGTGCTTGATCGAAATTAACAACCGCCTGCTCATATTCCCCCAAATCAAATAAAGCATTCCCGCGATATATCCAGACTTCTGTTGCATCAGATTTAATTGCTAAGGCTGCATCGAAACTGGCAATGGCTTCTTGGTACCGTTTCATCTGTTGTAATTGCCGTGCCCGATTATACCAATTTTCCCAGTTTTGAGGATACTCTGTGACTAAGGAATCAAGCTGAGTCAGTTTGAGTTGGTGTAGTCGCTCTGCTCGTTCTCCAAGTTCGTCTGGTGTGACTCGAATATCAGAACCGCGCAGTTGTAATGCTTCTTGGTAGTTCTCAAGGGCTTCTTCCCAACGCCCCAAGGCTTCCAGAGCAATACCTCGATTTTCCCAAGAATGTTGATTGGGTTCTATTTCTAGAGCTTGGTCAAAATTAATGATCGCTTCTTGGTAACGATGCAGTTTGAGTAGTAATTCTCCCCTACTGTTCCAGTATACGGGAATTAGACATTGATTAGACTGGGATATAATTGCTTGGTCATAGGTAGCGATGGCATCTTCATATCTGGCTAGGTTTTCCAGCAAACTTGCCAGTCCACTCCAAGCTTCATGGTTATCAGACTGAATATCTATAATTTTCTCATAGGTGGCAATTGCATCTTCGTAGCGTTCTAGCTCCTTGAGCAGACGAACTCGTTGCTTCTGGATTTCCACATCCTCAGGCTGGATGCGAATAGCTTGATCTAAACTAGCAATGGCTGATTCGTAACGTTCTAAGCTTTGCAGTACTTTAGCCTTGTCAATCCAAATTTCACAGTTGTCAGGCTCAATTTCAATGGCTCGATCAAAACTAGCAATGGCTGATTCAAAATAACTGGTATCCCAATCTAACGCATCCCAGTTTAATTCTGCGTAACCCCTACCCTGTAAATACCAAGCTTCCCCATAATCTGGTTGAATTGCGATCGCTTGTTTGATAAATTCAAGAGCAGTTTCATAATTTGAGCAATTAAATTGTTCTTGTGCTTGCTGGTACAGCTGTTTTGCTTCCGGCTTAACTGTTTGGCTCATGATTCTCCAGCAATATTTCTGGCAAATTCACATCTTGACTAAAAAATAGACTGGATACCAGCCCCAGATTCATCGATGGGATAATAATTCTTCATTCTAAATTCTAAATTCTAAGGAGACTCTAGCTACTACTCCCTTCGGTGCTATAAAATTACCGAAAGATTGTAGGCTGGGTTGAGGGACGAAACCCAGCATATCGTTGGGTTACTCTTCGAGAAGCCGCTGTTACGTCTACACTTCGTTCAACCCAACCTACGTTATAGGTAATATTCTGCCGGGAAGGGAGTAATTATGGCAACTTATGTAATACCAATTCAAATAATGTTTGCGACACATAAATTAAATTACTCGTAGGGGTTTAGCAGTGCTAAACCCCTACTACCCATCTGTCGCATTCTTTTTTCAAATTGGTATAAGTTATCAGTTAGTCCCTCATGGATGTTTGTACACAACCTGCCTATGAAAATGCTTTGTGACTAACTCTTCAAGAGCGCACGCAATGCGCCCCTACTCTGCGCCTCCACGCCTATTTTCAAGCTAGTCCCCACGAGAAAATACCTCAAGTGCGGCTCCCACACCTAAGCTGTCAACCATTAACTAACAACTAACAACTAACAACTTTCTTCCCTAAGGTTTCGCAAAATTGATACACTAATTCAAATAGAAAAGCTTTAATAAGAAAAGCTAAGATCCTTGTCGATCTCCACCTTTTTCGGATATATCTTTAATAAAACCCCATGCTAGAAGGCTCCATTCTACAAAAGCTAGAACTTTCCCACCGCCATAGTAATAGACCAATTCAATTAGGGGTGTACTACAAAAATACCCTAGTTTCTCTATGCCATGCCCTAGAAGACCACATCTTAACCGATGAGTCCCAACCCCTAGTGATTACCGCATTCCAACAGGGAAAATGGTATTTGCAAGAAGCTCAAAGATATGGAGATATTGCCCAAAATTCTAGCCAAATTGCCATAATGGCTACTGCTAATACCGCATGGGCAGAACATCCCACCAGTCAACTAGCCAATGTCAATTTAGTACCATTAGATACCAGTGACCCCGTGGGACAAGAATGGCACTTAATTATTCTCTCCCCCAGATACACAGCAATGGTACTTTGTCAAGAATTATCTGAAGCAGATTATGGGGTGAGTGGTAGACCAGAATCAGATTTGGAGCGGAAATTCTATGGTCTGTGGACATTTGAGCCGGAACTAGTTAAAGAGACAGCCCAGTTAACGATCACTCACATTAATAAATATAATCCAGAATTAGGGAACCAGCTCACAGCTTGCGTACAGTCAATCCAATCCCAGGCTGCCACACCAGAAGATTTGGGAATGGTGGTGGCTCGTGTAGTTAGTTATCTCAAAACAGGAGAGAAAAATACCCAACCACGTAGTTTGGATCGCAACTTAGTTTCCAACGAGATCCAGGCATTCTTACGGATGGCGCAAATTATGGATGCTGCCGATATTACCAACCCGATGGCTGCGGCAGAGGTAATGGCACTTTCAGAGACAATGGGACAGATGTTAGAACTTCCTGCTTGGCAAATCAAAAGATTGCGTCTGGCGAGTTTACTACATCGGATAGATCCTTTGCAGAGAGCAGAAAGCGTACTGGAAAGTACATCTACTTACCAAGAAGATGTGGTTCAATCTCCTCCCAGTTGTCCTTTAGTTCCAGGAGCACAGGTATTACGCACCATGCCTAGGTTAAGGGCTGTTGCCCAAATTATTACCCATCAAACAGAATGCTGGGATGGTAGGGGCAAACCCGCCGGATTGGTAGGGGATGAAATTCCCCTAGAATCGAGGATTTTGGCATTAGCATCAGACTTTCAATGTCGAGTCAACCAGCAAAAAGCATTCCAGTCCAGCCCAGAAGAAATTTTCACTCAAGCCTTGGAAGGATGTAAACAACAATCCCATCGCTTTGACCCCAAACTATTAGAAACATTAACCTTATTAGTAATGGGTCTACAACAGGGTATGGAATTAGGGGTGAAGATACCAAAAATCAGTTCTAGTATGTGGTTATTAAATGCTAAATTAGATAGCGATCGCATGACTGAACCAATTAACATATCCCAACCATAACTCAAATCCTATATTTAAATTGTGGATTTTGGAAAACAGATAATCCGTTGTTGATTTTGGATTTTAGCAACAGATGTGCCCCCTCTCCTTAATAAGGAGAGGGACTGGGGTGAGGTAAGCATCTTACATTTAATTACGCCTACTTACTTACCACACTGGTATGACTTGTTAATAACCTTCTTATGTCACTCTGGGGATAAAAAAATAAAAAAAATAAATGTAGTGGATTGACACAGCTAAAATAGTGCAATAGGTGTAGGTTGGGTTGAAGAATGTAGACGCAACAGCGGCTTGGAGCAGAGTAACCCAACACCAGTAAAGCTTTGTTGGGTTTCCCTATCGCTCAACCCAACCTACA
>JASJCJ010000305.1 GCA_030066045.1 Calothrix sp. MO_167.B12
CTAACTACGGAAATCCGTAGTGAGGACTCTCCCAAAACTCTCACTTCGGAAATCCGAAGTGAGGATTCTACTCGGACTTACAAAACCAAACACGGCACCGTCGCCAAAATGAACACTGCCAAAATTGGTAAATCTGGGAAACAAGCAGCCCCACCCCCAGAGGAAGATGGTAATGTACCAATACCAAACCGCTTGAAGATTGAAAACCGCGTAACGGTAAAAGATGACCATCCCCTGTTCCCCGGTCAATCTGGTACAATCACACAGTTCCCTAACCCAGATGCTGCAATTGTGGAACTTGATAGCGGCGATCGCGAGTTAATTTACCTGAGATATTTAAATGTGGAACAACTTTCTTTGAATGTGGAGCAAGCAGAAACTATGAACCACGTTGAGTTGGCACACCATCTCAAGCTGGTGCAGGGGGGACTGGTCGAAATTCACACCCCCAACAACAACAAGATTGACCACCGCCTAGGGCGTATTGCTGCTGTACATGACAGTACCGTTGAGGTGTGGGTACGGGATGTGGATACTATGACTATGTATAAATACACACTCAAGCATCAACAAGTAGAGCCTGTGGGTTTGGAGAATGAACCACAGTGTCAGGAAGTGTGCGATCGCATTCACAGGCTGAGGAAGTGTGACCTAGACCCGTTTGAGGTGGAAATACTGAGTCTGCTAGAGCGACCAGTGGCTTTTACACCAGTTGAGTTGGGGTATCTTGCTCAAATTGAGCAGGGTCGTAGAATTGGTGGAAGTTGATGATGGGCGATCGCTCTTTGTACGGCTCTCTCTGGGAGCGATCGCATTAGCCGACTATATTCAGCAGATATGGAATCAGCAGCCCGTGCGGTTCTGAAGAGTTTGGGGGAGTTGAGGCGACCGTATTTGACAGGGCTGGAGGAGAAGTTGTTGGGGGTGTTGGAGGGGGAAGCATAACCAAGCATAAGCTTATCCTGAAGGCAATATTATCCTTCCACCCACAGTTTTTATTGTTAAGTAATGTTTCGCCAACAGTATCTTCGTTTATAAATTTATACATAAGAGGTGTGACATTTAAGTAGGAGGATTAGTACAATCAATATTGTGAGCTTAATATCTATGTAAACACACATAGATGTTAAGCAAGTAAGTCAGCGTTAAAATTCAAGGTATTTTATTAGGAGTGGATAAAAGCTAAACCAAGCGATAGCGAGGTTTAGAAAATTTTTATAACCTGTTACATATTTATTTATCTTGATCCAGACTTACTTATGTACTGAAGAATTAAAATGATTTTGGACTACTGTGTATGAAAGGGACTACAGCTTTAAATCCTTTTATTGTGATTGCACTGATTGGTATGGGTGTAAGTTTTTTATCATCTCAAAATAGGTTTAGTCAGCAAGAAAATACTATAAGGCTATTTTGTTATTTGTTTTTTGGCTCTCTCACAATAGTAGTAGTTGTTGCATTAGTAACACGTTGAAGGGCTTCCAGAGAATAAATTATTGTTTATAAATTTGGACATAAGAGGCGTGATATTTAAGTAGGAAAATCAGTAAAATCAATATTATTTTTAACAACAACAATCACAAAGTAGAAAAGACAATGAGTCATAATCCTATCAACATTGCTAAAAATGTATGGGGAGTATTAGAAGGTGTAGCTACTGGAGATGCTGGAAAAACTGTATGGTCAACCGTCAAACTGGGTAAATCTTGCGTTCCTTTCGCCGACTTTATTCCTGGTTTAGATGAATTTGTGGATGGAGCTTTAGAAGAGATAATGGAAACAGCTTTTGAACCAGCAATTCCAGAGAGGTCTACATTTACTTTTATATAGGAACTGTCAAAATTAGTTTATTCTTTCTCAAGATACATTTAGGTTAATTAAACTAAAGCAACATAAACTGGGGTTGCAACTATAAGATTTGGCTCGCTGTAAAGTACTTTTGCTAGAAATTCAAGGTTATACTTTTCACGTGGGACACATTTTAATGCGATTTCAGAAGCTTCTTTGAAGGAATAATAAGCTGGTTGTTTATTTACAGTTGTGTTTTCATTAACAATTTGATTTAGGAATCTCATCGTGTAGTAAAATGGAGCATGATTTGAATTTATATGTTTAACAGCACCAATAATGCTAGCACTTGCTCCAATAAGACTTAATGTATTTTTATCAAACTTACTTCCAAAATATGCAATGTCAGATGCATACTCAGTGACAATTCCATACCTTAAAGGTAAAGTTCCAGATATGTAAGTTTTTGGCTCTTTGATAGTTCCTACTTCTTTATGATTTTCAGTGTAATAATGGTGAACAACTGCTAATTTTTCTTGCATAGATTGTTCAAAATTGCTATCTTTATTTAATCCCAGAATAAGCTGCGAATACAACATATTCACTTTTGTTTCGGAAATATAAATGTAGAACTTAATTTGTTGTTCCACAGTATCTCTAATTGTTTCTGTGTTTTGTTTATTATTTATATTGGAGAGGATTTTTTGTGGTTGAGTACTTTGTTCCGTGGGATTATTAGGGGAAGGATCAAATGGTGTTTCTAGATGATTTGGTAACAGTTTTTTAACAATATCTTGTAAACGTAGATTTCCAGGATTTGACTTTCGTCTCAAGATAATTCCGTCTTTTGCCCGCATATAAAGCACTGGTGTAGCAAAATCCCGTTGATCCAATCCCACTTCCATAGAAATAGCATTGCGGGTTGTCTGGATGGCTGCATCTACGGGATAGCCTAATGCTAGGGTACGGTAAAATTCATCTGCAAACAGCTTGGCTGTGGCATCAAGTATAGAATATTGCATGGCGACTACTGCGGGTATTCCCCGACGCACCAAATTTGGTGCAGTACCTGCAAATGCTTGGTTGGAAGATACCGTTGCACCTTGACAGGAATTGAGAATAACTAACCCTAAGTTGTTGTTACCTAAAAAGAAGTTAGCAAACCTTTCATCATCTAATAAATTAGCTGTACTATCTCTATCCACCAAAGCAATGTAGCCTTTGTTATCCTTAAAATCCCCGTGCCCGATGAAATGGAACACATTGTAAGACTTCTCCCGCAGCTTTTGGTTAATATTGCGAATAGTCGCCTCCCGTAACACATCTAACTCTATATCACCAGCTTCTATGTGTTTACCCAGAGCTTCGCGGATGAGCTTTTCTTCCCCAGCAACATCCAATTGAGCTAAATTACTAGGACTGGAAATAACTAACAGAACCTTGAGAGGTAAACTAGCGGCTTTAATATCCCGTTTTTGCAACGGAACATCAATATACCGAGAGAGTACAGTTTGAGTGTTGTTCCCTAGAAAAGTGTTGGTTTGTTTATCGTAGAGAAATTCCCAGGGTAAAGCAGCTAATTGTGGAGATTCAAATATTAACCGCAAGCGGACACTGTGATTATTTGCTTGTGCCCCTGCTATGGTAGCTTGGAATCGGGCGTTAATTTCGTTGGGGAAAAGTGCTTGGTATAGCTCGTAACCCAGTCCTTTGAGCAACTCACCATCTTTTACTTGATGCTCAATCAATCTTAATGTTTGCTTGGTTCTGTCCATATCCAAGCATAATTCACCGGAAATCTCCCCTTGTTCTGAGGAAGCCCGAATCATCTTATTTTCGCTAACTAATATTTGAAAATCCTGGTAATTCATTGGACTTTAATACAGATTATTTTTTGCAGTCAGAAGATGGAGGGTATTCGTTAGCTTGTAACCATTGCTCAATGAGTTCCGTTACTACTTGGCTCATTTTGCGTCCCCGCAAGGCGCAAGCAGCATGAAACCGTTTCTTGAGGTCATCCGCAATGCTAATGTGCATGACTGTAATAGGGAAGGGGTTTTATAGATAATTGTACTTAAACAAAACTACAAATGTACACAATGCGATTCCGGACAATTTCGCATCAATGTAACTTGCATTTCATCCAGAACTTCAGCTTGCTTGGGTTACATTGGTGTCAGCTGAATTAAGCCCCCTCCAACTCCCCACTCAATTCATCTATTTTCCTGGTAACAGCTTTCATGCGATCGCCCAATTAATGACCTGCATCATCAAGCGATCGCTCCCATCACTCAGACTTGCCTATGTCTGCAATTCCCGCCACAGTTTGATTAGGAAAATGAGTATGGCGGTGGCAAACGCTAGCATTGGTTGCCAAAACTTGCAGAAATTGCGAACTTTCCAAAGCAATGAGTTTTGACGCTTTGGTCTTGTACTTTTTTTCGGCTTCAACATAAGTATGATGGAAGTGAATATGTCACTCTTGTTATCACAACCTTCCGTAAACAATTTCATAATGGAAAAAAACGCACAAAAAATTTTATTTGATTTTTGGCGCGCAAAAAATAATCCCCAATGTCCAAAACTAATCAGCACAAACTAGAGATAAGCTTTCATCACTTACTCCTCCTCTGTCTGCGGTAGTCCCAAGGCTTCTCCATTGGCTTGCTCCATACACCAACTTTGGATGCGATCGCCCTAGTGAGAGTCTTCAACCTATCACTGCTAATGGGGTATAAATATTGTGCTTTAAACTGAATTGAGAAATGAGCAGTTATTGCCAAATCGCATCCGGTCATCCTTTTCATAGCCCATACCATGATAATGAATATGGGTTTCCATTGTGTGACGATAATCTTCTGTTTGAGCGCCTGATCCTGGAAATTAATCAAGCAGGGCTTTCTTGGTTGACCATTCTCAAAAAGCGGGAAAATTTTCGCCACGCCTACCATAACTTTGATATTGATACAGTTGCAGCATATAACGAAAGCGATCGGGTTAGGTTACTCAATGATGCGGGAATTATCCGCAATCGTCTCAAAATTGAGGCAGCAATTGAAAATGCTCGCCGTTTGGTTGATATCAGAAATGAATATGGTTCATTTGCAGCCTGGTTAGATTACAATCATCCCCTTAGTAAACCAGAGTGGACGAAGCTGTTTAAAAAGACTTTCCGGTTTACAGGTGGTGAAATAGTAGGGGAATTTTTGATGAGTACAGGGTACTTACCAGGAGCGCATGATGAACAATGCCCGGTATATGCCAAAATTGCCAAGATGAATCCACCTTGGATGCTCAACATTGATGGGGGTGAAAAATTCTGATGAGCGATCGCTACATATACACTGTTATTCCCAGTGTTTTTGGGGGCAATATTTATTTAGCGGGTTAAAAAAACTTTTTAATATTGCAAGGAAATAAATATGCCCATTCTTTTCGTACATGGTGTCAGTAGCCGTATAGAAAACGGACATGATAAAACATGGGACAAAATTCTTAATAACCTAAAAAATATTGTTGCCCCCAGAATTTCAAAAGATGGCAAGGGAGATGATGTATGGATTGAAGAAGCTTATTGGGGTGATGATTCTGTAGATTTTGGTAATTTAAGGCTCAGTCTTCCAAATCCTGAAGCAATCAAAAGACTTGCAGACCAAAAAAAGAGTTGGCTAGAGAGAAAACGTAAAGAATTTAACAATTCATCTGATAAATTCATGGTTATCCATGATTTCCTTTCGAGAGCACCTAAAAAGGCATGGAATTGGGCGGGTCATGAGTTAACTAGGGTCACTAATCCTTTTCGGGAAAAGCTAAACAAGGAAACAACACTTTTTCTTGGAGATATTTTCTTTTATCTATCTAGAAGAGGAGAAGTGAATAAACCAGGAGCAATTACGAAAGAACTACTTTCTAATACCAATTTCATATATTCAGGCTACACTTATGATAGGTACATATTATAGCGATCGCCAGCATGTCAGGTGTAGTAAAAATTGAAATAACAGAATCAGCAGAAACTCTCAAAGAAATTCTCAAAAATGCACGTACACCGCAAGAAAAAGAAAGAATTCAAACTATTTATTGGTTAAAGACAAAGACAGTGGAGACTGTTACACAGATTGCAGTCATGCTAGGACATAATCGTGTAACAATACAAAAATGGTTACGGAAATATCGTACTGGTGGGTTGAATTTTTTATTAGAATCAAGCAAAAATAATCTTGGTAGACCGAACTCAATTCCACCATACGTAATAGAAAAATTAAAATCAGAACTAGAAAATCCCTCTGGATTCAAAAGTTATGGTGAAATTCAAATATGGCTCAAAGATTGTTTTGAGATTGATGTTGCTTATCGAACAGTTCATGAATTGGTAAGATATAAACTACAAGCGAAATTAAAGGTTCCACGACCTTTACATATAAAACAAAACAAAAAAGCGAAAGAAACTTTTAAAAAAAACTGCCCTCCCAATTAGAAAACCTCATTAATTCAATATATTCATCTTGTAAACAGAACATTTCAGTTCGCTTTTGGTGCCAAGATGAAACTAGAATTGGCTTAAAAACTATTACAGGTAAAGTGATTACTGCTTGTGGAGTGAAGCCAGTTGGATTATATCAATGGCTATTCGAGTATTTATGGCTTTATGGTTTAGTTGAGCCAAAAACAGGAGATAGTTTTTTCTATGAATTTGGTCATTTGGATACTGCCTGCTTTGAGAAATTTTTGGAGTTATTTTCACAATCTTATCCGAATGAAATTCATATCATTCAATTAGATAATGGACGACCACATCACAGTTTAGATTTGTCCATCCCTGAAAATATAATTTTATTATTTCAACCACCTTACAGCCCCGAAGTAAATCCCATTGAAAGATTGTGGCAAGAAATTAAGAAGTTTTTAAAGCATAAAGTTTTTGATAATTTAGATTTTTTACGGAAAAACTTAGATGATATTCTGAGCCAATTGAGTCAAAAAACAATTGCTTCTGTTACAGGATATGATTTTATTCTTGACGCATTATCTGTAGCCGGACTTTAGGAAAATGGTATTAATTAATGCGATCGCACCCGTTATCTCAAGTTTTGGTAGGAAGCAAGGGTGAGTAATTTCCAACTCCCCAATCAACTCATCGATCGCCCTGATGAGAGCTTTCAATCGATGCG
>JASJCJ010000069.1 GCA_030066045.1 Calothrix sp. MO_167.B12
AAGCTGTTAAGCGTCTAAATTGTATACATAAAGCGGGCAGGACTTCGGCGTGAGCTCAGACGTTCGGCTCAGCTCAGTCGAGCCGTCGAACGCTGCCCGCACTACAATAACCTGGTTTTTTACTTTATACAATTTAGCTACGTATTAACTTAATTGGAAGTCCCTAAAACCTCAACAACCCGATCAACAAAGCGATGGGTGCAGCAATTAACAACCACATGGTATTTTCCAATCCATAATGTTGAGCCAACAAACCCAACACCAAAGGCATCAAACCACCTACCAAACCAAATAAGTTACTCAATGTCAGAACTGTACCACTTTGTCCCGGCATTGCCGTATACAATTGTCCTTGGAGAATTGAGTACCAACCAGCATTAAATAAACCCAGCAAAGCGAGAATTAATAACTTGATATTGATGTTGGGTAGGAGCAAAAAAGCCGGGTAAAGAAACAAAACGATCGCAGCACTTAATTTTAAGTAAGCAAGTCCCCGTACTCTTTCCAATAAAGGAATGAGCAAAAAATCTCCCAGCAAACCGAACCCCAACCAAATAGTAATAGCTAAACTAATCTGGGTATTATTTGCACCGACAACATCGACAAAATACAGTGCCACAAAGCCGCGCAATATATCCAGCATTAAATCGGAAAATTGCAACAAGGTTAACCATAACAGCACTTGACGCTGTTTTAAAGCGTTAATGGCATTACCGATTCCCTCTCTCAAACCCTGGATTGGTTCGTCATACCATTTTGGATTTTGGATTTTGAGGACAGTGTGGTCTTGGGGAGCCAGCGTTGCGGACGGTAAGCCACTGCGGTGGACGGGTTCCCCGGCATAAAGCAAGTGGCGCAACCCGAAGGGGTTTCCCGCCGCAGACGACTGGCGTTGGTTTCCCCCATGAACAACTGTCCGGGATTTTGGATGAATCAAACCTTGTTGAGTAATGATTTTGCCAATCCCTCTGTCACAAGAATTTTTCAAATTGGTGTCACTTTGGTTAGGTGTATTTGGAATTAATTGGCGATATTTGCACAGCATTACCAACAGCAACACCGTCAGTATTGCCAAGATAAAAAACGCACTCCGCCAACTGTTAGTCAATCCCACTGCAACTGCTAATACCACCGGACCAATTACATTTCCTACGGAACCAGCTAAAGCCCAGCGTGCCATATTTTGCTCGTGACGTTTTGGTTCGATGTCCATCAGGGTAGCTTGGGAAAGGCTGACAAAACCACCGGAAGCTGGATTGAACAGGACAAGGGCTGCCAAGAATAAGGGAAAATTATGGCTGAGGGAAATTAGTAACAAAGCACCCGCAAAAGCAACCCCTCCCCCCAAAATTAACTGTCGTCGTTGACCAATGTCTCCCCAAATTCCCAGTATCGGCTCAATGATACTACCAATGGTATTGGGTATGGTTAGTAACATTCCTATTTGAGTGTAGTCCAAATGTAAATCGCTGCGAATTAAGGGTAAAGCAGGACTATAAACTCCATCAATCGTCTCGTCTAATAATTCGATGATGAGGAAAATTATGGTTAATAAAAATACTTTATTGGCAGTTTTGTTTTGACCATGCAATGACATCGTGTATTCTCCCGTTTTCAACATTTAGTAACCAAGGCAAAATTGAAACATTGGTTTGTTGGTGGGGGAATCCACGTAGTAGTGCTATGTGCAGTTTCTCTGGGAAAACAACAGTGTAGCAGTTGTAATCTAAATCGCCGTTGCGATGTTTTTTTACAGGCTTACCAGGGTGGGTACTTCATAAGATATTGGTTGAAGGAGGCAGAAGGCTCGGTCAATCTTTGACTAGATTTGTTGTCCATATAGCATTATATAGCGATCGCATTTGGTGGTTAGAAAGTGTGGTGATATGTTGCAACATTTGTAGTAACACAGGAAATATAAGGTTACATAAATATATTTAAGGAAGCACTAATGCGTTTAAGTGTTAAAAAACGAGGTAACTCATTAAGTGTCATTATCCCCAAGGAAATGGCGACTAGTTTGAATATTGAAGATGGGGATAGCCTCTTTGCAACAAAAACCCCATCAGGATATGAAATTTCAGCATACGACCCTGATTTTGTCAAAAAAATCACAGCTGCTCGACGGGGTATAAAGAAATATCGGAATGCACTGAATGAGTTAGCTAAATGACAGAACCTTGTTGGTTAGATATTCATGATATCTGTGCCATTCATGGTGAAATTCTCGCAGAATCAGGGGGTGCTTCAGGCATACTCAATAAAGGCGCTCTTGAGTCAACCTTAAACAAGCCGAAAAATTTGTATCATTATGAAGATAATGTCACCTTATACAAATTGGCTGCATCTTATGGCTATGAGCTAGCGAAAAATCATTGTTTTGTAGACGGTAATAAGAGAATTGCTCTGATTGCTGTTTATACTTTCTTGTCTGTTAATGGAATTGAGCTTACAGCTTCGGAAATTGACAAGAAATAACCAGGAGGACGCAAGCCCAGTGTTTTTAAACCTGGGTTAGGACGACGGAAAGCGAATTTATTCGCCGCGTTCCTCCTCAATCATTGATTCAACAAACTGTCTTAGCCGTTCTTGCCAATTGGGAACGGCTTTGATTTTCTCTTTCATCTCAGGAGTAACTCTTAAAGTCAAAACACTACTTAAGCTTACTTCCCGGTCAGTAGTAAACCTATCTTTATGACCTTTTTCAAAATATCTACTTTTTCTGGCGGACATAAATACTATCAACGTGTATACTAGTAGTATAACCCATTTAAAAAGGTCGAAAAAATGGCATATTCCAAAACTCCATCCTTCATTACAGAGATACCGTTAAAAGTGAATAGTCAGCAAAACAGGGAGCTATTAGCCAGGTTTCAGGCTGCAAGACAGCTTTATAACGTTTGTCTCCACGAGGCGATGGTAAGAATGGAACAGTGCAGAAAGTCTCAACCTTACCAAGAAGCTAAAAAGTTAAGTAGACAGAAGGATAAAGCCAAGGGCAAAAAACTATTTCAAGAGGCTAGAGAACAAGCCCGATACACCGAATACAGCTTACAGAGCTTTGCTACGTCTACAGCTAATAATAGTAAGTGGATAAGTGATAAGTTAGACGCTCATGTTAAACAAACAATTGGGACAAGAGCGTTTAGGGCTTCAGAGAAAGTTATATTTGGCAGAACTAAAAAGGTTAGATTCAAAATCACTTCTAGATTTAAATCTGTAGAAGGTAAATCAAACCAAACTGGTCTTAGATTCATTGATAATAAAGTTGTTTGGAGGAAATTAACTCTGCAACCAATTATTGATTGGACTAATCCTGTAATAGTTCATGGCTTAAATTCTAGGGTTAAATATTGCCGTCTAATCTGGCGTTTTATAGACCATAAAATCAGATGGTATGTGCAGCTTATCAACGAAGGTTTACCATGCCAAAAACCTCAAAACTACACCGTTGATGGCGTTGTAGGTATGGATTTAAATATTAGCAACGTTGCCTTTGTTGCTGATAATAAAGCTGGCTTGCTACCCTTTGCTCCCAAGGTTCCTACTTATCAAAAAGAAATTACCAAGCTACAAAGAAAGCTGGATAGAAGTAAGCGGATTCATAACCCGGATAACTACGAACCTGACTTTGAATCGAAGGTTGGTAATAAAATTGTTCTCAAGAAAGGTAAGAATAAAAAATCAACCAAAGGGAATAAGATTGAGTGGGTTAATACTAAAACTTACTCAAGAAATAAAAGGAAGTTAGCTAACCTTAACCGTATTAAATCTAGCTATGCTAAATCCCAAAACAGAAGACTAGTAAACGAAATCTTGCGTCATGGAAATGAGATTAAAACCGAGAACGTAAGTGTTAAGGGCTGGCAGAAAAGATATGGCAAGGCTATATCCCAAAAGTCACCAGGTTTCTTCCAATCAGAATTGAAACGCAAAGCCGAAAATGCTGGCGGTCAATTCACCAAGTTTTCTACCCAAAAAACAGCACTCTCTCAAACCCATTCTTCTGGTATTCGTATCAAGAAAAAATTATCACAACGGGTACACCACGATGTTAACGGCTTCAAAATGCATCGCGATCTATGGAGTGCTTATTTGGCTAGACACGTTTATGATGATTCTCTCTCCGTGCTGGATGCTAGTTTAGATTATCCGGGGTCGGAGCCGATCTTGTTGGACGCATGGAGAGAATTTAATCAACAATCTGCAAACCGAGTAGGCGAGTCCGAAAGTAGGAAGTATCATAAATCCTCAGAGCAGATGTCCAATAAAAGGCTACCCACTAACCAGATAGCCAGTAAGGGTGAAAAGTTAGATGGCAATGCCTGAATCTCAGCGTCTTCAGACCTGAGAGTGGCTCAATTCACACAAAAAGTGCAACTTGATTTATGATCACCTCGTAATGATCGGAGATTATGAGGTAGATGAGTCTTTCTAATTTACAAATCATTACCAAACTAAAAAACGCCTCAGATGGCTTATTGTGGCTAAGTGAGTCTGATTACCCATTTGAGACAGTTTTGTGGTCAAGTATGGAAAATTTAACAAATGATAAGTTATTGCAGAAGTTCAAGCGATCGCCTGATACTCTAGTAGAAGTTAGAGATATAGATCGGTTTTTTGCTAGAGCCACTACAGAGTCAGACTGGCATGATCAATCAGAAAAAGTAGAGGTAGAAAAGTACCGTCAGCTTGTAGAGATACTCAAAACTAATTTGACAGATATCAAAGTTTACCGGGTGGGGGAAATTGAAATAGATGTTTATATTATTGGTAAAACTCCAGATGGAAGTATAGCAGGACTTTCCACAATGGTTGTAGAAACCTGAGCCTAGTAACGCTGCTTTGGAAGTCAACCGATTCGCGGAAGTCAAAAGTCAAAAGTGAGCCATTGCGGTGGACGGGTTCCCCGGCATAAAGCAAATGGCGAACTCCGAAGGAGTCAAAAGTCAAAAGTATTTTTTTCCCTAACTTTGACGTTTTATAAACCGTTACTGTATTTCCGCCGACTTGTACTAGAATGAATTATTTTTCGCAAGCAACACCATCTTTGTTACCATCAAAATTATGTGGGTCTGGTGGTAACACTTTGAATTTTTTATAGGGGATATCCTTACAGTTTAAAGATGGTGGTGGTGCGGGAATACAAACATTTGGATAAGCTGGATCACATTTGCCCGATCCTTTGCCTTTTCTAGAGCGATTACTATTACCTTTTACAGAGTATTTTTTGGCTTCAATTACTTTTTGTACTGACTTATTAACATTCGATAAAAAATCATAACCAGTTTTCTTTTCAATCGCATCAACTGTAGTAATAAAATCCTGCCAATCTCCCTGACTTTTAAGATTGGGAGTATCAATAGCTATTACTTGTTGAATATCATTTCCCTGAGAACCGGGTTTAGTAACTGCAATTATTTTGTATAAACGAGCAGGTACAGAAATCTTACCCTTACCAATTTTTTTATTCCCTCCATAACCACCAGCAATGATATATAGTTCGTTACCTTTACGGACTAATTTCCTAGTATATTCTTCCAATTCGCGCCAATATTCCCTGTTATTATCTGGGAACTGTGGTATGATATTAGTCATCAAGAAAGTAGCTGAATTATTTTCTTTATTGTTAGTGCGATCGGCAGAAGGAACCATATGACCGCGATCGTAACCAGAATCTCGGTATTCTCTGCCTGTGACACGATACCAATCATTAGGTAATTTGGGATCGGGACGGAAATCATTGGTTCTATCGGTACTCCCTAACCATGACTTATTTAATTGCCAGCTAACCCAATTAGGTATACCTTTATCACGGTTGTAAGAAAGGGCATACTGTGACTTTATCATTAAGTAATTGTTGGGGTTACTTGCACTTGCACCACTAGGATTGCCCAGTCTTAAGTGTACATTGGTTGGAGTTACTGCATTTTGTGTAGTGATAGAACAACCAGTATTGATTACCAGAAAATAAATTGCACACCAGATTAATATTTTTTTCAATTGCCACTCCTCATATTTAACTGATTTCGCGTAATTCCCCATGCTTGTATAAGCTGGGGATGTAAGGGAACAACCTCAACTTACTGATGGGGATGTAGAAACCCCATTTTCAACGAAGTAAGATGGGGTAGTTCATTAGGACTGTACCTCCAACAAGATAGTAATATCATGTCCGTTTACATACCCTTAATAAAACTCACGCAGTCTTACGCACGGAGTGCGGTGAGCCAGTCCGGTGGACGGGTTCCCCGGCATAAAGGAACTGGCGAACCCGAAGGGCTTCGGTGCAGGGTAGATGCCAAGACGCAAAGGTTATAAAGTTATTTTATTATGGACTTACTCTCGGACTTGATATAAAAGCTTAATAAACGGCAGATTATATTATAAGACTTACGCAAATGGCATAAGCAATGGCACGCTCCGCACGCCGAGTGCCTAAGAACTAAGCTAGGTATTCGTGCCCATCAAATTTCATTTACCGATAGTTCAGAAAGGGAAAACACCTTTCACTGTTGGTTAGCAATAAGTAGGGTCTGCTGAATAACTATAAAACATTGATTTATCAATGCATAAGGGCTATTTTTTTGGGAATTAAGTGCAAGGGAATTAGAATTTTAGGTTTAAAATTCTTGCATCTCTAATTTTTTTTGATCAAAAGAATAGAAAAAAAGAGGCACCGAACTATTGCCTATTGCCTATTCCCTATTCCCTACCCCCACCAAGGGACTTTTTCAGCAAGCCCTAATTAAGCGGACATGATATTAAACCTTGGCTTCCAAAGATTTAAGAAACTCAGTATTAACGCGAGATTCACGGGTGAGGGAAATTTTACCAGTACGGGCGATTTCCCTCAAACCAAATTTCTGCAATACTTGAACAATTGCCACCATTTTACCTGGATCGCCGACAACTTCCAAGGTTAAGGCATCTTCACCCACATCTACCACTCGCGCCCGAAAAATCTGCGCTAATTCCACAATCTCAGAACGGGTAGTGCTGCTAGCATTGACTTTTAATAGCATTAATTCCCGTTCCACACAAGGAACTTCGGTGATGTCATTCACCTTGAGAACATTGACGAGTTTATATAGTTGTTTGGTAAGTTGCTCAATGACGCGATCATCACCGGGTACAACCATAGTAATACGGGATACGCCTCCCTGTTCGGCTTCTCCAACAGCAAGGCTTTCAATATTAAAACCACGACGGGCAAATAAACTGGCAATACGGGATAGAACTCCCGATTCATCTTCTACAAGTACGGAAAGGGTATGTTTCATCTTTGCCAATGGAGAATGGGGGAGCATTTTGGCAGGGGAGGCACCAGCTAGTTGCTGTGCTGCTTTGACTGCCACTATCAATAAGTAGGTAGGCGTAATTAAATTTCAGACGCTTACCTCACCCCCAGCCCCTCTGCTTGTGAAGGAGAGGGGAGTTGGTCGGACGAGGTCTTAATTAGGGAGAGGGGTGCCGTCAGGCGGAGAGAAGTTGGCGGTGAGTCCACTTGGCGGTGTCGGTTTCCGTCCCGCCAAAGTGGCGAACCCGAAGGGTGTCGGTTTCCGTCCCGCCAAACTTCGGAGGTGAGGTTTTATATTTAATTTGACCCAGTTACTTATAGATATGGCCTTATATTGTAAACTTAAACCCTGTACCTATTTCAAGCTTTTTGGCTGAGAGATGGCAAATTCAAACTTTCGCCAGTTCAGTAATTTCCTTTAAACTTTGTATTAAGCTTTCAATTTCTGCCTCCGTATTGTAATGTACTAATCCAATCCGCAGTAAGCCACCACTACTTTCCAATCCTAATTTTGTAGTTAAACCCAGGGCATAAAAGTTACCATGCCAAGTAAAAATACCGCGATCGCCTAATTCTTTGGCTAAGGTTGCAGGAGGTATATCCCCAATGCGGATACTAACGGTGGGTGTACGGTGGGAAAAATCTGCGGGATTGGTAATTCCATACAAGGTTAAGTCAGGAATTGCTAACAACTGGGCAATTAGTTGTTGGCTGAGTTCCTTTTCGTATTCCTGAATGGCTGACATTGCCGTCACTAAGGCAGCGCGACGACTGGGATAGGAAGTGGTGATTGTATGGGTGGGAGGACAGCGGAATGTTTCTGTTTTGTCTGCTTCCGTCTCTAATAAAGCTGCCAGTAAGTCTTCATGGGCAGCAGGGGCAACATGACAACCTACTTTTGCTAAATAGTTGATGGTTGCTACCATCCCCGCCAGTCCTTCAAAGTTAGGTGTGCCGGTTTCCCAACGGGAGGGGACTTCTTCTGATGCTGGCTTGACTTTATAAGGTTTGAACCGTGCCAGATGTTCCTGTTTCCCATACAAAATACCTACATGGGGGGCAAAGAATTTGTAGGCAGAACAGGCAAGAAAATCACAGTCTAAGGTTTTGACATCAATGGGACCGTGGGGTGCATAATGGACTGCATCGATGAAGACTAAAGCACCAACTGCATGGGCGAGTTTAACTACCTCTGCCACATCGTTAATGGTACCTGTACCATTAGAAGCATAACCAACAGCGACTAACTTTGTTCTCTGGTTCAGCTGCTGTTTTAGGCTATGCATATCCAGGGTGCAATCTGTGGTATTGATATCAATCTCGCGAATAATTGCTCCTTGTTCCTCCAGAGCGTACCAGGAGTCTACATTGGCAGCATGGTCGAGTTTGCTGACAATAATTTCATCCCCTGGTTGGATTTCCCTGGCGATGGCGCGACTGAAGGTAAAGGTGAGGGAAGTCATATTTGCACCAAATATTACCTCCTGGGAATCGCAACCCAGAAAATCTGCAACCGCCATCCGGGCGGAGGTAACTAGGGCATCTGTACGGACACTGGTGGCAAAAGCACCGTGGGCATTAGCATTAGAACGTACCAAATAGTCTGCGATCGCATCTATTACAGCGCCTGGTACTTGAGTCCCACCGGGTCCATCAAAGAAAATTGCTGGTTTACCATTCATTTCTTGGGTGAGGGCAGGAAATTGGGCGCGTATCCACTTCAAATCGAAAGGAACCATAGCAAACTCCTGTGTTGCAAACAAAGTTCACAAATAATCAGTTTTAAGTAATAAGTAATCAGTTTAACCTCTGTCTAAAACTAGATAAAACTAGAGGATTCTCAGAATGATTCATTTTTATTATTTTTCTTGATTAATGAAGAGGTTTTATATCATTTTCACCCCTTGAGCATTCTTACTTATTACTTAAGTTAATACTTCATAATTTATCTTTCAGATGTCTGAAATTGTGTGCAAACCCGGACAAGTCAGCACAAACACATCTCTAGTACCACATCCGGAGCCAATTACCTGGATGGGAGAAGTAAAGTGGAAAAATTGGCGATCGTTAAAAATCAGGAATTCACCAGGATGAAGAATTTTTGTGAACATAGGAGTATCATTTATAGATTTATAGAGGTAAGTTACCCCATCAGAAATATTGTCTCGACTGACACAGAATATACCCACCAAATCTACACCATCTTGATGAATCCCTTCAGGTACTGGATTACCGATATTTTCCCGTGAAGTGGTAGTTCTAATTTGATGCACGCCTATTTCAGTTTCATTTGAGCAAAGCCGACAAAAATTGAAAAATTCCCAGATTATTTTTTGAAAGTCTGGTAATAGTATCAGTTGCTCGTCAAGCTCTGCATATTCCCTGGTTACATTTCCCAGGAGTGGATTATATTCTTTGCTTTGGAAGAAGGGACTGTGGGGCAGTTTTATTAAGTCATATTCCTCAGGAACCGCCTTATTGGGATGCTCCCAAGGAAAGCCACCCTTCGAGCGATCGCTATTAATTTTAAAGTGAGATAACCGTCTATAACGATAGTTTTCTTCTAGGTATGGATCTACAGGTAAATTATCAAAATAACTCTGGATCTTATCTAAGTTAATAGAGTTAATTGTTTCCAGAGCATAGTCAGTAATGCAATCAAATCTTTGTGTTTTCAATGATGTTATCAGCATAGATTCCTCCTCGGCTTTGACAAGATTCAGCAGCCAAGGTTAAAACTAATTTAATTATTTCTTTCCTGGCATCATGTCATGCCGTCGTTTTAGTAATTGCAGGTATCAACAGCAATTGGTGCATTCATTCCCAAATGGATGCACAGCATAATATTGATGTAGTTAACTACTCGTATTTAGTTCCCTAAATTTGATGAAAAGATATTTTTCTGAAAATTTATCTTTTGTTTCGATTCATGGGTTGTTTTTTGTACCCTATCCCCCCATTATAATCTCACTTCCAAATAAATGCCATAAATCCATTTCAGTTATCATTTATCAGTTATCAGTTATCAGTTTCCCCATCGATAAATTGATGGGCAAGATTTACGGTCAAAATTTTTCCACCTCCACAAATAGAAGAGACGACCCTGCGGGTTGTCTCTTCTAGGCGAAAATACTCACCTTTTCTCTTTAACCGACAAGTATTGCTATACTACCTCTCCACCAGAATATACAAAACATTGGTTAAAATAAAATACATAAAATATCTGATTGTATCAATCTTTAGCATTTAAAAATTGCACATCATGCTTTCGCAAACTTTCAAAATAGCTTTTATCTGTTTCACTATAGTAACTACTTCCACAATCACTGGCTGTAATCAAGATATTCCTAACTCTTCTGTAAAGGCAAATCTAAAAGTACCATCTCAGAATTTAACCGAATTTAAAGTAGAAACAAAACGAGGAAAATTAATCTATAAAAAAATTCCTCCAATCAAGTCTACCAGGGCATATCAAGGAAATGAATTTTACTTGGTCACAACTCCCCAAAATCCCCGTGGGTTAGTATTACATCCATCTGAAAAAGTCGATCGCGAACAATTAAAAACCTTTCATAATCAACAAGTAGAAATTACAACTGTTTATGTAGCAGGTACTCGTCCTTCAGGCTCAAAAAATTCTTGTCCTCTGGATGTTGATGGACGATGTATGGTTCAAGGTGAAGGTTATCGAGTTATATCAATTCAGGCTGTGAATGAGTGAAATACAGAACACGACTCCAAACAAAAGTTGCTACCAAAAAAGTTGATTTTTATTCTAAAAGAAAGGGTTAAGCGATCGCACCATACCTCCTCAACTAATAATCCCATTTTTTATCATCATTTTTAAACAATATGTATGATTGTAGTTAGGGCTTTTAGCTAAAAACCCTAACAAATTTATTTATTTTGCCCTTTCTGCTGAATTGAAGTTAACTTTACCATGGGAGCCGTCACAGAAAGGTCTATTCCCAGAAGCTCCACAACGACAGAGTGCCACAGGTTGCTTGGCAGTATCAAACTTTTGACCTTCGGTATCAGTCAAAGAAATAGAACCAGATACCAAAAAAGGTCCATTGTCTAAAATTTTAATTTCTGTATCAGCCATAGTGTTCTCCTCTTCAAAATTTGAACTATTAGTGTGAGGTGGTAAAAAACCTCACAATTATCTTGAATTACATGATTTACTTATGTAAAGTAGTTATATAAAAATTATCTAGTAATAAAAAGTAACTCAATAACTGCCATGCCCCTTCCCAAGCGATCATCCCGTTGTGCCTTTGAATCTCTGTTAACCCTGCTTACAGGAACTTGGACGCTATATATTATTTGGGTTTTAGTCAATAATGGTGCAACTCGTTTTGGCGAACTGAAGCGTAAAGTTGAGGGTATTTCTGCCCGGGTTCTTACAGATAGATTACGTTTGCTTGAAGATGCGAACTTGGTATATCGGGACTATCAACCCACAATTCCACCCCAAGTAACCTACAGCCTTACCGAGCGAGCGATGGATTTAATCGAAGTCTTTGATAAACTCGAAGTTGTTGCCCAAAAATGGTACGCTGAAGAAGAATCAAATTACTAAAAAAGCTAAATTTGCTTTCCTTTGTCCTTTACCCAATGAATCACCGTATTGTGAGAAACTCCCGTTTGCCGCTCGATTTCTCGAAACGCCACACCATTATGATGTAAGTTCAGACAGTGTTGCTTGATTTCATTGCTATATCCTTTAGAGGAATAGGTTTCTAAAAATTGTTTGCCACAGTCTTTGCAAAGATAGCATTGTTTGCCATGACGATGTCCATTTTTGGAAAGGCGTTGTGAGTGACAGTGGGGACATTTCATTATTTTCATTACTTCATTGTGCATTTTTTGCTCCCTGACTTCATCTCCAACATGGGGGCGTAAGTAAGCAATCATTAACTGTTCAAGTTGTGCAAAAATAGCTTGGCGACGGCTTTCTGGGCTGCGGAGGGCAACTAAAATTAAGGCATTTCCAGCTTGAATGCACACTTCGGCAATTAAATTACACTTTTGAGGATTTAATGAAGGGTTACGTGTTTGGAGTAACTTTGCTTGAAAATCAATAGCTTGCTGGGTCAGGGTGTCATCAATGCTTTGAAACATGGCAGAGGAAGTAAAATACTGAACGAAAATCACCCGTGATGTTGGCTCGTCAAATATTTGTTGGTAGGTTGCCATCATAGTTTTGATAAACTCTTCAAACGGGAGTTGAGTCATCGTAGGGCTATCCAACTTTGCCCAAGCTTCCCTGACTCGTTCCAAGTGGTGCAATTCTAGGGCGTGGAAAATAGCTAATTTATCTGGAAAAAATTGGTAAAGCGAACCGATCGCAGTTTGGGCACCAGATGCGATCGCTTGCATGGTTGCAGCTTCAAACCCAACTTGATCAAATACTTCCGCAGCAGCATTGAGAATATGTTGAACTCGTTGTTGACTGCGCTTTTGTTTTGGTTTGCGGCGCATCTTAGGGTGATGAGGTATTTGATTCATAGAGTTTTAACTAGTCTGCCTAATTTTTAGTATTAGCTATTGACAAATATGAATGTATCCTCATATTTTAAATTATAGAGGCGAATTAATCGTCATCAGTAACTGGGTCAAATTAAATATAAAACCTTGCCTCCGAGGTTTGGCGGGACGGAAACCGACACCCTTCGGGTTCGCCACTTTGGCGGGACGGAAACCGACACCGCCAAGTGGACTCACCGCCAACTTCTCTCCGCCTGACCGAAAAATACTGGATACAAGTCCCCGGATTTATCCGTGGAGAAAAAGAAAGGGTTCTATCGTTATTTCAAGCCCCTGGCTTTAGACATGTGGTCAATCCCGGACAGTTGTTCATGGGGGAAACCCCCAAGACCACACTGTCCTCAAAATCTAAAATCCAAAATCCAAAATTGAATGACAGCACCCTCTCCTTAATAAGGAGAGGGGCTGGGGGTGAGGTTCGCCTCTTACATTTAATTACGCCTACCATATATATCTGGCTACATTTCCAAAAGAATGTTAGCAAATTACTGATAGGGAGAATCAAATGTCTATGCTGGAAGGTGCGCCGTGGTTATTGGCGCATAAATCGATGTTGGCTGTAAATAAACCATTTAAGGTATCAATTTACGGTAAGGACTATGTGCTATGGAAAGATAGACAAGGTAATATCAATGCTTTACCTAATGCCTGTCCTCATATGGGTGCAATGCTCTCAGCAGGATGGTGCTCAGAAAGAGAAGATAAAACCAGTGTAGTTGTTTGTCCTTTCCATGCATTGGAGTTTGATGGTACAGGTTGTACGGTGTTACCAGGTTCTAAAAAGAAAACGTTGCCACAATTAGAGCCACTGGAATTGATTATTGAAGGGGATTTTATTTGGTCTTATGGTGGCAAAGAACCACAACAACCCATACCAAATATTTTGAATCAATTGGCTGCTGAATATGAATTTATTGGCTGTACTGCTGATACTAGTGTGGAAACTGACTTGTTGTCGTTGCTATTGAATATGCATGACTACAACCATCAAAACGGTACTCACAGATCGTTATTTCAAATTCAGGAAGTAAATTTCGAGAAATTTATTGACAGCGGACACCATTCCCATGCCTACTTTAGTATGCCCCTGGCACTCACAGATTTAAAGGATAAATTGCAAAATCCTGGTTTGTTCTTGTTCCCGGAAGTACTAACAGCCCACTTAGAAAATTATTTCCCATCCTTAGTGATATTGCACGGCGAAATGAGTGGGGGGATATTTAAACAAATTCACTTATTTGTACCAGAATCGCCAATGCGATCGCGTACTTATGTCATGATGTTTGGGTTAGCAAAAAATCCTATCTTTAAGCTACTAAAACAGAAGTTCTTAGATTTAGCTAAAGTTGTTGTTGCACAAGATACAGAGATTTTAGGTAAGATTTATCCCCAAACACCGCAAAAAATCAAGTTGAACAATGAAGTTGGCATGGATTGGGTAAGGCGGAATTTTGAAAATTATCCCCAAGTTGTGCAACCGAATTTATCTCGAAACTAAACTTCGTCCATGTTAAAACCTGGAGTTTCTAATTATTTGGATGTGTCATGGCGACGCAAGGAAGCAATCCCAAATTCATGGAGCGAAAACTACGGTTCTCAAGGTAGATGAGGTTTAAGTGGATTTTTTGCGTCATTTTATTTTGGATTTTGGTTACTAACTACTGATTCCTGCTTCGGTAGCTGTAAATTTGCCACCATAGAATTTAGGTAAGGTTCAAACACGACTAAATTCTCCAGTTTATCAAACTTACCTGGAATGGCATCCTTAGATGTAAAAGCCGTATTGATTACATACATTGCTTTGCCATCAAAAGTTACATACCGTAAATGCTTTTCTAACACTCCGCCTTCTTGCCTGAATCGGACAAATCCATAACGTATTCCTTGAAGTTTTCCTAATTTGACCACTTCTTGAGGTTGGGCAGCAAAACTAATGCCTTCGCTTCTTGGGCGAACATTACCATCACTTTGCTGGCGTTTCTGGGGCAGTACTGCATATTCGGCATCCACCCAACTGCGGAGTGCTTTTAATAGCTTATTTTGATATTGGGGATTTTGGTCGTCTGAACGAACACCAGAGGAAATTCCCACATTTGTCAGTATTTTCTGGAAATCAGACCGTTTTTCCAAGGGATAAATATCAATTGCGACTGTACCTAAGCTTTTACCATTGGCAGAAACACAAAGCAAAGATGAATTGCTCTCGCAGGCTTTTACCTGCCAACCTTGAGGAACATTAGTCTTTCCCAAAATACCGTTCCATGCATTACTATTACCACTAATAGGTGTCTGATTATTGACAATATTCTTTGTTTGAGTCCGAGAATTGGATGGTGATTGATTCCTCTGGGCAAGGTGGGGACGAATAAAATTAACTCCCATAGGCGCTAACAACACCAAAACACCACCAATTAAAAGATGATAAACTCGCAACATTCTACCCTAATTTACAAAGTAATTAGGTAAAAGATAACAGCATCTGTCATTTTTTTTAACGAATTCTGCGGAATTCCCCAACCTTCTATAAGCTGGGGCGAAAGTCTAAGCTAAGGCACTCCCCGATGAGTACAGAAGCCCCAGGAGCCTGTGCGGTGGGGTAGTTCACGTATACCTAACATAGCGCGGGAGAAAGATAACCACGACTATAGCGGGGTGGAATTTAGACACGGGCAAATTTATTTGCGAGCTATCAACATCAGGAGGCGTGGGATGCACGCCACGCCCTGTCTAAAAAAGTATCTCCTAAGCCCTTTGGGCACGGCAAAGCCGAAGGTCAACGCTGCGCGTTAACGTAGTTCCTCTGTAAGAGGCACGCTAACAGAGGAGCTTTGCTAACGCGCAGCGTGTCGCGAAAGCGACTCAGCTCTCCCGAAGGGAGCAAGAGGCACAGTCAATGTCTGGGGTTGCCTAGAGTCACGCTCGTAGCCTACACTCACTCCTAGAGGAGTGTAGGTACGTCACTGCCGCTAGTAATATGGCTTCCAAAAGTAACACTTGTTAAGTTATGCAACAAAAACAAGATGTCTGCATAAACAGAAGTAAGTGAGAGCTTGACTTAGCTGTTGGTTTTTGAGACAAGGCTAAACCGTTGTAGACAATTGTCAAGGCTTTTGATATATTTTGTGCTTAATTTTTGGTATCATAAGAAAAATTAGCTTTAGCTTTTCTTAATAAATATGCAAAAACCAAGCAGTTATCAAGAAAAAAAGAAGTTAACACAAATATATTCAAATGCTGAGGGTTTACCCGTGTAAGCCTACTGAGAGCTTTGACCTAGCTACTGTTTTTGTAGACAAGACTTAACAAGTGTAGACAGTTGTCAACGTTTTTTCATGTATTTTATGCATGATTTTTGCTAAAATCAATCCCAAAGATTAACGATTAATCTCTTGATTAATATGCAAAAACCAAGCACCGATCAAGAGATACGCAAATAATTTAATATCTGAAAACGCGGATGGCTCAACCGTGTAAGCCTACTGACGGATAACCGCTCCCATGCTCCGATTGACGTAGTCAGTAATGTCTGGCTTGTCCATACTTTACAGAGCAAATAACCACTTCCATGCTCCCTATGAAGTAGGAAGTAAGGTCTGGAGTTGCCAGGCTTTATTGAGCAGGCTTAAGTGACTAGTGTTCGTGGAAAAACTGTAAGACTCCTTGGTGCTTGTAGCAAAAAGCAGGTTTCACAGAAACAATAATCCCCTACCAAGCTTAGGCTTGGTAGGGGAGTGTCAAAGTCTTACCAATAGCAGCAGATAATCCTGGGTTCATGGATGCTCAATTGCTCAATTGCTAAGAGTTAATTTTTTGGTAGTGGCACATTGAACGGTTAGTAGAGAACGGCACGGCAACACTTAACTTAATACGCTAACAAGAGATAAGAATTAATGCCGCCCCAATAAATCTTTTCGAGGAAAATAAATAATCCCGGTTTATTTATCTATAACCAGAACTACGTCTACGACGTTGCTTACGTCTAGCTACCAGCTTCCGCTTTTCCTTTTCTAACGGTGTCTCAAAGTGGCGTTTCTTTCTAATATCTTGGAAAATTCCGGCTTGAGAAACTTGGCGCTTAAATCGGCGTAGTGCCGAATCAATTCCTTCATTCTCGCCCAAAACTACTTGCGTCATTAACTATTCCTCATGATAATGGATCGATACTTCTAGTACAGCTAAACTCTTACATAGTTTTGACTATATTTAATTATATTTGACTACATTTGTGTTGAATGTTTGTGATACATCCGCCAAACAGTTTGTATATAACTTTAGCTAAAAGTACCGTATTTTTGAAAAACTTCCCTGACTTCATCCTCCGTAAGTTAATCTGGTAAGTTACCGACATAAATTAATATGTAGC
The DNA here is from genome assembly GCA_030066045.1 of Calothrix sp. MO_167.B12. GTDB lineage: Bacteria > Cyanobacteriota > Cyanobacteriia > Cyanobacteriales > Nostocaceae > Calothrix_A. The sequence continues at coordinate 17,214 of JASJCJ010000069.1, forward strand.
ATCTCCCCAATCAGCAGAATGTAGAGAAATTAATACTTCGGAGAGACGCTTTCAAAAACTCAAAAAGATTACTCAACCGAAAATACTTCTTGCCATAGCACTATAGCACAGGTTAAGAAGATTCACATCTTCACAGCTCTATGTCCTAGAAGGGCGAGGATTCTTGAGCTAATCACTGCCTTTTTAGTGGACTACTCTCCAAGCGTTTACCCATTAGAGGATACGTTTCCGTGTGCCCCACGGTACGCGGATTACTCCGAAATGCTTTTTCTAATTTATTCAGTCTTGTTGAAGACTTACTACGCTGTTTATTGAGTGATTGTTGCTCGTGACCTTTCTTGTTGTCCCAACTGTCGTGTGGCACTGTCTCAGCCATATTTGTCGGGCACGTTTTGGCGGATTTACAACCTGAAACCAACCTCATCTTACCACAAGTCACACTCTTATGGGGGAGACTTTCAACCCATTTTTGGGGTTTGGTCAACCCCTCTCCTGGTCAAACCTTAGGTCTGATATAGTCGAGGGGTGTTACCCTTCACCAAAGCAAGCTAGTGGTTCATTGCATTAATTTTGAAGGGCAGCTGTAGTGCGGGCTTTGGGACCCGCACTACAGCAGGGAGCGAGACGCTCCCACTACAATTGTTTACTTATCATAACTAATGAAATGAACTACTAGGTTTTTGTCCGGGCATTCATCTCAACACTGAATCAAAAATTACAGTGCGGGGCTTCTGCCCCTTCTAGCTAATTTTATAAATATTGGCACGATGTCCAAAACCACTGAAATTGAGACTGATTTTCAAGAAAAAATCAGTTTCAATTGTACTTCAGGCAGTGGATGTAGGACAAGAAGGGGATGCCACTTGCTCCTTGATGGAAACCACCAAGACCGCAGTGGCTCGCGTTTACGCCCCGTGACATTAAGTAGTATCATGATGCCTTTGCTCCTCAATATATCTTCGGATTGTTTCACTACTGACGTTAGCAGCAGTAGATGCAAAATATGAACTTGTCCAAAGACTAGGTAACTTAAGTAGATGGGGAAATTCTTGTCTGAGAAATCTAGAACTTCTTCCTTTAATAGCATTAGCAACTTGGTGTGGGGCTATCTGTGGAGGGACATTAACAAAAAGGTGAACGTGGTCAGGCATAATTTCTAGAGCTATAACCTTCCAATCTTTTTCTTGACACACATCCCAAATAATTTCTCTTAACCTATTTTCTACATCGCCAACTAACACCTTCTTTCGTCTTTTTGGTATCCAGACTAGATGATAGTTAACCAAACAGACAGAATGATTTTTTCTTCTATATTGTTGCATTGCCAATCTAAATACGGTATATTACTGTAGACGTAAATATTTTATCAACAATTAGGAGGTAATAATAATTGCTGATAAACTACGTTTACAAGCTGAGACCTAATATTAGTCAATCAACCAAAATGAGTAATTGGGTTGATATGCTTCGCAGTCATTACAATTGGTGTTTGAATGATCGATTAACTCAATACTCACAACAATATATCCAAGGTAATTACTGTGATATTAGAACTAAGGCTGAAGCTTGTCCATTAACGTGTTTTGTTAGTAAGAATGGCGCAACAGGTGAACCCTGGAAGGATTCTAAGCTAGATCAAGAGGGAAAAGCTAAAAACCCTCGTAGGAGTGCTGGTGATATTCAGATTACTGCATTACCTCAACTGAAAAAATCTAGACCTTGGTATCAGACAATTGACTCTACAGTATTACAACAAAATGTAAAAAGATTAGATACTGCATATAAAAATTTCTATGAGGGTAGAGGATTCCCCAGGTTTAAAAATCGCAGTAACTTCACTTCATTCACCTACGTAATGGGAGTGAAGATACAAAGTAGTAAAATCTATCTCCCTAAATTAGGATGGATCGGATTTTATAATTCTCGTAATATTCCAAATGGATTTATTATTAAGGCTTGTACAGTTAGAAAACGTCAAGATGGTTGGTATATCTCTATCAGGATAGAAAATAAAAATGTTCCCAACTATATCACAAAACCTTTATCCCAAGTAAGTAAAATAATCGGTTGTGATTTAGGTATTACTAAGCTTGTTCACTTGTCTGACAATCATCAGATTGACAATCCTAAATTTTCAAACAACAAAAAAGCTAAACGTACTTTCAGGATTAGACAAAGACGAGTAAGCAGGAAGCTTAAAGGTAGTAACAATCGTAAAAAGTCAGCTAAAAAAGTTGGAAGATATCATCAAAAAATAACCAATAAACGTCAAGCTTACCAGTGGAAAATTGCTAAGGCTATAGCATCACGCAATGTAGATGCTATTGCGTTAGAGGATTTAAATGTCTCAGGTATGCTACGACGGTGCAAGGTAAAGGTAGACGAGAAAACAGGGAGATTTTTAAGGAATGGACAATCGAGAAAGAAAGGATTAAATCGCGCTATATCTGATGCAAGTTGGAGTGAATTGATTTTAAAGATTGAGTATCTAGCTGCAAAGCAAGGAAAAATTGTAATTAAAATCAATCCTAAAAACTCCAGTCTTCAATGTCGAGAATGTGGACACATTGATAAATCAAATCGAGATCAAGAAAAGTTCATTTGTTCTCAATGTGGATATATGACTCACGCTGATATTGGTGCATCAAAAACAATCAGAGATAGAGCATATTCTATAGTACGGGGGGACTCCTCGGAACTTAAAGCTTCGGCTTCGCTCGACGTTAAAGCTGAGCGAAGCCGAGACGTTAAACGCCCGAAACAACGTAAGGAGAAATCACCACGCTCTAGGAGCAAACGTGGTGAGCCTGGGAACCCTATTAATAGGGATATAAAGATGGAAACGTATGCGCGAATCTGTGACCCTTTAGGGCGCAGAGTGTCAAAAAAATAAGGGTTTTACAATCTAAATAAATCAGCAACCACCGTGCAAATAAATTTCCATCTTCTATGTAAACCATGTCTACTTTGAAAACCATAGTTTTTGCTTACGCATATTCAATCGGGTGAGGTGACATGGCATCATTAATGTTAGGGAATAATATCAGCATCTTGCCGGTGCCGTGCCCCTACAGGAGAATGTATTTTTTGGTATTTCCTAGAAGAGAAATACCAGTTCTCAAGATGGATGAGGTTTATATCTTCCTATGCTTTAAAAAATGGTATGTATATAGATTGGTGATGATAAATATACCAAAAGAAGGATGTTTTTCAACTAATAATTAAAGTTAATGTATTTACAAATCACAATTAAAATAAATCAACAGGCAAACAAATAAGTGCAAATAATTAGTAGCAACTTTAGATTAGAAGATCGAAAGTTGTAATAATAGATAAAATTTACCTAGAAAGCGAGTAATATGGTTGCAACTCCAGAAAAATCAACAAATCAAACTGAGCTTAGTTCCTTTGGCATTGCTAGAGCAACAATCCAAGGCGCACCTTTAAGTTCCCAAGAGCTGGAAAAAATCCATGCTTACTGGCAAGCTTGTAATTACTTGGCAGTGGGGATGATTTATTTAAAAGACAACCCCCTGCTCAAACAACCCCTAAAACCAGAACAAATCAAGCAAAGACTATTGGGACATTGGGGTACTAGTCCTGGTTTGAGTTTCATTTACATTCACCTCAATCGGCTGATCAAAAAGTACGACTTGAGCATGATTTATATGGCCGGACCTGGACACGGTGCCCCTGGGATATTAGCTCCTGTATACCTGGAAGGAACCTACTCGGAGGTTTACCCTGATAAGAGCGAAGATGAGGAGGGAATGTGTAAATTTTTCCAACAGTTTTCCTTCCCTGGAGGTATTGGTAGCCATTGTACTCCAGAAACCCCCGGTTCTATCCATGAAGGGGGCGAACTGGGTTATAGTCTTTCCCATGCCTACGGTGCGGCTTACGACAACCCCGATTTAATTGTGGCTTGCGTGGTGGGGGATGGAGAAGCAGAGACTGGTCCCTTGGCAACTGCATGGCATTCCAATAAATTTATTAATCCCATCACCGACGGGGCGGTGTTGCCAATTTTACACCTCAATGGCTACAAGATTGCTAATCCCACCATCCTATCTCGTATTAGTCACGAAGAAATAGAAAACCTATTTAAGGGTTACGGTTACACCCCTTATTTTGTGGAAGGTTCAGACCCAGAGAGTATGCACCAGGCAATGGCTGCGACTATGGAACAATGTGTGCAAGATATTAGAAATGTGCAACAATCAGCCCGTAGTAGCGGTGTAGCCAAGCGTCCTCGCTGGCCTATGATTATACTGCGATCGCCCAAAGGTTGGACAGGCCCTGGGGAGGTAGATGGTCATAAAGTAGAAGGGTTCTGGCGATCGCACCAAGTACCTATGGGGAATATGCACCAAAACCCAGAACATTTGCAACTACTGGAAGAGTGGATGGGTAGCTACCAAGCAGAGAAGTTGTTTGATGCCAATGGTAGGTTAATACCTGAACTGAAAGAACTTGCTCCTACGGGTAACCGTCGCATGAGTGCCAACCCCATCGCCAATGGTGGATTAGTACGTAAGGCATTGATTATACCAGATTTCCGGGAATATGCAGTGGAAGTACGTAAGCCTGGAACTACGGAAGTAGAAAATACGAAGATTTTGAGTTACCTACTGCGGGATATTATGTCCAGAAATCCCCACAACTTCCGGGTATTTTGTCCCGATGAAACATCCTCCAACCGCCTGCAAGCGGTTTACGAAGCCAGTAAGAAGGTGTGGATGGGAGAATTGCTACCAGAGGATGAAGATGGGGGTGAATTAGCAACCGAGGGTCGAGTGATGGAGATGTTGAGCGAGCATACCTTGGAAGGCTGGCTAGAAGGTTACTTACTTTCCGGACGACACGGTTTCTTTTCCTCCTATGAAGCGTTTATCCATGTAATTGACTCCATGTTCAATCAACATGCAAAATGGTTACAAACTTGTAAAGAATTGCCCTGGCGCGCTCCCATTTCTTCCCTGAATATGCTGATTACCTCTACGGTTTGGCGGCAGGATCACAATGGCTTTAGTCACCAAGATCCCGGTTTCATAGATGTAGTCACCAACAAAAGTCCGGAAGTTGTGCGGATTTATCTACCCCCCGATGCTAACTGCCTGCTGTCAGTGGCAGACCACTGCTTACACAGCCGAGATTACATTAATGTGATTGTCTCTGACAAACAAAAGCACCTCCAATACCTGAGTATGGATGAAGCCATCAAGCATTGCTCCAAGGGCATTGGCATTTGGGAATGGGCAAGTAACGATGATTGCGGTGTAGAACCCGATGAGCCAGATGTAATCATGGCTTGTTGCGGTGATATTCCCACAATGGAGTCCTTAGCAGCCACAGCGATTCTTCGGGAAGAGTTTCCCGAATTGAAGGTCAGATTTATCAATGTGGTGGATCTGTATAAGTTGATGCCAGATACTGAACATACCCACGGTTTATCCTATACAGATTTTGATACCTTATTTACCCCTGATAGACCTGTGATTTTCAACTTCCACGGCTATCCCTGGCTAATTCACAAACTTACCTATCGCCGTACAAACCAAGAACGGATTCATGTACGTGGTTACAAAGAGATTGGTAATATTAATACACCATTAGAATTGGCGATCGAGAACCAAATTGATCGCTTTAATCTGGTGATTGACGTGATTGACAGGGTTCCCAAATTGCGTTCTGCGGCAGCCTACGTCAAAGAACGGATGAAGAATGCTATTATCGAACACCAACAGTATGCTTTCGAGCATGGTATTGATAAACCGGAAATAGTTAATTGGAAGTGGCCCTATTAGGGAGTCAAGCAGTAGGGGCACAGCATCCACAATCTCTCGGTATATGGAATAACATTAACCACGCCGTGCCCATGAGTCAAGCAGTAGGGGCACGGCATCCACAATCTCTCGGTATATTGAATTAACATTAACCATGCCGTGCCCATGAGTCAAGCAGTAGGGGCGCGGCATCCACAATCTCTCGGTATATTGAATTAACTAGGACTTACGCATTGACAGAAATTTTATTATGTGTATTATTCAAGCCCAGCTGTTGTTTAAGGTGTTCCAGAATGAAGTCACGAGCCACCTGAAGAGATAAATTTCTTTGGAGTTCATACCAGTTAACTCTGATAGTCCCAACCCTAAATCTACCCAACATAAATATTATCTGCGATTCAAAGCCCTAGCAATTTGCGATCGCATCTTAAATGTTTTGCATATAAACCTCGTCCATACATCATTGTTTTTGTCAATGCGTAAATCCTAAATTTTTCGACACACACAGCACTATAATTATAAAGTTAGTATATTTTGTCACTAATAAAAAACAAATATCCGCAAAAATCCTAGATAATTTTGATTAATTAGGTGTTAAACAAGTATTTACATTTACATCAAAGAATGATGAATACACATCTAAATACGACACTTATCAAATACGACATTTGAACGTTATGAAGCAATGATTAGACAGTAAAATAGCTCAAAAATTGAGCGTTGCTGATTGAAAGTATGAATGAATGCGTCTAAGAGGATGTTTTAAAAGTCCTCGAAGGTATAGTTGTAACCTCTTGATTTAGTTTAACTTCAACGGTAAATCAATGTTTCAACCATACACTAAGATACTTGATTGTATCCATTCTTATGGCAAAAAATCCTTTTAAAACATTCTCTGAAATTACGGTAAAGAAAGATTAATTATTATGGCACCACTTCAAAACATACTCTCAAAGAGTATATTGCTAGCAGCAAGTATTATTTTGCTTACAAGTTGTATTGACTCATCAGAAAAATGTAGTCCTGAAGTCTATATAGGATTACAACTAAATTCTCAGCAAGATGTAAAACTAGCGAAAACTTTTCTTTATGAAGCTTCTAAAAATGCTGATAATAATTTGTTTCATGTCGATGTTTTCAGAGGAGATAACATAGCATATATGTTCTCAGATCCATACAACAAGAAAGCTATAAGAGATATTATTCAAAAAGAGTTAGAAGAAAAAGAATCTAATGATAAAGCCCTAATAAATGCTTTTATTCGAGTAACTAACTTAGTAATTGATAGTAAGAACGATAAAGATTTATATGCATATATAGTTAGTTCTGGTACATCAGATAAAAATACTATTCAACAAATTAAAAAGATTGTAGATGATTTTGCGAAGAATCAAAATAAACTTCAGAAGCTTCATCTTTATTTAATAGGATTAACAACTGATAATCGAAAACCTATAGTTGATACTGCTCTAAAGTCTCTTCCTAATACAAAAGCTTTAAGTATTAGGAAGAGTGAATGGAAAAGTCATATTGAGTATAATGATTGTTCGAGTAAATATTAAACAATATCTATTATAAAAATGTCTGAAGAAAATCAAAGTTATTACAAAACAGGGAAGCCAACAATACCCTATTTGAGAGTTCATGATAAATTATTGGATTATGATTACACTAATCGTATTTTTGAATTGCTTGAACATAATGCTCCCGAATTACTTAATAGATTTGGAAGTTTAATTGTTGAATATGCTAAGAGGATTCAAAAAAAAGAAGAAAGATTAGAAAAATTAGAAGAGGAGAGAACAATATTAGCTGGTGAAGTAGCTGAAAATAGAAGAAAACTAAAAATAAGTCTGGAGGAAATACCTGTAGAGCCTAAAACTTATTGGCACGAGAATATTCTTAGTATTGGATTGTCTATTTTACTTTTTATTGGAGTTTTAAAATTCTTAGACGTAGAATTAGAAAATATGTTAGAGCAGCAATATTTACCAAGAAGTATTTTAGCCATAGCTGCTTCTATATGTATTAATTTGGCTGAAAAAAAATCTATTGAAAATTATGTGTATCATTATGTAGAAAAAAAGAATAATTCCAAAATAGAAGCAAATAATTTTAAAAACTATTTATTGGAATCTCCTATTTTAGTAACTACACTTATTATTATATCTGAAACAGGTTTAGCTTCGGCAGGTTTACAAAGTATCAATATGGGTGATGCTGATGATTGGCTTTCACGAATGGCTATTTTTATGGGTTCAGCGTTAGCAGCATTAGTCAATGTTAATTTAGCTTGGTCTGTAGGGATTAAAAGAGCAAAATGGAAAATAGAATTTCAGGGTGAGAAGAAAGATCGTATTAGAGAAAATACAAAATATATTGTTAAATATGAATCTGATAAAGAATTACTTAAAAACATTAATAAACAAATATTGAGAATTAAAAAAGAAATAAAGATTGAAAAAGAAGAAGCTGTAAAAGAATTTAGTAGATGGGAAAGAGATGTAAAAATGTATTTGAAGGTCAGTCAATTTTCATCTAGAAAATCTACTGATGATTAACTGTAAACATAATAGAGGTAACAAAATGACTGATTCACGAGACAGCAAAAAAATTAAGCCTTTGCTTTATGTCATCAATCGAGATAATACTAATTTATGGAATCTATTATTTTCACAACAGGAAGTACCACCATTATCTGAATTAAAAAATGAAATGGAGAAACAAGGTTTTGATGAAAAGACATCTCAAGAAATAATTAAGTTATGGGAATTAAACTATGTAACTATTGAAGATTCAGAAGTGATGGAGGAAAGTTTTAAAGATATAAAATTTAATCCAGGACATCCAATTCCGGGATATTTGTATCGCCGCCATCCTTTAAAAAGTAAAAAAACAACTTATGTCGAATATCAATCATATTATTCATTGTTACTTGAAGAGAAACAAGCGGAGCTTACTAAAATTTTATTTGAATTAGGAGCTAGAGAAATTTATATCTTAAATACAACTTCATCTGAATTAAAAAGACAATTTGGAATGCAAGTAAATATGGGTTCTACAGTGAAGGCAGAAGGAAGTTTAGGAGATAATATAAAAGGAAGAAAAAAAATAGACATTAGTTTAGACTTAGCATTTGAAAATATTATTGGAAATGGAGATGGTTTCAGTCGATTGAATTACTATAATTGTGTAGGAAAACCTTGGGATAAATATATGAAAATTAATGAAAAAAATTATGAATGGTTACATTATTCGCCCGACTGGGACAGCATAATAAAAGGTAGAATCGACAATCAACTAACAAATGCATTAATTCGCTTAACAATAGATACCCATAGCACAATAATTCGCAATTTTTCAATGAAACATGGAGCATCTTTTGATGCCGAAATACCCACATCTGCTTCAGTTAGTAGCGAGCATAAATTTCAGACTGACATTTTATCGAGTAATGGAAATAGTAATCAAAGTTTACGTATAATCAAAGTCCGATTTCCTGAAGATTTTCCTGAAAATAATAGATTGTTAGAATATTTACGGAATAACAAATAATTAACCCGGATTTCTCACAAAACTTGAAGGAATAGGGGTCAAAAACTGCCAAAAAATATATATCAGGACTAGTTAGGGAATAGGGAATAGTTTCATCCTTATTTTTCGTGGTTTTTTGTACCAAAAAAAATTAAAGATGCAAGAATTTTAAACCTATAATCCTAATTCCCTTTGGATATCTTTCTCCTCAGCTATCAGTTGCCCCATCGATTCTGCAAAGATAATTCCTGCTGCAAACGATACAAAATGGTATTTGGTTCTACCTCAGCGAGAATTTCTGCAATTACACTACTAGCGCCTAATTCTCCCCAGGTACACCCTTTTTCCAGGTACACTTGTGCTGCCTTACCTATGGCATAGGAACCATAACCAGCAATCCCAGCTTGGGTAATTGCCGTACCTGCATAGGCTGTAATATTGGTGGGATTCTCTCCAGAGGCGATCGCTACAGTACTTTTATTGAAACTCAGCAGCAAACTACTACCTACCTCGCTCAGTAATAAGCCTCCGGAACTCAATAAAATGGTCTTTAACATTTTTCCGGCTTCGTAGCCAGTCATGGGTAAACCATATAACCGCGAGAGGGCACGGATTAATGCTAAATCTGTCATTACCCCCCCGACAACATCTAAAACAGCAATGGGGTTTAGTGCTACTGCTAGGGCTTTATATTTGGTGAATTGCCAGATTAAATCTTCTGCCTGTGAGGCGCGGATATCAATGGTTTTAGAAGCGATCGCCACTTCTGCATCCCGTGCTTGAATCAGGGCATTTAGGGCTAATAGCGATCGCCCTTCCTGGTTAAGAATCTGTAAAATTACCTGCTTCAGTTCTTCTACCTGGGGTGGTGGTGTCTCCCATTCATAATCTACCCTTCCATCCGGAAATTCTACCCTCACTTCCATCGGTGCAGGTTCTGCGGCCACCATCACAATTTCATCTGGTTGTAGGGGTTGACTTTGGGAATTAGCCCTACCCAATTGTTGCAAATTTCGGTAAATCTTTTCCCTATCTGTGTCTGGATATAAATCTATTTTGTTAAAAACTAAAATAAGAGGTTTTTGTGACTGTCGCAATTCACACAAAGCTTGATATTCAGTGCGAGTAATATCACCAGACACCACAAATAAAATTAAATCGGCTTGACGGGCTACTTCCCGCGCCATCTGTGCCCTCGCTTCACCTTCAATCTCATCTAAACCAGGTGTATCAATTAACTCCACCTGTACCTTGCCACCAGGATACCAGCGCACAGAACGAGGATACTGGGTTACACCGTGGAGGGGTCCTGTTTGCAACATTTTTTCCCCCAACAGGGCGTTTAATACCGCAGACTTGCCTCGACTTACCAAACCAAAAACGGCAATCCGAATTATATTCGAGTCAAGCTTGTTGAGAGTAGAAGTCAGCATTTCTAACTCTGGTTTCACCAAGCCTGCTAGTTGGGAATTGGATGAGATTTTGCCCGGTTTGCGTAAATTACTATACCAAGATAGGGCTTGTCTAAGACTAGCACGGGCGCGATTGAGGTGGGTTTCTTGTGGGTTTTTGGACACTGGGTGCAATTTTAGATTTTGGATTATTCTGTTATAGCTGTAGCCATTTTGATTAGGACATTGAAATGGGTATAAGCAATTGGAGAATCTTGGAATCTATGTCCTAACTTACCTGGCTATAGCTATACATTTCAATTGAATTTCGTTACCAGCCTATCAACTTGCTCAAGCAAATTATTTTAACTTAAACTGCGGAATTCCCCATCCGTCTATACGGTGGGGATGAATAGCGGGCAGAAATTAGGGGTACTCTTCGAGAAGGCTTCACCTACGATGCCCCCAATTTCTGCAATCTACCGCCTGATTGATTGCGAATATAATCTTTGACTATTGCCAAAGGCTCACCGCCACAGGAAACGATGCACTTAGAATCGTGCCACAATTTCGCCTTGCCCCAATAGTACTTATCTATTTGCGATTTGTATTTCTCTCTCAAAATCCTACTACTTGCAGATTTTAGGGAGGCTAC
>JASJCJ010000070.1 GCA_030066045.1 Calothrix sp. MO_167.B12
GAGGAACTAGGATGGAATTACACTAGATTTGGCCACCAAGCTAAAGAACCACTGTACGCGGCTTTCTTCAAAAATGAATCCGGTACTACATGGCAAGTAATTGTTAGTATTTGGGATGAAGATAAACAACGACCCTATAAATATTATGCACCTAAAGAGAATGGTGATAAAGCTTACTTACCACCCATTCCCTCATTAATTAGAAACAGAATATCAGTCAGATACGGTGTTGATGTTCCAGATGATGGTAGCTTCTGGAAATGGCTAGAATCTCAAGAGAAAATCCCCAGAATTATCACAGAAGGAGGTAAAAAATCTCTCTGTGGAATAAGCCTTGGATACATAGTAATAGCTTTATATGGGTGTAATTGCGGTGCCCCAACCAAAGACAGTAATGGTAACAGAATTAACCCCAAACCAATCCCAGACTTAAGCAGATTTGCTGTGGAACATACTACTTGGTTATTTGCCTTAGACCGGGACGTAAAACACAAAACCAAAATCACCGTGGGCTTCGCTAAGAGAAGATTAATCAAATCTCTACAGAACGATACAGGAAATTGTTTCTGTGAAGATATATTCTGGAAGCCAGAACAAGGAAAAGGATTAGATGACCTGGTGGTGAAATCTGGTGGTGGCGCATTCGATGGTGCTTACAATCGCGCTTTGATTCGGTTAGAAAAACAGTTTAAAAACTCTGGATTAATCATCCAAGATGGGAATAAAACAGAGAAAAAACCCCCCGTAGATCAAATCGCCCAAAAAATAGCAGAGGAATATCGCCAAATACTGAAATTCAACAATGAAACCGGGCGATGGATGAGATACCAGGCGGATTTACCGGGTCAGTGGTCAGCAGAAACCGATGATTACGCAGAATCCATCGTTTATCAAATTGTGAAAGCTGAGGGGATAGAAGGTTTTGGAGCCAGTTACATTACATCTATTATCAAAACTTTAAAACATGAAATGATTGAGCGGTTCTGGGGAGAAGTATCACCCAGAAAGTTTACCCCATTCAGCAATGGGGTCTTGGAACTGGCAACAGGGAAGCTATTACCCCATGACCCAAAATACAGATTTACTTGGCAACTACCAAGGGAATACAGCCAAACCCCCGGTGACTGGTCAAAGATTGATGCCTTCCTAGAACACCTAGCCAACGGCAACCAAGATATCAAAAATATTTTGATTTGTTACTGTAACGCCGTTCTCAAAGGAAGATACAAGTTACAGAAATTTCTGCACCTAATTGGCTTAGGGGGTACTGGTAAAGGCACTTTTGGACGGTTGCTTACATCCTTGGTGGGTCGTCAAAACGTCCACGGTACCACTTTGGATGAATGGTGTCACAATCGTTTTGAAACTGCCAATGCTTTTGGTAAGCGCCTAGTGTTATTTGCAGATGAGGACAAGCAGGTAGGTAAGATTGGCAAGTTCTTATCCCTGACAGGGCAAGATGACCTACGGGCTGAGGAGAAACAGAAAAAAGCTTTTATATATAGATATGAGGGCATGGTACTGGTAATGAGTAACTTCCCCATATTCGTGGGAGATTCAGCCAGCCGGGTTAAACGTCGGGTTATTACCGTCCCCTGCAACAATCCTGTGGTTGATGTAAATGTTGATTTAGAGCAAGAGTTGGAAGGGGAGCTGGCTGCATTTACCAATTACCTGCTAACCCTAGAAGACAGTTATGTTACCAAAACCTTGAAGGGAGTTAAGGACAACTCGGTTTGTACCTTGGAGTTCTGGGAAAACCGGATGAGGGTGGATAGTATTGCTTCCTGGCTCAACCAGCACGTAATTTATGACCCGAATGCCACCAGCGCGGTTGGCGCGGATAAGAGTGAGGGCGATAACGGAACCCCTGTTACTTTGTTTGGTTCCTACTGCCTGTATATAAAGAGGGCAGGAGGTAATACCACGTCAAGTAAAAATTTCTCTCCCAATGTAATAGAACTGTGTAACAGCGTTCTTGGTTGGGCAGTAGAACGGAAGGCTACTAAAACTGGGAAGTTTATCAAGGGGTTGAGACTGCGAGTACCTGGTAAAGATGATGACATCCCCACATATGACTACTTACTCATGCAAAACATACATACATCATCACCAAAAAAAATCAAAGAAATTAGCGATTTACCCGTCACCTTTTCGGAGATTCGCTCAGGGCAAGGAATTGACCCGTCACCTGACCCGTCACCCCACCCGTCACCTCACCCGTCACCTCCCCTAGGGGGAAGTCAAAAGTCAAAGATCAAAAGTCAAAAGTACCCCATCGGAGGTTTTGAGGCGCCTTTATCTACTGAGGCTGTTGACCAAGAAGTTGAAGTAATTAATACTGGAACCTCTGACGGAAAACAATTAGTTAACCAAGATACAAACAATAGCGGAACTGTACGTAAGTCAACTACCATCTCAGCCCAGATAGAAGCAGAGAATGAGGGATATATTGGAGAGGTGACGGGTGGTGACGGGTCGGGTGACGGGTCAGGTGACGGGTCAGGTGACGGGTCAAATCCTTGTATAGAGCCAATTTCTGAAAAGGTGACGGGTAAACCCCCAACTTCTTTGAAAAAAAAATCAAATCAGACATATATGTCTTTAGGTAGAGATGATTTGAAGGGGCTTCACCCCAGCTTTCAGAAAAATAAATCCAACACGTTGAAAGTTGATGGCCTTACGGGACGATGGGTTGTTCGCTACGAATTTGAACAGAAGAAGATTCATATAACCTTTACGACCCCTGGCGGACAGAAGGTTAAAGAAAAGGACTTTTGTGATTCGCACTGGAATTTAACCCTTGATATCTTCAAATCTATGGTGAGAGCGGGGATTTATGACTTAGAGATGCGGGAGCTGTTGCAGGACAAATTATTTGAAATCCAAAGACGGATGTATGACGAAAATGAGGGATATGTCTTTGTTCCATTCCCTGGATGTAAATTAGTTAGGACTCCTGCCCCTGCTGGCGGTCCGTTCGTCTTTGAAGCACCCGACGGGGAAAGATTCCCCATTTTTTCCACTGATGAATTTAAAATTGCGGATTCAGTTGAGTTTGAAGTTGGCACTCAGGTTGTAAGCGCAGATGGGAACAAGACAGGAAAGGAACAACAAGATAATTTTTCAGATCCAAAAGTAGAAAACAACTCCAGTAATCCGAAGTCAGTCCGGATAAAGTACGCCTCTCCATTTGGAGAAGTAAGGGCACTCGCCCAGCCCTTTGAGCCTGAATATCAAAATACAGAGGGTAGCAGGTGGGAGCTTACCTTACAGGTACCAACCGGAGACGACGTACTATTTGAATTTATTGCCGTTGATGATGACGACCACGAACCAGTAAGTCAGGAAGTTGGGAATTTATTTCGTCGGTGGTTCCGTTCCGTCCCCAAGCCCATTGCTAAGGGGGATAAGTTTGTATATATCGGGGGCGATAATCCCGGACTATTGGGGGTAGAATTAGAAGTCTTTGAAATTAACCCGAATGGGGTCTGGGGATACGATAGCCGGAAGCTTCCCCACGGTGGTTTTAAATTTTCTGAGGTAATGAAAATTAAGGATGCGGAAACTATAGTTACATCTTAGATTTCGGTAATAGAAATGTTTAAAGAATCATATGAGCTAAGGAGTGGTCTTAAAGCCATCCTTAAACAATTAAGCACAAACTGTGAAGACACGACATATTGTCTTACTCACAAGTCAGTGAGGGCTTACGCTAAATGTTTGCTTGTATCACTGACGCAAATTGATATGTCCCCAGAAACAAGACAAAAGATGAGAGTTTTACTTGTTTGTATGTCTTCTGGTGGTTTGTCCATAGATAACCGCTTCATTAAAAACCGGAAAAATCCGGCAGCCTTATTACTAATTAATGGGTGAACAGACCAATAATAGGGCTGGAAAAACCGCCCCTTACCAGAAATTACCAGGTTTTAAGCAGGGGTGAACGTGGGGCGGTTTTTCCAAAGGCTGCCGGATTTTTACACGTTTAGACCCAACCGTAATTTTTTAGCTAAACAAGCTTTAGATGTTTTACAAAAGGATGAAATATCTTCATCTTCTCCGAGAATACCTACACCTGAGAACTTCTAATATGAGCAGAGCCTGGGGAAGGGGAAAACTTAGAGATTGAATTAGCCCACAATTATCAAAATAGAATACACCCAAAATCTTTAAGACTCTGGTCGCAGTTGCCCTAAATAGCCACCCACTCCAACCTTGGCTAAATCCCCAAATACAGCCCTAAACTTAGGGTCAGAAATTGCTAGCAGTCCCGTGCCAACTACTAACAACAAGACAATGGCAGTTTTAGGATTCATTATTGTCAACCGTTCTCAATTATAATTGGTTCCAGGAGCAGATGACGCGGGGCAAGGTGTAATGCTTATATAGAAACAACCACAGCCTTTGACCACGCGTCAGACTTGTTGAGATAGACTTGCATTAAGCCTTCTATTCGTCAGCTGTAGCTGACGAACAAGGGTAACTCATCCACTCCTTGCTTCCTGAGGGAAGCGAGTGCATTTTCAAAGTCCTTGAATCTGTCGCCCGTCATCACAATACAGCCTAAGGAACCAGGTGCATTTGCGTCACGATGTATGCCAAAATCTCCCCGCTTACCACCTTTATCTGTAACAACATTGTGGGGATTGATTTTGTAAAAGTTTCCCTCAACCCCTTTAACTTGGGGCATATATATAGGCTTAGTCAAAACCTGCCAATTTTTCAATTCGGGGACACGGTATTCCGGCGGTATTACCCCACCCCATTGATGGAATGATTCCGGGAATTGCTTGGTGCTATGACTAGTTGCAGATATCCAGATACCTACAGTTCCCTGCTGTAAATGCCTCAGGCATAGTCGCCCAGCATCAACTCCCTTATCTCGGTCAAAATGTGCCGAATAGGTCAAAAAATACATTATATGTGTGTGTTGAAAATCTTTACCCCATCCTAAGTGCTTGGTGTATAAAACAGGGTCAGTGTGTATGGGGATTTTTTTATGTGCTGAATTTGCAAGTAAAATCAGTATTTGCAAGTAAAATCAGTAGCAGTACTTATTTACTAAAGCAATGGCACAACCAACGATTGAGGACGTTCTTGGTACAGGGACGCAAAGATTAGCTTCAGGAGATACTACCACCAGTTCTGGCTTATTTATTCCTGATTCAGCACTAATAGCAGCCGGGTTAGATGACCCCACAAATGCTACAGCACAACAGCATTTTGTAGCCATTTTGGTAAAAGCATCAGGAGTCTTAACCTCATCTGCTTTTGATGCCGATACAGATAGAACAATTTATTTTGAACAAGGTCTATCTAACTTTTTAAACAGGGGAATTGATAACGTGCGTTATGAAGTTAACCCGTTAACAATTAATATGGCTAAGCTTAATCCTGCTACAACTTTAGATCCAGATAATTATTGATGCTGCAAACATAAATTTTATGACTAATCATTGTAGCTCAGGAGAGACTGGAGAAGTATCTGTAAACGGAGCATCTGTTGGAAGTTGGGATGCTCCAATTACTTTGGAGATTAGTCCTCGAAAATATTGGGATTACATTTTTACGTGCATTGGAGCAAACAACGGATGTATTACTGGTTATTCTGTCATTTACAGAGAATCCGTAAGTGTTGAGCCTCAATGGGCTGTAAATTTCTGGGCATACTCAGGACAACCTGGAGGTGGTTTTGGAAGTTGTAATCTTCCAATAAACAATCTTAGAGCTAAAGTTAGTTTTGATGGAGGACAGAATTACAAACTTTTTCAGTATGTAAATGGTGCTTTTAGAACTATTCCTGATTCGTCAAACGAATCAAAATTTTATCCTAATGGAAATTCAACTATTGACTTACATGGAAATGACCTTCAAGATGCTTATCCAGACTTACTTTCAAAAACTGAAATTACTAAATATCAATTAAAAATATTTAGTAACAACAATCAAGTATTTCAACAAGAATATAATTCAGAGCCTACAGTTTTAGTTTCTTGTTCTGGAGTACCTCATGATTGTTTAAATGGAGCTTGCGTTCTGGCATCAGAGTTCAATACTCCAGGGCTATACAAATCACTTTCAGAATGCCAAAAAGTTTGTGGGGCTAAGGGATGCTCAGGGGAGTGTTTAAGTAAGAAAGAATTTTCAATTCTTAAAGAGCTAGCTAGACAAAGTAGAAATGTTAACTGTAGTTAAACTATGACAGCCTCAAGCATAATCTCAGATTTACAACAAGCTAACCGTTGTGCAGGGAAGTGTAATTGTTGTAGAGATTTACAGCGACAAATAAATCAACTGAAACAGCAGATTGCCAACATCCCTAAAAACAATGAACAGGCAATCATCAACAAAGCAGTTAAACAAGCCAAAGACACCATTACCCCATTGTTACCGGGGATAGTCACCCCCATAGCAATTGCAGCAGTACTGCCTAAACTACAACCCCTACAAGTAGCGCAGAAAGTATTAAAAGCAGAACTGTTTGCCACCAGAAACACAGCTAAGTTAGGGCTAAACTTAGCTAAAGATGCCTCAGGAAAGGTAGTTACAGCCCGCAATGCAGCCGAGTTTGCTGCCAAGCAGGCAGGAAGAGCATCAAACACAGCTAGTCGGGCTATTAATGTTGCCAACAGTACTGGTGGGAAGCTAGCTACCATCTCCCGTAAAGCGACTCAAGCATCATCAACAGCTAGCCGTGCTTTTAATGTAGCTAGCAGCAATGGTGGAAAAATAGCCAGCGTCTCCCGGACTGTACTAACATCAAACACTAAAGCCTCACAAGCTCTGTTTGAAGTAGGAAATGCAGCGCTGCAAGCTCAAGCAGCACGAGCAACCGCTAAGTCAGCTTTATCAAGAGTTGTAGGCATTGCTGGGGTTGTATCCGGGTTAGCTGCTAGCGTCGCTGTTTTGAAGTTGTCTGAAACCCGATTTTATGCGGTAGAAAAAACTACAGATCGGTTTAACAATGACCTAACTAAAGCATTTGGATTAATTCAAAAAAATAGAAGCGGCATCAGTCAGAATGCCGAAGGTATAAAAGCCAACTCAAAAGAGATAGAACAAGCTTCAGACCTGGCTTTGGGGGCAAGGCAAGAAGCCAAAACAGCGAACCAAACAGCTAATAAATCACAATCAACCGCCAATACCGCTACTCAAACAGCCAACAAAGCAGCAGCCACGGCAAATACCGCCACCCAGACAGCGAATAATGCTCAAACAACTGCTAAGGGTGCTGCTCAAACAGCTAACAAAGCAGCAGCCACGGCGAATACTGCCACCCAAACAGCGAATAATGCTCAAACAATAGCTAAAGGTGCTAACAGCAAGGCAGTTGAAGCCCAAATTGCAGCTAATACCGCTACCGCCAGGGCTATACAAGCTCAAGGTAAAGCTGATACTGCCACTGATAGGGCAATCAAAGCACAGATATCAGCTAATACCGCTACTGCTCAGGCGATACAAGCTCAAGGTAAAGCTGATACTGCCACTGACAAGGCAGTTAAGGCCCAAGTTGCAGCTAATACCGCTGCTGCTCAGGCGATACAAGCTCAAAGTAAAGCTGATACTGCTACTAATACAGCTAATCAAGCTAAAACAACTGCTAAGGCGGCTAACACCAGGGCTAATGCAGCTCAACGTACCGGCAATATCGCTTTCCTTCGAGCTAGAAGGGCGCAATCTACGGCTGAGAAAGCCTTAGCACAATCAAAGTCAGCACAGTTAACGGCAACCAGAACAAGAACTATCGGGGGAGGGACCGCAGTGGATACAGAAACAAAAGCCAAGATAGATAAAATTGATCGTAAATTAGATGACTTACCAAAGTTGTTTGTAGCTCGTGCTGCTACGGAGTTGGGGAAACCTTTAACTGCAACTCAAGTACAATCTGCAAGTAAGGCTGGTGCTTGCGATGCCATGAATAGTCCCGGATGTACTAGTGGTTTACGGAGTCAAATTGGTAATCAAATAAATCAAGCTAACAATAACTTAAGCAATAGATTAAGTAACATATTTGGTGCGGGCAATGCTGCTGCTAACGCCCAACAAATAAATATGCTGAACACCATTAACACCAAGATGGGGGCACAGTTACCCGGTGGCCTGTCTGGGACATTTGGTAGATTGTGGCAGACTTTACAGGTAGATAGAGTCTTAAATCTTTTGATTTATGTTACTACCTTACACAACGCATCTATGGTAAGTAATAATATTGCTCAAACCTTGTTTGGTGCATTTGATAACATTGCCAAAAGTGTAGGCTTATCTTGGAAGGATGAAAAGGGGCAAGAGATTGGTGTTGGTAAAGTTATAGGCAACTACACTCGGGGATTTTTTAATACTTTATTTGGTGCCCAATTAGTTGATAGTACTATTGCAAATTGGCAAAAAGCTAATGCTATTTATCAATCAGCTACCAATATGCTTGTTGAAGTCCAGGGGATGTTTGATTCTGCTAGGAGCATTTCTGAAGTAGCAGCAAACAATACAGGTAAAATTGGTAATGCCTTAAAAAAAGCTGGGGCTATCTACGAAAATGCTTTTGACTGGATGTCTGAGAAAACAACTGCTGCTAGTACTTCTCAAAGTAAATTTGACCGAATTTTAAACGGACTACAAGCTATTGATGAAAAAGCTAGTGCCTTTAACTCAGTTACTTCTAATGTTGTATCAATTCAAGAAAATATCAAACAATTCCAAGAACAAAGGAAAGAATTCGATACTAATCTCCAAAAAGCTATCTCTGATTCATCAAAATCAGCTAATAATGCCAAACAGCAATCTTTAGTTAAAACAGATGTTAATCCAGTTGACATCAAAAAAGCCGACTAAGTTAAAACAAGTTAGGGTCTACATTTAACTCTGGAGATACAACATCTAAAAGAACATTGTATATATATTGATTGTAAGTTAAATCATTTCTGAATACTTTGACTTCTTGAGGATCAGATATTGTCACTTGTATATCTGGGTCAAGTTCTTGATTAGCAGTTTTCAAATAGTTTGCAGCTAATTTGATAATCGCGACAAATAAACTTTCGGCTGTATTCTCTTCTAGTGCGATTAACCCAGTATTAGCCAAATCTAGTTTACTAATATTTAAACTATTTATGTCTTGGGTCGAGTTAGTTCCAAAAACTTCTGTTAAAGTTGGCTCGCTCATAATTTTTCTAATTATTTGAAAACAAGAAATCTAAGGCAAGTATAAACCTGCCTTAATTCAATTAAAAGCTATCTGGGTTTACTGTAGAGGCTAAATTAGGTACATCTAAATTAACAGTGTAAGAATGCCGGATGTAATTGCTACCGTTTCGCGTTAAATCTGCTTGGGATGTTTTGTCAATAGTAACTTGAATGTCCGGATCTGTTGTTTGCGCCGCTGGGGTTAACACTGCGGCTGCATTGAGAAACGTTGCCACAAAAATAGACTCAGCAGTATTGTCAGCAGAAGCCGTTAAGTTACTGTAATCTGCTTTGGTGAGGGTTACTGTTAATGCATCTTGAGCTGCTGACGCTCCATATACACTCGCTAAAGTTGGCTCGCTCATATAGTTGCAATAGAATACATAGAATGTTCTGTTTCATTATATACGTCTTATGAACGATGTTGAATTAATCCAAAGCTTTTGTTTAAGGTATGTTAACAAGCTAGTCCGACAGCATTTTAAAGATATAGAAAATCTTGCTATCAGTGACAATCTAAATCTTACCAATGCAAGGCAGATATCAAGACAAGTTTGTTTCCATAAGGATAATGACCCCATAACAGTGACAACATCACGCTTGATTTTGTTTAGCTTGATTATGGGTAATTTTCAACTGGCTGGAAGTAATGAGGTCATTTATGGATTACCTGCTTTAGAATTCCATGAAACTGTTAAGTTTCAGCCTCAAGTTGTTTTGTGGTTTAGAGAATCAACAAAAAATGCTAATGCCAGAGATTCATATCCAGCTAGAGCAAGAGTTAGTTTTAGATTAAAAGATGAAAATTTAACTGAATCAGAAGCTAAGGTCTTAGCGAAAAAAATTAAATCGGTGTTTGCTACCCCTATCATTAAATTTAGAAAAGGAAGAAAAAAGATATCTTACATTGATAAACCAAAAGGATATCAATTTATTTTGACAGTTGATAATGAGTCGGACGCGAGAGAAATTATTCAAAAAACAATGAGCCTACAAAACGACAACCCGGACTGGAGTAATTTAACAGATTCAGAATCAAATAGAAATTGGAGTGCTACCCAGACAAAGACTATTTTAAGCAAGAAAGTTACTATGCCAAAAAGACGACCTATTGCAACTGTGGAATTTCACCATGCAGAATTAAAAATACATGGTTTAACTCGTGATGTTTGTTTAGTTGATACTTCTGGAAGATATCGAGATGCTTATGAAATTGTTGCGTAATTATACTGATTAAATGTTGCTACGGCTAAACCTAAAGGTTTTTAAAGACCTTTAAATGACTTTTTATTTAAATATAATAGGGAAAATATTTACTTTCTTTTAATCACCTATGGCAAGAGTAAAAGGAACTGCTACAGTCCGACATATTGTAGGCACGGGAACAAAGCGATTTGTGATTAATTTATCAGATGTCTACAGTGCTATTGGTACTGCTGTAGGAGTATCAAAGTTAACCGGAGACATTCCAGACGACGTTCCCTCACTTGATTATGATGGAGCTTCCAGAAATGGTAGAGCTGCGAAAGTCCGAATTTCTTATAAGAAAACAGGGACGACAAAATTAAGTCAAAGCAATATTTTAGTGGCGGTTGATAAGTTAGATACTGCTTTAACTGATTTAGTTGGCAAGGCTTATAACGGGGGGACAATTGTCTCTGCACGTTTCCCTCGTCGTCGAATTTTACGCTAATTTCATTTAATACAAAAGGAGAAATCATTTTTATGGCTTTAATTAAAGTTGCCGTTGCCACTGGGAGTAATGTTTATACCATTCGTCAGCCTAGAGGGATTTATACTGGACAGATTGCAACAGAATGCGGAATTACTGAAACAATCGCGGCCGAACAAAAAGATGAGCCTGTTATTCCTGTTAATGAGATGATTCGAGTTAACAAGGTTAATCGTTTACGTGCTGTATATTTAGTATCGGGTCGAAGAAGGTATCAAGATATTTTGGTTGCGGAAGAGAAGCTAGACACAGCCAGAAAAAACTTAATTGGTAAAACTATTAATGGTAGAACAATTATTGATTTAATTAACAAGCGGGAAGCTTATATTAACTGAATGGTGTAAATGCTTGAGTACCCGGAAAATTATGGTTTTACTTTTCATTATTCATCAATTTATAACAATGATGAAATAGATGATTTTGTCGATCTCAATTTACCATTAACGCGAATCATTGAAGTTCAAATACTTGACAAATCATTTTCCTACTCCAGCCAGCTATTTTTTGGTAGCTGGCGGCATTACTATAAACCTTCTTTTACAGACGAGAGTCTGATTGAGTCGTTTGGGCAATTTCCAATTAACCAAAAAGTTATTAAGGAGATAGTTCCTAGTTCCACTGGTTTTTTACGCTTTTATCCCCGTGCTTGGGTTGCTAAGTTTTCTATTAACGTCAATGTAGTTCTCTTCTAAAATCCTTTGATATTAATGCAGTTATAAATGAATAATTTTTTTGATGCCAGCACTTTAATTGCGTTTGTTGGCTTGTTGCTAGCTCTTACCACTACCATTTGTGGTGCAATTTTGTGGTATGTACAAACTGAAAAGAAGAAATATGCGGCAGAACGTGACTTCAACCACCTTAAACGCAATATTGAACAACTGACCCAAAACGTCGGATTTCAAGCCAAGGCACTGGAGGAACAGTTTGACCAATTACAAAGGGATATTTTAGAAATCAAGTTTAATTTAGGAATAAAAAAAGGAAGCGATCGCCCTGCACGGTCTTCCAGTCTTCCCCCTTGGCAACAGCACCCCAACAACCGCGATTAAATAATTTTGTAAACAATTATTAACAATCAAAGATGGGAGCTGTGGGTGTCGATCGGCAACCAAGTCATTTTTGTAAATGGACTTCCCCACAGCTCATCTTTAAGATTACCAAAAACCATTGATAAATCTAACCATTTAAAGATGAGCGATAATTTCTCCACTGATTGAGTGCGTGTTTACCTAAACGTGTTGCTTTGTAATACTTTCGTCTTGCACCACCACTACCTTCTTGCTCACCGCCCCACCGCCACTCAATACATCTTTTCTTCTCTAATCGGTTTAGTGCGCCATACAAGCTACCAAAGCTTAAGGCTATTGGTCTACCACAATTAAGTCGATTCAGAATATCCAAACCATACAATTGTTCAACTAGGACGCTTAAGATATCAACTTCAATTGCTGACAAGTTCAAAGCTTCATCACCTTCGCTGTTTTGTTCTCCCATAAATTCATTTCTATTTGTATAAGTCAATTCTAGCTTCTCACTAGTTTTGTGATTTACGGAATACTAATTAAAACAGAATAGAAAGAGAGTCGCTGTGGATGCCCTGGTAACTTAACTAAAATTTACCGGGGAACCATTAATAAACCTAATCATTCAGGGGTCATTTAGGCTAGGTTTAGGCTAATTTTAGGCCAGGCGCAAAATACACAGCCCCTAGAAAATCAATTCTAGGGGCTAAAACGTATATATAGAGGGGATGCCAGGAACGAGACTTGAACTCGTGACACGAGGATTTTCAGTCCTCTGCTCTACCAACTGAGCTATCCCGGCAGACTGTTTTTCAACCACGATTAAACAATATAACAAACCTTCAACAATTAAGCAACTATTTGACCAAAATTTCTCATATTTTTTTGATCGCTAGTTTCTCAACATCTAGTTTATCCCTATGGGGAACCAGGCTGAGTGAGTTTGCTCTCACCAGCCCGGTTCCCTTATCCTTAGGAGACAGATGCCACGATCGCTCATGCTCCCATATCAAATAACAACACTTCGGCAGTATCAGCCATTCCCTGGAGGGTTATTTGGTTTTCTTGAGAGATAGCGGCACCATCACCTGCATAGAGTTGTTGACCATTCAGTTGCACAGAACCCCGTGCCACTTGTACCCATCCATAGCGATCGCTCTTTAAATTATGGGTCACTTGTTCACCATTTTTGAGGAGGGTACCATATAAGTCCACATCCTGATGAATGGTAACAGAACCTTGGCGACCATCCTGAGAACCCACTAACCGTAGTTGATTTTGTTTTTCTTGGGGTGAGAAGGTTTTTTGTTCGTAACTCGGCTCTAGTCCATTCTGGTTGGGTAATATCCAAATCTGTAGGAAATGTACAGGGTCACTATCTGAGGAATTAAACTCACTGTGCAAAATGCCTGTACCCGCAGACATCCGTTGTACGTCTCCCGGTCTGATTATGGAGCCGTTACCAATGTTATCTTGATGTTCTAATGCACCATCTAAGACGTAGGAAATAATTTCCATGTCTCGATGACCGTGGGTAGC
This sequence comes from Calothrix sp. MO_167.B12, assembly GCA_030066045.1. GTDB lineage: Bacteria > Cyanobacteriota > Cyanobacteriia > Cyanobacteriales > Nostocaceae > Calothrix_A. Next base: position 13,480 of record JASJCJ010000070.1, read on the forward strand.
AAAACCTTTGGCTGGCTGCACTTTGTCTTCGTTAATTACCCGCAAGCTAGCAAACCCCATATGGTTAGGGTCGTAATAGTTACCAAAAGAAAATGTATGTCTGCTATCGAGCCAACCAAAGTTAGCAATACCCCGTGCTTGGGAATGGCGAATGATAATCATAAGAGATTCCTCTTGTTGCTCTTCAATAATTACATGGCTGTAATTGAACTTAATATCATTATGATTTGTATCTTTAAAAAAGACAATAATCAATTTAATAGATAAATTGTATCTATATTGTCTACAATATCCCCATCAATGGATAAACTTGCAAGTATAAAAGCTTTTACTCAGGTAGTTGCTCACGGTGGATTTACGGCAGCAGCTAGAGAAATGGGAGCATCACGCTCTGCGGTTAATAAGTTGGTGATTAATTTGGAGAATGAATTAGGGGTGCAGTTATTACATCGCAGTACGCGACGGGTAAGTCCTACAGAAACCGGACTTGCTTTTTATGAAAGATGTGTGAGTATTTTGGCTGATTTACAAGAAGCAGAATTAGCGGTTTCCCGGTTACATAAAGAACCATTAGGGATTTTGAAGATAAATGCTCCTATGTCTTTTGGTACTCTGCACTTAGCACCTGCGATCGCAGACTTTATGGCACAATATCCTGATTTGCGTCTACAAGTTACATTAGACGATCGCTTTGTCGATCCGATTGAGGAAGGATTTGATGCCATCATTCGCATAGCTGAACCACCATTAGCAGCTAGCCTTGTTGTCCATCCCATTACTAAAGTCAAGCGGGTTATTTGTGCTGCTCCTAGTTATTTAGATCGGTATCAGACCCCTACCCATCCTCTGGAATTACGCGATCGCTCCTGTCTCCATTATGGATATTTAGCAACTGGGAATCAGTGGAAACTCGTAGGAACAGATGGAGAGCATATAGTTTCTGTCCATGGGGCATTATGCTCTAATAATGGGGAGATGCTACGAGAAGCTGCTATCAGGGGATTGGGTATAGCTCTTTTACCGACATTTATTGTGGGTAAAGATTTACAACAGGGGACTCTCAAGGCTATCCTCTCAGACTATAGTCCACCAGAAATCTCTATTTGTGTTTTGTATCCTATCAACCGTCATCTGTCAACTAAAATACAAGTGTTTACTGATTTTCTCAAACAGCGATTTGGTGACCGCTGGAAGTCAGAAATTTATAAACAATAGTTCTTGCCGTTATAATTGAAATCAAAATATTTTTTATACCATTTCTTTATAAAAATGCGCCGAATTCAGCCCACAATTAGGTGGGCTTTGTTTGGGTAGCTCCACTCTTCCAGAGTGAGGGCGATTAAGCGCAGCCTCATACAGAATTGGTATTACTATTTTTTAATATTCATAAACTTTTAAATTTTAGCAATATGTATACAGTTAAACTAATATTAAGTTAAGGTAAAGAATTATTTTTTTTCACATAAAATCTTGACATCAGGATCATAAAATTGAAGTGGTCAATATTTGAGTAATTGATTAATATCATCGATTCTCTTTGATTTGCTAGGTACAAGTATTTATTGTTCAGGGTGGCAAGAGGAGTTTTTGTATAAAACACTGCTTATTTCTGAATACATATGGTTTGTTACATGGAAATTATATCTGTACCCAGGCAATCTTGTTGGATTAAAATTATATGGAGGCTTAGGTATTAATTTACTTGATTTTTTTACATAAAGTCCTTCCAATAGAGAAACAAACTATTGAATAAAAATCGATCAGCAACATCAACTATTAGTATGATGTAGCTGATAGTTGATTTCGCTTTCTTTATTTCCTAGTAGACATACTCAAATAGTGCTGCAAATAAATAAAAAGTAACTGCACCGAACCTTAATCCTTGCAAATGACTATAAAGGAAATAGGTGTCAATACTACTCGGTTAAGCATTTTGCACTCAAAATTTGTTTTCGGGAAAAGGTTAAAAGGTAAGGGTTAAAGGATTTTTGTCACTTTTTTCCCTTAACCGACAAGTATTGAAATAGGTGTTATTTGTAGATTATCTCTATCGCTGAATTAGACTGTATAGACTAATTAAATTATGCAGTTATTAATACCAAATAACTGGTTGTAAAATCATCACTGTAGTGGATGCATTTGCGTATATTTTATTGACAGTAATGGATTCAAAATTATGACACAATCTTCTAGCCTACACAGAATTTTTGTAAATAATGACTTTACTGAAGGTAAGTTTTTGACACCTTTTCAAAGAAAGAAGTTACTCAAAAATTTAGAAAGTGATTTGCAGCGTGAATATCGTCGTCGCATTGAAATTATGTTACTAGCGGATATGGGTAAGTCCCAAGCTCATATTTGTGAAACTATAGGCTGTTCTCAGGAAATGGCAAGATATTGGATTGCGATTGCCCAAGCCGGGATGGCGCATAAATGGCACGAACGTCCAGTAGGTAGACCAAAGGTTGTTAATGAGCAGTATCTCCAGAGATTGAAAGAATTAGTGAGTAATAGTCCTCGGGATTATGGCTACTCTTTTAAATCTTGGACTGCCCTATGGTTGAGTAAACATTTAGCTAAGGAATTTGGTATCGATATTTGCGCTCGTCATGTCAATCGATTATTGAAAAAAATGGGTCTTTCTACCAGGAAAAGGAGTGAAAATAATAATATGAATATGGATAATCAACAAAGTAAAAGTATAAAAATTTATGATTTGCCATCCAAGTATAAACCAGAAATTCAATTGTCATTGAACCTGATTCAAAGTAATAAATAATATATATATCTTGTACTTTGAATTAGAAAAATAAGGCAGACACTGCCCACCTGACAAAAAATTCAGTCATGCCGAGTCATATTTGATTTTGAAAAAATACGTAGGGGAGCCAGCGCTGTTGGCGGGTTTCCCGACATAAGGCGACTGGCGTTGTGTTGTCGCGCAGCGCAACGCACCGAAATCGAGATGAATGGTGCGTTACGCGCTGATGCTAATGCACCCTACTGGACTGACACAACTAAAATGGTGCAATAGGAAAATCGCGCAATCCCTTATAAATTAAGGCTTTTCCCAAAAATCTATTTTACCACTTTAACTGTGTCAGCCCACTACAAACACCTAAGTAGATAAACAAAAATATTTACAGTCATTGCGTATAGCCCTTCGGGCATTCAAGAAACGCGTTAGCGTGCGCGAAGCGCTTACGAAGCAAAGCAATCCTAACCCTTGCGATTGCTACCCTTCACCGAAGCCACTTCGTGTCTACATTTGGCTACCCTCCGGGAAGCCGCTCCGCGTCTAACGCTGCACGCCTCTTGCTCCCTTCGGGAGAGCTTCGCTAACGCAATGACATTGTGTCCTATTACTTAATTTCGTTCAATCATCAAACTGGATTGCTATAGGTAATGGGAAAAGATTTGTCTAGCCAATATTGAAGCAAGTCCAGCTGAAGATTGATCGTTCCTTGGAGTTAATTAGGATCGAGTATTTTCGCTTCTTGGGTGCGTCATACCTAATTCTGTCTTGGAGACAAACTTATGCCATCAGTGTTTAAGGTGCGACAGCTAGGTCAACCAATTACAATGACTTTAGGTGAGACGCTAACAGAACCGGAACTGGAAGGTTATTTAGGAACGGTGGAAGTTATTGAACCACCTGTAGCTAAACAGTTTTGGAGTAATGCAAGTGCCAAATCTGGTGTTTATATTATTTTGACAGGTAAAGCCAGGTTACTAGATAACGATCGCAATTTAATTACTACCCTGGGTGTGGGAGCTTCTTTTGGGGAGTCAAGTCTGTTTCCTGAAGGGGAGTTTGGTTCCTATACTGCTAGAGCATCAGCTAATTTAAAGCTTTGTTATTTACCCATAGATAAGTTGCAAGCTTTGATGGTTAAATATCCTAGCATCCGCGATCGCTTGTGGCAACGGGCACAAATTTGGGATGTACTGCTATCGTTTCATCAAAAATTACCTCTACCTCGCAATACCAAAGGAACGGGAATTTTTCAGGCTTTATCTTTATTTGAACGACACCATCTCCATCCTGGGGAGGTAACAACAGAAGTATTGAATAACTCTCGATTGTGGTTGTTACAAAAAGGTGAGTTGGTTGATCACAATGGTAAATCCTTAACTGCTGGTAGTGTTTATGTACCTCCAGAGGCTACTAATTCCCAATCTTGGCAAGTGGTTCAACCCACGGTAATTTATATTCTTAAATCTGCTGACTGGTTAATGGCATTGGAACATTGGTCAGAATTAGCAGATATGGTTAATTCTGATGTCAGTACTGAGGATAATTTTCAGACTTCTGTTAGTAATGACAGAGATATAAATAATACTGCTGTATCCGAAACTTTACCATTACCAGAAAAACAGTCTTCCCTCTTTCCCCGTCCCCAAGTCAGCATCCAGAAATTGTGGGGACGGATTAGTAAACGTTATCCCTTCTTTGAACAACAAAGTGCCGCTGATTGCGGAGCAACTTGTCTGTTGATGGTGGCTCAATATTGGGGTAAACGCTTGAGTCTGAATCGGCTGCGGGAAATGGCAAACACCAACCGCAGTGGAGCATCCATGCAAGCTTTGGCTATTACCGCCGAAACCATTGGTTTTGCTACTCGACCAGTAAGAGCCAGTTTTGATAAATTAACCCAACAATCCCTACCAGCAATAGCTCATTGGCAAGGTAATCACTATATTGTTGTCTATGAAATTACTAAGAAGAAAGTAATTGTGGGCGACCCGGCGGTGGGTTTATGTCACCTCAGCCATGAGGAATTTATGGAAGGGTGGACTGGGTACGCTTTGTTATTAGAACCCACTCATGTATTAGAGGCAAACCAGGAAGTCACTACACCATTGTGGCAGTTTTTGGAGTTAGTCAAGCCCCATTCCGTAGTATTACTGGAAATTTTCGTCGCCAGTGTATTTATTCAAATCTTTGGACTAATTACTCCCCTATTCACCCAACTACTATTAGACCGGGTGATTGTTCAAGGTAGCACCCTAACTTTAACGGCTGTGGGTTTGGGAATGGTTCTGTTTGGGCTGTTTCGGGTGGCGATGAATGGACTACGGCAATATTTACTGGATCACACAGCCAACCGTATTGGTGTCGCTTTGATAGTTGGTTTTATTAAACACACCTTCCGTTTACCCTTAGCATACTTCGAGTCTCGCTATGTAGGCGATATTGTGTCCCGTGTCCAGGAAAATCAGAAAATTCAGCGTTTCCTGACTGGGGAAGCACTATCCATCATCCTCGACTTAATGACGGTGTTTATTTATTTGGGGTTGATGTTTTGGTATAGCTGGCAAATGGCATTATTATCCATGCTGATTGTACCGCCATTTTTCTTCCTGGCATTGGTAGCGACACCTTTATTGCGGCGTATTTCCAAAGAAGTATTTAACGCCCTAGCCAATGAGAATAGTTATTTAATCCAAACCTTGACAGGGATTCGTTCCATCCGTTCCATGGCCATTGAGCAGACAGTGCGCTGGCGTTGGGAAGAGCGGTTAAATAAGTTGATTAAAAAGACCTTTACCGGACAGGTGGTGGGGAACCAGTTACAGGTTTTGAGCAGCACCATTGAATCTGTGTTAACCACCTGTTTATTATGGTTTGGGGCGTGGCTGGTGATTCACAATCAACTTACCATTGGACAATTGGTTGCTTTCAATATGTTGCTGGGGAATGTGATTAGTCCCTTCCAACGGTTAACTGTATTGTGGAACCAACTCCAGGAAGTAACTGTAGCCGCCGAACGGATTAATGATGTATTAGAAGCGGAACCAGAGGAAGACTTACAACACCAAACCCGCCAGCATTTAACTCAATTGAGAGGACACATCCGCTTTGACAAGGTGACTTTTCGTTACCATCCAGAAAGCGAGATGAACGTATTGGAAAATCTCAGCTTTGAAATTTTGCCAGAACAGACGGTAGCGGTGGTAGGACGGAGTGGTTCTGGGAAAACTACACTTTCTAAACTAATTTTAGGTTTATATCCGCCCACAGAGGGTAAAATATATATTGACGGACAAGATGTTACGGGAATCTCTTTGCGATCGCTCCGTCAAAAAATTGGGGTAGTAGACCAAGACACCTTCTTATTTGGGGGAACTATTCGGGAAAATATCTGCATTGCTCACCCAGAGCTTGATACCCCAGAAATCATTACTGCTGCCAAGTTAGCGGGTGCAGACGAATTTATTCAGCAATTACCTATGGGTTATGAAACCCAAATAGGTGAAGGTGGGGGAATGCTTTCCGGGGGACAGCGTCAACGTCTAGCGATCGCTAGGGCTTTGCTAGGGAATCCTCGTTTACTAATTTTCGACGAGGCTACAAGTCATTTAGATGCAGAATCAGAGCGTATTATCCAGAACAACCTCAAGCACATTTTGCAAGGGCGTACCAGTGTAATTATTGCCCATCGTTTATCCACTGTCCGCAATGCAGATTTAATTCTGGTATTGGATCGTGGTGTGTTAATTGAGAGTGGTTCCCATGATGAATTAATTGCTCAAAAAGGTCATTATTTTTACCTCAATCAGCAGCAGTTGTGAGGGAAGGAGGGGAGGAGTGAAGGAGTGATGGAGGGAAGGAGGGAAAGAGTGAAGGAGTGATGGAGGGAAGAATTAAATACTGTCAACTGTCAACTGTCAACTAACAACTAACAACTAACAACTAACAACTAACAACCATCAACTGTCAACATTGAAAAATTAGATGACAAATACAACAAACAACAAATATCACAATCCTCATCCGGACTTAATTAGAGAAAAAAATTGGTCTTATGGTACTGAGGAATTGTTAGATGCTTTACCTCAGCGTTGGACTCGTTCTATACTATATTTCCTAGTAGGATTTACTGCCATCGCTTTACCCTGGGCAATGTTTTCTAGGGTTGATGAAACTGGTAGTGCTAGGGGAAGACTGGAACCCAAAGGTTCAACCTATAAATTAGATGCTGCTGTTGGTGGCAAGATAATTAATGTCGGGGTTAAGGAAGGGGAAACTGTTCGAGCAGGACAATTGCTAGTAGAAATTGAGTCTCAGATTCTCCGTACAGATTTACAACAAGCTCACAAACGGTTAGAAGGCTTACTTAATCGCATCACTCAATTACAGTTAGCTAAAAATCAAATTATGCTGGCTTTGCAAGTCCAAGAACAGCAAAACCAGGCTCAACAATTAGCAAAAATTGCCCAAATAAATCAAGCCAAACAAAATTTTGATACCAAACGCAGCAATTATCAATTACAAAAATGGGAAAAACTAGCTCAAGTCGAACAAGCAAAACAAAAAATCAATTCCAGCCAAACAGAATATCAATTAGCCGCTAGTAATTGGCGTAGAGATTTAATGGAAGTCAAACGCTATCGTTCATTATGGAAACAAGGAGCGATCGCTCAAACTAAAGTGGTAGAATTACGAAAATTAGCCGCAGCTAGTCAAAAATTAAAATTACAAGCAGCATCCAAGAAAAAGCAGGCTAAACTTGGTTTTCAAGAACAGAAAAATCGCTATCGGGCAATTATTAACCAAGCTCAGTCTGATATTCAACAAGCAAAACTTGCCTGGGAAGAACAGCAAAATACTTATAAAAGTATTGTCAATGCAGGGAAACTTGCTTTGCTCAGAAATCAAACTCAACTTAAAGAATTACAAAGGCAAATTTCTACCCAAAAATCATCAGTTGCTCAAACCAAAAGTCAGATTACCTCTCTAGGTATTCAACTACAACAAAAAATGGTGCGATCGCCGATTGATGGTACTATTTTTACTTTCCCGATTGCCCAACCAGGCACAGTTGTTCAACCTGGTCAAACTATAGCTAAAATTGCACCCAAAGGTAGTGAGCTAATCCTCAAAGCTGAAATGACTAGTAGAAATAGTGGTTTTTTAAAAGTAGGAATGCCAGTCAAAATTAAATTTGATGCCTACCCTTTCCAAGATTATGGAGTAGTACCAGGAAGAGTTAATTGGATTTCTCCAGATTCTAAAATTAAGGAAACTAATCAAGGACAAGTGGAAACTTTTCAGTTAGAAATCACCCTCAAGCAGCCCTATATCCAAAATGCGAATAAACCCATCTTGCTCACACCAGGACAAACCGCAAATGCAGAAGTAATTATCCGTCAGCGTCGAGTTATTGACTTTATTTTAGATCCATTTAAAAAATTACAAAAAGGAGGACTCAATCTATAGTTACATACATTATATTATATCTTTTTATTAATTACATTTTTTACAAATATTTTTATCCATATAAATTAAAAATATATAAATTGATTGTTTTTATACTTTTTGTACAATCTCTATTCGTGTTGAACCAACTATATTTATTATTTAAAAATGTATTAAATGCCCTTGATTTTATATTTGTTATATTGGCTAATATAAGAATTATCAATAATACAGGTAGATTATTGATTATCAAGCAAATATACCAACAAGGAGGAATAACTGATGTCAAAATTATTAAAAATTTCTGAAGAAGATATTATTAACTATCTAAAAATATCCTGTCAGATGCCTGAAACATTAGAAGCGATCGCTACTCGTAAAATTATCACTGAAGCATCAGCAGCTATTGGTATTCAAACAGGAATTGAAGAAATACAACAAGAAGCAGATGATTTTAGAATTGCCAACCAATTAATAAAAACAGAGGATACTTGGAGCTGGTTAAAACAATATCATTTGTCCCTAGATGATTTTGAAGAATTAAACCAAACCAACTTATTATCCAGTAAAGTAGCAAATCATCTTTTCGCTGAACAAGTAGAACCTTTTTTTTATCAGCATCAACTAGACTATACAGGAGCCGTCACCTATGAAGTAGTTCTAGATGATGAAGACTTAGCACTAGAACTATTTTATGCTCTCCAAGAAGGTGAAATTAGCTTCCAAGAAATTGCTCGTCAATATATTAAAGAACCAGAAATTAGAAGAGCTGGGGGTTATCAAGGTATTAAACGCCGCACTGATTTTAAAGCTGAGATAGCAGCGTCTGTATTTGCTGCAACGCCACCGCAAATTATGAAGCCCATTGTCACATCAAAAGGAGTTCATTTAATTTGGGTTGAAGAAATAATTTACCCAGAATTGAATGAAGAATTACGCCTGGAAATTATGGCTGATTTGTTTCATAATTGGTTAAAACAGCAACTGCAAGAGATGGAAATCGTAATGCAAGTCGATGGAGATAATGATAGAAAATTATCTTCCGAACACCGGCGATTGGCTTAGAATAGCGCTACCTTATCATCCCCAATCCCATCCGCGAATACCATCGATAGCGTTTGATTCACTTATTATGAGATCATAGAAGCAATCAATGGTAATTAATTTAGCTTTAACAAAATGCAACAAAACCAAAAACCAACAGTTGTAATTACAGGTGCTTCATCAGGGGTGGGTTTGTATGCCACTAAAGCACTTGTCAATAAGGGATGGCACGTAGTCATGGCTTGTCGTGATGTGAGGAAAGCTGGAGAAGCTGCTCGCTCCTTGGACATCCCACAAGATAGCTATAGCATCATGCAAATCGATTTGGGTGATTTAGAGAGCGTTCGGCGTTTCTCTAGGGAGTTTACAGCCAGTGGCAGATTCCTCCGTGCTTTGGTATGTAATGCAGCTATATATATGCCCTTGCTCAAGGAACCTTTACGAAGTCCAGAAGGTTATGAATTAACCATGACTACTAACCATCTTGGTCATTTTTTGTTGTGTAATCTGATGCTGGAGGATCTGAAAAAATCACCCCTTGCTGATAAACGCATGGTAATTTTAGGTACTGTTACCCACAATCCGGATGAACCAGGTGGTAAAGTTTACCCACGTCCGGATTTAGGAAAATTTGAAGGTTTTGAAGCTGGTTTTAAGGAACCTATATCCATGGTTGATGGGAAAAAGTTTGAGCCAGTGAAAGCTTACAAGGATAGTAAAGTGTGCAATGTCCTAACGATGCTGGAATTACATCGACGCTATCACGATTCCACAGGTATCACCTTTACTTCCCTTTATCCCGGTTGTGTTGCAGATACCCCATTGTTCCGCAATCACTATCGTCTATTCCAGAAACTTTTCCCATTATTCCAAAAGTATATTACTAAAGGATACGTATCTCAGGAACTAGCTGGGGAAAGGGTAGCGGCTGTTGTTGCCGATTCTGAATTCAAACAATCAGGTGCTTATTGGAGTTGGGGAAATCGCAACAGCCAAAACCGTCAGGCATTTGTGCAAAGAGTTTCTCCCCAAGCCCGCGATGATGAAAAAGCCCGACGAATGTGGGAAACAACTGCCAATTTAGTGGGAGTGGCTAGCGAAACAACTGCTGTGCGCTAGAATGTTAAGCGATCGCTCTGCAATAAACCTGCTTGAGTTACCCCAACCCTCTCTTACCCTCTCCTTATTAAGAATACCAATGGCGAATCAGGGGTAACACCCCTCGTTATGACCAAAATCCCGCCGTCACCATAGAATGGTGCGGCTACTTGAACGTAGGCGTAAGCCTTCTCGTAAAGTAGCCTGGGTCGGCGGCTTTGCTCCGATAGCCGAGGCAGCGCGTTGCAGAGAACAGTTGCATGGGCGGGTTCCCCGACTTGTGCAAACTGTCCGTTGGGGTTCCCCCCGTTGTAGCGACTGCCGTCCAGGCTTCTAGCCTGTGGGCGGTATTTCGGGAATGCGAGTCAGATTGTTTCTACCCATAGTGAGGGGTCAGACCTACTATTCGCCAGCAGCATCCTTATTAGGGGGGAAAGTAGCGAAGACACTGTTGGCGAAATATTTCTTAATATTCTGAAGTTCCCCCCATTCATTTGTACTATAGGGTATCAAACCCTGACTGAGCTTAAACAGCAACCTCAAAAGTTGGTAAACAGCCTTGCCTTTCTAAGAAAGAATTTCAGTGCAGTCTCTTCCCTAGATATAATATCAGCTTTGCCCTCCATACCCAATTGGATTGGACACTGGTTTTTGCCCTGACCTAGCATCAGTTTATCTGGCCTAATAGTCACCTCATACAACCCATTGTCACCGCCCTTCTTGCTGGTTTTAGAAGTAGAAGAAACCGCAGAACTACCAATGCTTTGAGGTTGAATGGTATCTTCAGAAATATGACTGACCACACCCCCAAGAGTGCCATAATCTGGATAGGGACAGGCAGAAACACGCATTTGCACCTTTTGACCTTTTGCCAACTTGCTAATATGCTTGGGAGATACCGATGCCTTGAGTACCAAGGGGGCATTAGTGGGAATAATTTGGGCAATTTCCTCTCCAGGTCGCACGGTTTGACCGGGGTTACGCAGGTTCAGCTTGGCGATGATGCCGTCTGCTGTGGCGGTAATAGAAGTTTGACTGAGGTCGATTTCTATTTGTTGAAGTTCTTTGCGATCGCGTTGTAACTGGTTCTGAATTTGAATCCGCTGCTGGATGAGAGATTCCCGTTCTTTGTTTAATGTAGAGAGAGTGGCAACACCTGTGGCTTTTTCTTGGCGGATTTTCTCAGAGGCGATCGCTACTTCAGCATTACTAGGATCGAGAGCAGCCTTGGCACGTTTTAGTTTAGCAACAGCAGCCTCCACCGCTTTTTGTTGCTGTTCGATGGTTTGTTTTTGTGCCTCAACTGTGGCTTTTTGCACTTCAAGCTCTTGTTCTTGCCGCTTAACAGCCAGCCGCACTTCCTCAAGTTGATTCATAGAAAGGGCTCCGGCTTCTACAATCGGATTATATCGCTTCTTCTGGGCTCTGGCTGTTTCCAAACCAGCTTCCGTTGCTCTTAGATTTGCCCGAGCTGATTTTAACTGTGTCTGTGCTCTTTGGAATTCCTGTTGAGCTATCCTTAAGTTAGCCTCGGCTTCTTCCACATCAGCATTGCTAATAATTCCCCTGTCGCGATATTCCCTCTGGCTGCGCCTGAGTTCAGCAACAGAGGCGGCAACAGCGCGGTTGATGCGATCGCTTTCGGCTAAAATCCGGCTATCCTGGGCACTAATTTGGGCATTAATTTGAGCGAGTTGTAATTGTGCTTGCCGGATATTGGTTTCGAGTTGACTCTTTTTCGTTTGCAGGCGGGAGTCATCAATGCTGGCAATGAGATCTCCTTTTTTCACTGTTTGATTCCTTTCCAGGGAGATGCTCATTACTCTGCCTTCTATAGAGGATTGCACCAAGCGCAATTCCCCAGCAGGACGGACGATTGCCTTGGTTTTGATAGTTATCTTATATTGGATAATAGAGCCAAGAAAGAGGGCTATGGCTACAGCACTGGAGATAAAAATGCCGCCGAGAGTAGTCCAAACACTAACAGAGGGTAGAAATTCTTTTTCTTCAATGGGGGCAAGAGTATCTTCGGATACGTTAATTTGGCTCAAGGGAGCAGGGGTGCTAGGTATAAGACTTGCCTCAGATTCCTTCGCTCCTGGAGCAACCAAAGAAGAAGTCTTGGAAATTTGGATTTGCCCACTATCTTCGGAAATATGGTTTTCTTCGCTGCTAGGGTAGACGCGAAGCGGCTTGTCGTCAGACATCGTCCTGTCAGAAGTTCTCCCGATCATCACCGAATGCGATCGCTCAACTCCAGAAATAATTTTTTCCAACAGCTCAGGTCCAATTTGAGCATAACCTTTGTAGACAGATCGAATTGCTTCCTCTATACTCCCAACGGCTAAAAACTTAACTTTTCGTAGATTGGGTTGAACGAAGTGAAACCCAACAGCAAGTTGGTTTTTGTTGGGTTTCGTTCCTCTACCCAACTTACAATAATTAATCTGTTTAGAGTATAGTTCCTTAGTAGGAGTGTTTTTGAGCAGATAGCCCTTTGCTCCAGCAGACAAAGATTTAGCAACATAATCATGACTGTCATAACCGCTCAAAACTAGAACTTTGGTACTCGCAGAGTCTTGACAAATAATTTGCGTGGCGCTGATGCCATCTAAACCGGGCATCTCCATGTCGATGAGGACAACATCAGGTTGCAGGGTCTTTACTTGCTCGATCGCAGTACGACCATCATCAGCAGTACCCACCACCTCAAAATCCTGCTCTGGCTCTAACAGAGCCTTTATCCTGTCTCTAATACTCTTTTGGTCATCTACTATCAGAATACGAATCATATTGCTAATTGCTAATTGTTCATTTTTGCCCTATGCCCTATGCCAAGAAAATTTAAGTGTTCGCCAGGTCGATCGCGCAAATCCTCTGGAGTGCCTTGGATTTTTAACTGACCTTTGGAAAGCATCACGATCCAATCAGCTAACTGGACTACACTAGGGCGGTGACTGATCAGGATAGTGATTTTGTCTCGTCGATGAGATAAGATTCCTTTAAGAACTTTAGATTCACTCACCGGGTCGAGACCAGAGGTTGATTCATCTAAAATCAGAACCGGTGGGTCATTGAGAATGGCTCTAGCAATAGCCAGTCTTTGCCGCTGCCCTCCAGAAATATTGGAGCCAAATTCACCTAAGACAGTTTGATACCCGTCAGGTAGTTTGCCAATAAAGTCGTCAGCTTGGGCAATCTGACAAGCTTGGACAATCTGCTCAAAGGTTATGTTACTCGAACCCAAGCGAAAGTTCTCCATAATCGAGCGACTCCAAAAGTGGGAGTCTTGGGGAATGAGAACAATCTGTTGCCGCAGACAATCTAATGCCAAGTCTTGAATGTTATAGATACCAATACGAATATTTCCCAACTGTAGGGGATGTAAATTGGCAATTATTTTTGCCAGGGTACTTTTTCCACAGCCTGATTCTCCAATTATGGCAGTGACTTGACCCCCAGGAATGGTGAGGGAAAAATCTTTTAGTAATTCAACTCTGCCAGGATAATAAAAGTTGAGATTGGTGCAAACAATATCGGCATTGCCAGAAATTTTAGCAAAGGGCTTTTTAGTATCGTCTGGATTTTCAGGTGTGGAGTCGGTAACTTCCGTAAAGCGTTGTATAGCAGTTTTAGCCTTTGCCAAATCATCCACAAAATCAATTCCAAAACTAATTAAGCCCAAAAAATTCTCTTTCATGCCATTAAAAGCCAAGAATTGCCCGATACTTAATTCATTATTAATGACAAGAATACAACCGAACCAAAGCAACAGTGCACTACCAATACCGGAAACTAATCCAGAGAATCTTCTGTTGAAAATGCCAATTTGAGCAGTACTCAAGTTTTCATTTGCTAGGCGACTAAAACGGCTTTGAAGTTCTTCCCACAATTTTGGTTCAGCATTAATAGTTTTTAGGGTGAGGGCTCCTTTAAAAGTTTCCACGAGAACCCCTTGATTTTCCGCATCCAAAACTAAAGTTTTACGAACTTTTTGCTGAATTGTAGGCAATAAAATCAAGGTAGATAGGTTCATCACCACAGCAATGATAATTGAAACTATGGTTAGTTTCCAGCTATAGATAACCATCACTCCAAAGGAAAACAGGGCGATAAACACCTTGCTGGGAAAACTCAAAACCACCTCTGCAATTAGATCGTTAATCTCTTGAATATCTTCGAGTCTGCTGATAATTTCACCGCTGCGACGGGTTTCATAGTAATTCAGGGGCAATCGCAGAATTTTGCGCCCAAATTCCATGACAAATTCTAACTCTATCTTTTCAGAAAAATTAGCAATAATATTACTTTTAACTAGTCTCAGGGCATTGCTAATAATTCTACTAACTATAACCGCGATTACCACCGCAGCTAGAAGCTGTGTATCACCTCTAACTAGCACGTCATCGGTGAGGATTTGAATCAAAAAAGGTGTAGTTAAGGAGAGTATACCAATAATTTGGGCATAGAATAAAGCCTGCAAAATCATGCCGCGATAAGGCCATACTCGCTTGATAAATCGCGAAAAACCAGTAAATTTATCGTCAGGTTGGGCATAAAAGCGGCTTGGGTCAGGCTTGAGTAAAAGGATCACCCAATTGCCCCAACCCTTGGTGAACTCCTTGCGATCAAGATAACGAATCCCTACTCCTGGGTCGGCAATAATATACTTGTTGCCATGCTGACCGTACAAAATAACCCAGTGATAGCCCTTCCAATGGATAATTGCTGGCAAAGGCAGTTTATTCATTC